>JBDRKM010000333.1:0-55062 GCA_043814015.1 Pseudomonadota bacterium
ATCTGCCCACACATCGCACCGGGCGAGCGTGCATCCGACCCTGGCTCTGCCCTTGGCGTCTTTGCGTCTTTGCGCGAAATTCCTGTTTCATGGCTCCGGGAGCCGCGGCCCCCGCGGCATGGGGAACTATCAAGAAACAGCCCGGTCTGGAGTCGGGAGGCGAGAGCCGATACCAGTGCGCCATGCCCATGGGACCGCGCCAGCGAAGGCTGCTCGGCTGGGCCCTCGCGTGGGGGGTCCGGCTGTTGGCGGCGACCTGGCGCGTGCGGCGTCGGGACCAGGGGGTGCTGCACGGCGCGCTGGGCGCTGGGGCCGTGATTGCGGCCCTGTTCCACGAGGATCAGCTCCCGCTCATCGCGCTCCACCGCGGGCTGGGGTTCGAGGCGATGACCTCGCTGAGCGCCGATGGTGCGCTGCTGGCCGAGGTGATGGCGCGGCTGGGCTACGGTGTGCTCCGGGGCTCCAGCAGCCGGGGTGGGCGGGCCGCGGCGCTGGCCGCGGTGCGGCGGCTGCAGGCGGGTGCCAGCGTGGCCCTGGCGGTGGACGGGCCCCGTGGCCCACGGCGTCAGGCCCAGCCGGGCGTGCTCACCCTCGCGAGCGTGTCCGGGCGCCCCATCGTGCTCTTCGCCGTGCACGCGCGCCCAGCCCTGAGGTTGCGCTCCTGGGATCGCTTCCTGGTGCCGTCGCCCTTCGCGCGGGTCGAGGTGCGCTACGTCGCCTGCGGGCCGGTGCCCGCGGGGCGTGCGGGCCGGGCGGAGGCGCTCCGTTTCCTGACCGAGCGCATGCGGTCCCTCGCGGAGGGGTGAGCGGGGGACCATTCCTCGCGGGTGGGGGTTCCAGCGCCCGCGCCGTCTGTGGTATGACGGTGTCCGAGTCGTGCTTCGCCGGTGAGCCATGAGCCGCAAGACCGTCACCCTGGAACAGATCATCCTCTTCCTCCTGGAGACCCCCATGTTCGAGGGGTTGAGCGCCGGCGAGCTGTCGGAGATCGTGCACATCATGCAGATCCGGCGCCTGCGCGATGGCCAGACCCTGTTCTCCGAGGGCGAGGAGGGGGATGCCTGGTACGTCGTCTTCGAGGGCCAGCTCTCGGTCACCCGGGCCGAAGAGCTCGGCCCGGTGCGCGAGATCACGGTGTCCGGCCCGCGGGCCTGCGTGGGAGAGATGGCGGTGCTCGACGGCAGCCCGCGCAGCGCCACCGTCACCGCTCGCGGCGAGGCCACCGTCTTCCGCTTCCCCCGCTTCGAGTTCGAGGGCCTGCTCAACGAGGACAACCTCGCCGCCTTCAGGCTGATCCACGAGATGGCCAAGGTCCTCTGCCAGCGGCAGCGCCACATGACCTCCCAGCTCAGCGAGCTCATGGACCAGCGCGACGCCTCGGCCAAGGTCCTGCGCAAGGAGATCGGTCCGCTGGTGGACGCGCACAAGCTCTCCGAGTAGCCCGTGCTGCCACTGATCGTCCTGTCCCCCCTCGCGCTCGGCGCGCCGCCCGAGGCCCTCCTGCCCCTCGTGGACCGCGTCAGCCTGCCTGTCGCCTGGTCGCAGGAGGCCCTGGCCCGGGGGGTCGAGGGAGGCGCCTCCGTGCCCGCCTGCCGTCCCTTCGCGGAGGGGCTCGTGGTCTGCCTCACGGTGCCCGCGGGGGAAGGCCGCCGGCTGGTCACCGTGGCCGATCTCGAGGCCTGGGAGGTGCCGCAGTCCGAGGCCATGAGCCTCGCCAAGGCGCGCATGGCCGAGGGGATCACGGCGGCGCGTCCCGAGGTGGTGCCCATCCCGGACGACCCGCGCACCTACCTGCTCTCGGCCGTGGGGGACGGCCTCGACCAGGCCGCCCTGTTCCACCCGGCGGCCCTGGCCGCCCGCTTCGGTGGCCAGCCCTTCGCCGTGGGCATCCCCACGCGGGACGTGCTCATCGCCATGCCGCTGGGCGATCCGGAGCTGCAGCAGATGGTCGCGGTGGGCGTGCGCCGCCTGTGGGAGGGCGCCGAGGAGCCCGTCAGCCCCGCCATGTACGCCTGGGACGGGGCGGCCTGGCAGGTCTGGGGCGAGGCCCAGCGCGTCGTCAAACCGGATCCCGCCCTGCCCACTTCGCCTGAGGGAAGCACCCCATGATCTGCCCCGCCCGCTCCGCCGCCCGCCTGCTCGCCCGCGCCATCGCGCACGTGGTGGCCCGGGACGGCCTCTTCGAGAAGCCCGGCGAGCGCCGCCCGGTGCGCGCACCGAGTCCCCCGCGGGCCACCCCGCCGCCTTCCCCCGAGCCCGCCGCCTGCGGTTGCGGCTGTGAGGCTCCATGAACCCCCGCCAGCACCTCGTCCTCGTTTTTCTGGCGGCCGCGGGCTGCGCACACCCGGCGGTGCCGCCCCAGGCACCGGCCCACGGGCACCTCGTCCTGCTGCACACCAACGACACCCACAGCCACTACGGCCCCACCCCGGCCCCGTGGATCGAGGGCAAGCCCGCCATCGGAGGCTTCGAGGCCCTGAGCTCCTACCTGGAGACCCAGCGCGCCCTCACCCCGGCCGCAGACCTGCTGGTGCTGGACGCCGGCGATGTCCTCTCGGGCACCCCCCTCTCCGAGCTGGAGGCCGACGGCATCCGGGGTGGCGAGGTGCTCGGGTTCATGGCCGAGCTGGGCTACGACGCCCAGGCGCTCGGCAACCACGAGTTCGACCAGGGCTTCGAGGGGGTCTCGGCCTTCGTGGGGGCCAGCGAGGTCCCCATCCTGTGCGCCAACCTGGCGGCCCCCGACGGCACGCCGGACCTGCCGGGCCTCCAGCCCTCCCTCGTCTTCACCCGCGGCGGCGTCAAGATCGGCCTCATCGGCGTGGTGACGGACGAGCTGCAGCGGCTGGTCTCCGCCGAGACCTGGTCCCACCTGCACTTTCAGGGTCCGGTCGAGGCCGTCACCGCAGAGGCCCGGCGCCTCGATCCAGAGACCGACCTGCTCATCGTCCTCTCCCACGCGGGCCTGGAGACCGACCGCGTCCTCGCGGAGCGGGTCCCCTTCATCGATCTGATCGTCGGGGCCCACAGCCACGACGCCATCCTCACCCCGGAGCTCGTCCACGGGGTCTACATCGTGCAGGCGGGCTCCTACACCCGCTCGGTCGGGCGCCTGGAGATCCACGTGGCCGACGACGCCATCGCCGAGCTGCAGGGCGGCCTGGTGGATCTGGTGCCCCTGCGCGACTGGAAGCCCGCCACCGAGGCGGTGCAGGCCCGCCTGGCTCGCGTGTCCGCAGACGTGGATGCCCGCTTCGGCCAGGTGATCGGCCACCTCACCGCGCCCATGGAGCGTGACAGCTACCGGCAGGGATCCCTCGGGGTGTTCGTGGCCGGGGCGTTGCTTCGGCAGAGCGGCGCGGACCTGGCCTTCTACAACCCCGGTGGCCTGCGCGCCGATCTACCCGCGGGGGACATCACCCACGCCGACCTCTACCAGGTGCTGCCCTTCGGCAACGAGGCGGTCACCTTCCAGATGAGCGGTGAGGAGATCCGTAGGCTGGCGGAGCGCGCCGCCTTCGCAGAGGCCACCCGCAAGACCAGCGCGCCCCAGTGCGCCGGGCTGGCCTGGACGTGGAGACCCGGACAGGGCGGCCAGGAGCTGCTGGACGTGACCGTCGGCGGCGCGCCGCTGGATCCCGCGAAGACCTACACCGTGGCCAGCAACGCGTACGTGGGCGAGCACCTGGACGAGTCCTACTCGGTGCCCGAGCGCCCGCTGCAGAGCGTGGGCGGCACCGTGCTGGATCTGGTGGAGCGGGGCCTGGGCGAGGAGCCGATCACGCCGCCCCCGACCCGGAGCATGAAGGTGGAGTAGGGGGCCGCCGGATATAGCCCCCCCCATGCGACCCTCCCGTCACCACGCCCTCGTCCTCGGCGCCATGTTCGCGTTCTCGCTCATGGCGCTGTTCACGCGCCGCGCGGGGGCGCCGTTCCTCACGGTGGCGGCCTGGCGGGCGATCCTGGTCACCCTGGTGTTCGGGGTGTGGGCGGTGGCGGAGTCCCCCGCGCGCTTCGCCGCCCTCAAGCCCGACCGCAAGACCCTCGAGCTCGGCGCCATCTACGGCCTCTGCCTGGCGGTGGCGTCCTCCACCTTCGTGGGCGGCTACGCCTTCACCACCGTCGCCAACACCATCTTCCTGCACAACCTGGCCCCGCTGGCGGCCTTCCCGCTGGCCTGGTGGTACTTCCGCGAGCGCCCCGCCACGAACGCGGTCACGGGCGCGGCCCTGGCCATCGTCGGGGTCGGGATGCTCTCGGGGGTCTCCCTCTTCCACCTCGGGCACTTCAGCCACCCGCGCTTCGTGGCCGGCGACTCCCTGGCCCTCCTCTCGGCCCTCGGCTACGGCGCCGTGCTGGTCATGACCCGCGCCACCCGCAAAGCAGGCACGCCCATCCTGCCCACGCTGTTCGTAGCCTGGGGTGTGGCCGCGGTGGTGCTGGTGCTGCTGGCGCTGCTGTTCGGCACGCTGGCCATCTCGCCCGCCGGGCTGCTGTGGGTGCTGGGCCTGGCGGTGGTCTGCACCAACCTGCCCTTCTGGCTGCTCAACCTCGGCATGCGCGAGGTGAGCGCCGGTATGGCGGCGGTGATGTCCATGTCCGAGGTGCTGTTCGCCACCCTCCTCGGCTGGCTGGTCTTCGGGGAGCTGCTCTCCCCCCTGGGCTGGCTCGGCGGGGTGCTGGTGGTGATCGGCGTGCTCTATGCGTTGCTGGCGCGGGCCGGGCTCGCGGCGGGGGAGGGGGGCGGCGAGGAGCCCGAGCCCCTGTCGGACTCCGCGCGCACCTGGCGCCTGGCTCGCCTGGGGGTCTGGCTCGCGCTGCTGAACGCGGGCGCGGTGCTGGCGCTGGTCACCGGGGTCGAGGTGGGTGTGCTGCTGGTCTGGATCGCGGGCGTGGGCATGCTGCGCTGCGCCCAGCCGCACCTGGCCGGGCTGCTCGGTGGGCTCACCCCACAGATCGGGCGCTGGGGCACCGCCGTGGCCGCCGCGGCGCTGCTCGGTGCCCTCTGGTTGCGCGGTGGTTGGGGTGATGCCGGCGCCAGCGTCGCCGGGCTGCTGGCCGCGGCGATGGCCGTGACGGTGGATGTCCTGCTGGCCGCGCGGGAGCCCGCCGAGGAGCGCGACGGTGCGCCCTCCCTGCGCGGCGCGCTGCTGCTGGTGGTGGCCGCTCAGGCCCTGGCCCTGCTGGAGCACCCTGGGGCGCGCAGCTTGCCGATCCTGGCCGCCGTGGTGGTGGCGCTGGGGGCCTGGGGGTTGCTGATCGACGCCGTAGCCGGGCGCCTGCCCGGTGCGCCCAGCGAGCGGGCCGGCACCCTGGGCCGCATGGAGAGCGCCGTGGCGCGCTTTCTACCAGCGCCACGCTTTGTCGCCCTGGTGGGCGTGGTCTTCCTGCTGGGGGGCGTCCGCGCGGTGCCGCCCGGCAGCGTGGCCATCGTCGAGCGGCTGGGCACGCCGCTCGAAGACGTGCGGCCCGCCGGCCTGCTGGTGCGCCTGCCGCCCCCGCTGGAGCGGCCGATCATCGTGGACGTGACGGCCACGCGCCGCATCGCCCTGGTCACGGCCGACACCCCGCTGCTCTGCGGCGATCATTCCATGGTCGCGACCGAGGCGCTGCTGCACTACCGGGTCTCGGACCCCATGGCCTTCACCTTCCACATCGAGGACCCGGCGAGCGCCCTGGTGCAGATCGGGCGCGCGGCCCTGGTGCAGGACGTGGGGCACCAGCCGCAGGATGCCGTGCTGGCCACGGGCCGTGCCGAGCTGGAGGCGCGCGTGCGCACCGCCACCCAGCAGGTGGTCGACGCGGTGGGCCTCGGGGTGCAGGTGCTGGACGTCCACCTCTCCAGCGTCAAGGTGCCGGCCGCGGTGGCGGCCTCCTACCTCGACGTCATCTCCGCGGACGAGGAGAAGCGCACCCTCGTGAACGTGGCCGAGGCCTACGCCGCCCGCGTGCTGCCCGAGGCCTTTGGCCAGGCCACCGCCATCGGGTTCGGCGCCGAAGGCGAGGCCCTGCGCGCCGCGGCTGCGTCCGAAGGCGCGGTCCTGCGCATGGAGGCCTCACACGAGGGCGCCGCGCTCGACGCCCGCTCCACCCGCTACCGCCTGTACGCCGAGGCCGTCGAGGCCGCCCTGGGCGGCCGTACCCTGGTGCTGGTCCCGGAAGGGCGCCGCGTCTGGTTCGGCGACGCGGGCGCCCTTCAGCCCTCCGTCACCGCCACCGCGCTCCCGCCCGCCAAGTGAGGAACCTCCCATGAGCAAGCCGCCCCTGAACAGCACGGCCCTCGGCGCCTCCCTCGCCGGCCTCGGGCTGCTGGTGCTGGGCCTGGCCTCCCTCTACACCGTGGACGCGCGGGAGCTGGCCGTGGTGCTGTCCTTCGGCGCCCCCGTCCGCACGGTGGACGCCCCGGGCCTGTACCTCAAGGCGCCCTGGCCCCTGCAGGAGGTGGTGCGCTTCGACCGCCGCGCCCGCGTGCTGGCCGTCCCACCCTCCGAAGTCCTCACCCAGGACAAGAAGAACCTCGTGGTGGAGGCCTACACCCTCTGGCGTGTGAAGGACCCGCAGCGCTTCCTCGAGGCGCTCCGCGCCCCCGGTGTGGAGGAGGTGCGCTGGGCGGATCTGGTCAGCGCGGCCGAGGTGCGCCTGGGCGATCTCGTGACCAGCCGCATCGCCGGCTCCCTGGGCAAGCAGGAGTTCACCGACCTGCTGGCCGTGGACACCACCGCCGTGGATCTGCTGCCCGCGGGCGTGGCCGCCGGGGTCATGGCGGACGCCGCGGATCGCTTCGGCGTCCAGGTGCTCGATGTCCGCCTGCGCCACCTCGGGCTGCCGCTGCAGAACGAGCAGTCCATCTACGAGCGCATGCGCGCCGAGCGCAAGCGCATCGCCAACCAGTACCGCTCCGAGGGCGAGGAGCAGGCCACCACCATCCGCGCCAAGGCCGACCGCCAGGCGGCCGAGATCCTGGCCGAGGCCGATCGGGACGCCGCGCGGGTGCGGGCCGATGCCGAAGCGGGCGCGGCGCGCCTGTACGCCGAGACCTACCGCCAGGACCCGGAGTTCTACCGCTACCTGCGCGGGCTCGACACCCTGCAGCAGGTGCTGGAGCCCGGCGAGGGCGCCGCAGCCCAACCCTCGATCCTGGTGCTCGACGAGGGGAGCGACATCTTCGCCCCCCTGACCCGGAGCCCGAAGTGAGGTCCGTCCTGCTCTGGGGCGCGGCCGGCGCGGCGCTGCTGGGCTGGCTGGCCAGCGGCGTGATGATGGTCGACACGGGTCAGCAGGCCGTCGTCTACCGCTTCGGCGCCATCGATCACGTGGCCAACGCGGGCCTGCACCTGCGGCTGCCCTGGCCCATCGAGGCCGACGAGCGCCTCAACGTCACCGAGGCTCGCCGCGTGGAGCTGGCCTCGGCCCGCCTGCTCACCGCCGACACCAACCTGGTACAGCTCACCCTGGCCGTGCAGTACACCGTGGGCGATCCCGTCGCGTGGAGCCTGTCCGCCTCGGACTCCGAGCAGGTGGTCGCGTCCCTGGTGCAGGGGACCGCCATGGCCGCCGCCGCCAGCATCGACGTGGATGAGCTGCTCACCACCGGCCGCGCCGATCTGGAGCGCCGCGTGCTCATGGCCGCCCAGGAGGCCGCCGACCGCTGGCAGCTCGGCGTGCGCCTGGTGGCCGTCGACGTGCGCGAGCTGGCCCCTCCTGGGCCCGTGGTCGACGCCTTCAACGACGTCTCCAGCGCCCGCGGTGACCGCGAGACCATCGCCCTGTCCGCCGAGGCCTACGCCTCCAAGCTCCTGCCCGACGTGCGCGGTCAGGCGGCCGAGGGCCTC
This sequence comes from Pseudomonadota bacterium, assembly GCA_043814015.1. Taxonomy (GTDB): domain Bacteria; phylum Myxococcota_A; class UBA796; order UBA796; family JAFGLY01; genus JBDRKM01. The sequence continues at coordinate 7,833 of JBDRKM010000333.1, forward strand.
GAGCAGGCCCGCGCCGATGCCGCCCGGCGCACCGCCCGCGCCCGGTCCGAGACCAGCCGGTTCGAGCAGCTGCTCCCCGCCTGGCGCCAGGATCGCGAGGGCACCCGGATCGATCTGGAGGCCCGCGCGGTGGCGGCCGCCACCCGGGGGCTGCAGGTGATCGTCGCCACACCAGAGACCGAGATCGTCCTCCCGAGGCACGGAGCTGAGAAGTGAAGAACGTCCGGATCATCATCGCGGTCGTCGTCCTGCTGAACGTGGCGGTCATCGGCTGGCTGCTGGTGCGCCGCCCCCAGGGCAGCGGCCCGACCACGCTCGGCGCCGCCATGGACCAGGCCCTGTCCGACGGTACCATGCAGCAGTCGTCCTACGATCTCTCCGATCGCGGCCAGACCCTCAACGTCCTCCTGATCAGCATGGACGCCCTGCGCTGGGACCGCACCGGCCTGAGCGGCAACCGCCAGGGCCTGACCCCCAACCTCGACGCCTTCGCCGAGGAGGCCGTGGTCTTCCACGACGCCGTCGCCCCCGCCTCCTGGACCCTGCCCTCGCACATGGCGGTGTTCACCGGCCGCTGGCCCTCGGTGCACGGGGTCACCAACAAGCTCCGGCTGCTCTCCCAGGATCAGCTCGTGCCCACCTCGCTCTCGCCGGGCATCGAGACCTTCCCGGACTACCTCATCCGGGCGGGGCGCACGGCCGCGGCCTTCACCGGCGGCGCCGGCGTGCAGGCCGCCTACGGCTTCGGTCGGGGCTTCGACACCTACCAGGACGACCGCCCCTTCGCGGGCCTGGACTACGGCATCGAGCCGGCGCTCGCCTGGCTGCAGCAGCACCGTGGCCAGCCCTTCTTCCTGTTCCTGCACGGCTACGACAGCCACGGCCAGTACGAGCTGGCGGAGAGCAAGCGCCAGGCGCTCAGGGCTGGGTTCAGCGTGGATCTCGACGGCAGCATCGTGGAGCAGGCCCGCCTGCGGGAGCAGGGCCTCGACGCCATCCAGCAGCCGGGCGACGCCGCCAGCCTGCGGGGCGTGCTCGATGAGGAGGACGCCCGCTTCCTGGCCGCGGTCTACGACCAGAAGGTGAAGGACGCCGACGAGCGCCTGGGCACCTTCCTCGACCGCTTCCGCGCCATGGGTCTGCTGGACGAAACGGTGGTGGTCATCCTCTCGGATCACGGCGACGAGCTGATGGAGCACGGCGCCCTCGACCACGGCTACACCCTCTACGAGGAGCAGCTGCACGTCTTCCTCATGATGCGCCTCCCCGGCTTCGCCCGCCGCCAGGACATCGAGGCGCCCGTGCGCCTGGTGGACGTGTTCCCCACCGTGTTCGACGCGCTCGGCCTGGAGGGCCCCAAGGGCGTGGACGGCCAGAGCCTGCTGCCCCTCATGCGCGGCCAGCCCGAGGAGCTCCCCATCTTTTCCGAGACCGACTACCGCCTGTTCGTCCACCACCGCATGACCCGCCGGGGCGACTACAAGCTCATCCTGGATCTGGCGGACGGCGAGAAGGAGCTGTTCGACCTTGAGGCCGACCCGGGCGAGAAGACCGACATCTCCTCCCAGAACCCCCGGGAGACCTACGAGCTGGAGCAGAAGCTGCGCGGCTGGATGGACCAGACCCGCACCAACCCGCAGGACTACATGGGGATCCGGCAGAAGCCCATCGAGCTGTTTTGATCAAGCTTTCAGCTTTCAGCTTTCAGCGTTCAGCCAGAAACCGACGAGGGAGCGCGCTCGGTTGGTTCCAGCCCGCTGGCTGGTGGGCGGTTGCTGCGTCCAGGGACCGTCAGGTGCCGTGCGGGAAGGGCAACTGGAGCGGTCCTGCGGCTGACGACGGCTGACGGCTGACGGCTGAAAGCTCACTCCGCCGGCAGCTCCTCCTCCCCTGCGCAGATGTCGGCCAGCCGTATGGAGCTGTCGAGGTTCTTGTTCACTCCCACCACCTTGACCACGTTGTCGTCGTGGTCGAAGGTGCCCTCGATCTGCAGCCAGCTCGCCATCAGCCGCAAGGTCTTGCCGCCGGGGCGGGAGACGTCCAGCTCGAGGCTGTAGCTCTGCTCCATGCTGTTGTCGCCGCCCTCGCTCACGGCGCGTTGGGGCATCCATGTCAGGATCAGGAAGGCGCCGGCCTCCTCGCCCTGCACCTCGTAGATGCCGTGGCGGAGGTTGAGAAGCAGCTGGAACTCGAGGGTGACCCCGACCTCGGTGGACGAGGCCACGTTGTCGGTCAGCAGGAAGCTGCGCTCCAGCTCGCCGAGGTCGGGTTGGGCCGCGTAGGGGTCGGCCAGGGGCTCCCCCACCGGCGTGAAGTCCTCGCTCGCGGTGGCGGCCTCGTAGGTGGCGCGCGGGGTGAGGAAGTCGCGGCTGTAGGTCTCGAACTCACCGAAGACCACGTCCTGATCGGTGCGCACCAGGTAGGCCTCGGCCTCCTTCCAGTCGCAGGTCAGCTCCGAGAGGGCGACGGTGCCGGGCGCGAAATCGAGGTTCACGTCGCTCACGATGGGGAGCATCGCGACGTCCCCGGGGGTGAGGTAGTCCAGGGTGAACTCGCCGACGTTCTCCATGTCGGCCTTCTTGCCGAGCAGCTCCTCACCGTCCGTGTCCACCCAGTCCATGAACCCGGTGAGCCCGGCGCCGATGACATCGTCCTCGGCGTAGAAGTTGCGGAACAGGTAGGTCAGCGAGTCCTGCAGCCCCTCGGGTGCCGGGGGCGGAGGCTTGCAGGCCAGGGCGGTGAGGGGAAACAGCAGCAGAGCAGGGCGCGGCATGCGGCCTCCGCGGGCGGGACCAGGGGAACGTGGCCCGAAACCGGGGTGGCTGTCAACCTCGGCGACAACCACGCTGCGTCTGTGTGCTCACACGGTCCAGTACGCGTGTGACTCCGGGAAGCGCAGCTGGGGGGGCAGCAGGCCGGAGGCCTGGGCCGCGACGGAGGCCACGCGTACAGCGTGTCGGCGCCGGAGGGCGAAGCCGGGGGCGTCCGAGGCGCTCGCGGAGGGAGAGGAGGGGGCGATCTCCTCGGTGTGCGCGTTGCTGCCGTGGTGCTGATCGAGGGCGGAGATGAGCCAGTCCATGGTCGCTCCTGGGGTGTGGGGGGCTTCGTCGGGACCGGGCCTTGAGCACAGAGCGTGCCAGGGCGCGCCGGGCCGCCGTGGAGCGCGCGAAAGATGGCGTTAGAGGGGTGGATGGGCGGGCAGGCCGGCGGCGCGCCGGGCCGCGTGGTGTATCGCGCACTTCGCGCCTGGCGGGCGGAGGTGCGCAGGAGCCTGCGCGGTGAGTCGCGTCGGCGCCGGTGGCCCCGCGTTGGGGCGTCGACTATGGCACCGCATCCCGAGCCGCCGGGACGTTGCTGGAGACGACGGTGACGCAGCGACCCACGCCCGATCCCGCGAGCGAGTCCAGCGTGGACACGCCGGGTGTGGTGACCTTGGCCGTGTTCGTCGGGGTGGCCGGGGCGCTGGTGACGCTGGTGGGGCTGGCCGGCAGCTCCAATGGCGAGGGGCCACTGCTGCATGCGTTGGAGGGGATCATGGCCTTCTTCCCCTCCGCCGCGTGGGGAGGGGTGCTGGCGCTGCTGGTCGGTCTCTCAGGCCTGCTCCCGACGGCCCTGCCGCCGGCCGCGCGGCGCCCTGCCTGCCCCTCCACGCGTCTCCCCGCGGTCGAGCTGAGCCCGGACCACGCCCGGGTGCACGTGGGCTGGCCGCGCCATCGGGTGGCGCAGCTCATGGCGCGCAACGCGCACTGGGCTGCCTGCCTGGTGGCCGCGCTCGCCATGCTGGCGGGGCCTGTGCTGGTGGGGATGGTGTTCAGCTCGTCATGGACCGTGGTGGTGCCCATGTTCGGCACGCTGGCCGGCCTCGTGCTCGGCCTCGCGGGCTATGCCGGCGCCACCCTGGCCCTGAACCTCGCGCGCGTCTTGCGTCCCCGCCAGCTCACCGTCACCCCCCACTGGCTGACCCTGCCGAGCGGCGTCCGGCTCGACGCCGCCGAGCTGACCTGGGCCTGGCGCCCTGTCACCGACGGCCTCTGGGTGCTGGAGGCCGTAGGCGCCGACGGCGCGCACCACACCTGCTGCGCGGGGACCGAGGAGGAGCTGGACGGTGTGGCCGGGTACATCGACGGCCTGCTGCGCCCAGGCCGGGAAGAGTTCCAGGGGGGCGATCCCGGCGGAGCTGGCCGCGCTGCGCCGGCAGACCCACCGCGCCTGAGCGGCGCGCCGGTGCTACGGTGGCCCCGATGCCCACCTTGCTCCCGGCCCTGCTGTGCGCCACATGTCTGGCATTCTCCGCCGCCGATCTGCCCTTCGGGCCTGGAGAGCACACGTGCTGGGATCTGCGCTACCTCGGCGTGCGCGCCGGGAGCGCCTGGGCCGAGGTCGCGGCGGGGGAGGGGGGCCGCCTCCTGCTCACGGGCGGGGCCGTCAACGCCCCCTGGTACGCCGCCGTCTACACCCTGGACGACCGGATCGAGAGCCTCTGGGACCCGTCCGGTCCGGGCTCGCTGCGCTACACCACCCGCTTCCGTGAAGGGAACTTCCACCAGGACCAGAGCATGGACATCGACCCCGACGGGGTGGTGGTGGCCCGCAGCCAGCGCTTCGCCGAGGGCTGGCGGGCCTGGGAGGACCGCTACCCCGGCCCCGGCGTCCCCGTGGAGGATCCGCAGAGCGCCTTCTACCGGCTGCGCCTGCTGCCGCTGGTGCCAGGGGAGCGCTACCGGTTTCTGGTCTTCTCGGGCCGCGAGACCTGGGAGCTGGAGGCCCTCGTGGAGCCGCGCCAGGTCATCGAGACCGCGCTGGGCACCGTCCCCGTGCTGCCCGTGCGCCTCTTCACCCGCCACCACGGCGACCTCGAGCAGCGCGGCCGGATCGTGGTCTACCTGACGGACGACGTGCGCCGCGTGCCGGTTCGTGCCATCCTGCACACGAACTTCGGCCCCATCCACGCCGAGCTGACCTCCTGGAGCCCACCCGGATGACCGCCCCGTCCCCCGAGCCGCTCCCCTGGCGCATCGATCCCGAGATCCGCGCCCTGCTGGTCTGTCCGGCCTGCCGCGGCGCGCTGCAGGATCACCCCGCCGGCCTGCGCTGCCAGGCCTGCGCCCTGCTCTACCCCGTGGTGGAGGACATCCCCTGGCTGATCCCCGAGGAGGCGCGGCCATCGCCCGACGCTGCCTGACGGTGCTGCACGTGGACACCGCGTCGGAGGGCCGCGGTGGACAGGTGCAGCTCGGCCTGCTGGTGGCGGGCATGATCGCGCGCGGCCACCGCGCCCCCGTGGTCGCGCCCCCCGGCGGTGTGCTGGCTCGCCGGCAGGGGGGGGAGGTCCTGCCCCTGCCGGCCCGCCTCGGCCCCGGCGCGGTGCTGGCCCTGCGACGCCACATCGCGGCGGTCCGGCCCGACGTGGTGGCCGCCCACACGCCCCACGCCCACGGCCTCTGCCTGCTGGCTGGCGCGATGCCCGTGGTGCACCGGCGGGTGGACTTCGCGCTGGGCGCGGGCGCGCTCTCCCGCTGGAAGTACCGGCGCGCCGCCTTGTACGTGGCCGTGAGCCGCGCCGTGGCCGCGGTGTTGGTGCGGGGAGGTGTGCCCGCGGCGCGCATCCGGGTGGTCTACGACGGTGTGGCGCCCCCGCCGGAGGTCGCGCCCGCCCCGGACCTGGCCGGCACGGGGCCCCTGATCGGCGCCGCCGGCGCCCTCGTGCCCCACAAGGGGCACCGCGTCCTGTTGGAGGCCCTCGCCCGCCTGCCCGGCCAGCGCTGTGTCATCGCCGGGGACGGCCCCCTGCGCGGGGTGCTGGAGGCCCAGGCCGCCGCGCTCGGCCTCGGCGATCGGCTGCACTTCCTCGGACAACGCCACGATCTGCCGGCCGTGCTGGCGGCGCTCGACCTCCTGGTCCACCCCTCCCTGGAGGAGGGCATGGGGCAGGTGGTGGTGGAGGCCATGGCCCTGGGTGTCCCCGTGCTGGTGAGCGCCGCGGGCGGGTTGCCCGAGGTGGTGGGGGACACCTCCGCGCCCACGCCCGTGGACGACCCCGCCGCCCTCGCCCGCGCCATCCGCGCGCGGCTGGCCGCGCCGGGCGACCTGGAGGCGGCCCTCGCCCGCGCCCGGACGGTCTTCTCGGTGGACGCCATGGTCGAAGGCACGCTGGCGGTCTACGAGGAGGCCGCGCCCGGCTACGGTCCACGTTTCGGCCACGGCCTCAACGGGGACCTCGCCCCTTTTTTTGGTATGCGGGGGGTTCCGCCCCCCGACGACAGATTCTTCCCCCCCGATCGGGCGCGACACGCGCCCTCCCCCCCATCTTCGCCGCCTGATGGGCGGCGCGGGGCTGCCATAGCAGCCCCGATGTGGAGCCCTCGTGGCATCCCGAACTGTCGGTGAGTTGGGCTCATTCTGATCGGTGCCGCGCGTCGAACTCGCCCCGCAGCATCCCCATGGTGATGCAGTCCACGAAGCGGCCGTGCTTGTAGGCCCCTTCGCGCCGCACCCCCTCCTGCACGAACCCGACCGAACGGTAGGTCTTCCGCGCGCGCTGGTTGGACTCGAAGACCTCCAGCTCGACCCGGTTCAGCCCCAGCTCGTGGAACGCGAAGCGCAGCAGCAGGATCAGGGCCTCGCGGCCGAAGCCCTGTCCCCAGCAGTCCTTCTCGCCCAGGGCGATGCCGGCGGTGGCCACGCGGTGCAGCGTGTCCACCCGGTGCAGCCCTGTGTTGCCGATGTAGCGCCAGTCGTCCTCGGCGAGGGCGTCGGGGGAGAGGGGCAGGTGGCCGTTGAGGACCATCGAGGCGGCCCCGGGAGCCTTGGCGTCCACGGCGAAGACGTGGTCGTCCTTGCGGTCGGCCCATCCCTCGATCCAGCGCTCCTCCGCGTGCTTCGACATGGGGGTGAGCACCAGCAGGTGCTCCCGCACGTCCGGGTCGTTCATCCAGCGCCAGCAGGCCTGCGCGTCCTCGCGCTCCAGCGCCCGCAGGCGCACCCGCTCACCGATCAGCATGTCCACGCTCCAGGCTTGATAGAGTCTTGGCGCACCTAACGGATCCCGGAGATCCCATGCCTCTCATCGCGCGCATGCTCCTCCTCGCGACCCTCCTGCGGGCCCTGCTCCCGGCGCCCTGCCGCGCCCAGGAGGGCCTCCCCCCCGAGCTGGAGCCCTGGGCCGGTTGGGTGCTGCACGGGCACCCGGAGCTGTCCTGCCCCGTGACCTCGGCCGGGGCCTCCTGCGTCTGGCCCGGGGCCCTCGAGCTCGATCTGGGTGCGGAGGGCGGCTCCTTCGCGCTGGAGGTGCGGGTGGACCGTGACATGGCCGTGCCCCTGCCCGGCGGCGCGGCCCGCTGGCCTCAGGACGTGCGGGTGGATGGGCAGGCCGCGCCCGTGCTCGACGCCGGCGGCGTGCCCATGCTGCGGCTGGCCGCCGGTGCCCACCGCGTGGCGGGTCGGTTCGCGTGGAGCACCCTGCCACAGGGGCTGCCCCTGTCCCCCGCCACCGGGCGGATCGCCTTGACGGTGGACGGCGTGGCCGTGCCCCAGCCCGCGGTGGACGAGGCCGGGATGCTGCGGCTCGGGCCCGGCGCCGGGCTGACCGCCGCCGAGGAGCGTCTCGATCTGGAGGTCTGCCGCCAGGTGCAGGACGGCGTCCCCGTGCGGGTGGACACCCACATCACGCTGCGCGCCTCAGGCTCGGCCCGGGAAGTGGCGCTGGGGAAGGTGGCCCTGCCCGGGACCCGACCGCTGAGCCTCACGGCCGATCTGCCCGCCCGCTTCTCGGCCGACGGTGAGCTGGTGGTGCAGGTGCGCGCCGGCACCTTCACCGTGGACCTGGAGGCCCTGCACGAGGGTCCGGTGGAGCGCCTGGCCGCCCCGACCCTGCCCGCGCCCTGGCCGGCCCAGGAGTACTGGGCCGTGCGCACCGATGACCGGGTCCGCGCCGTGGAGCTCTCCGGCCCGCCCGCGGTGGATCCCGCCCGCACGCCCCTGCCCGAGGCCTGGCGCGGGTTGGCCACCTTCCTGGTCTCCCCGGACCAGCCCCTGGCCTTCGGAGAGCTGCGCCGCGGCGAGCCCGAGCCGGCCCCCAACCGCCTCACCCTGGCCCGGGAGATCTGGCTGGACGCCGACGGCGGCGGCTACACCTTCCGCGACCGCTTCTCCGGCTCCATGCGCCAGGGCTGGCGCCTCGCCATGCTGCAACCCTACGAGCTGGGGCACGGGGCGGATCACGCGGTGGACCAGGTCATCACCCGCGGCGAGGAGGGGGGCGCCGGCCTGGAGCTGCGTCAGGGCGACGTGGCCGTGGTGGCCGAGTCCCGCATCGAGGGTTTCGGCATGACCCTGCCCGCCGTGGGCTGGAGCACGGATGTCGCCAGCCTCTCGGCCACGCTGCACCTGGCCCCGGGCTGGAGCCTGGTGGCCGCGGGCGGCGTGGACCGGGTGCCGGGCTCGCTGTTGTACGACTGGGACCTGTTCGACCTCTTCTTCGTGCTCATCCTGGCCCTGGCCACCGGCCGGCTGCTGGGCTGGCGCTGGGGCGCGGTGGCGCTGCTGGGCCTGGCGCTCTCCCGCCAGGAGCTGGACGCGCCCGCCTGGTCCTGGGCCTTCCTGCTGATCTGCGTAGGGCTGGCGCGCTGGGTGCCCGAGGGCTGGGCCCGCCATGTGGCCCGCGGCCTCCTGTGGACCTTCGCCGCCATCCTGCTCCTGATCCTGGTGCCCTTCTCCGTACACCAGGCGCGGGTGGGGCTCTTCCCCGTGCTGGAGCACCCCTGGTCGTCCTCCGTGCCCGATGAAGGCGTCTTCTCCGGGGCGCCCACTCCTATGGACCAGACCGTCTCGAGCGGCGAGGATCTCTGGGGCGGCGTCGAGCAGAACGCGCGGGGGGAGGGCGCCCGCGCGCAGCACAAGGCCCCCGAGGGCAAGCTGGGGGGACGGGGGGCGGGCCTGCTCTACCTCAGCGGCAGCAGCGACTTCGACGACGGCGGGCTGACCCGGGCCCCGGCCAAGGGCGAATACCTCTCCCTGCAGTACGATCCCTCCTCCGTGGCCAACACCGGCCCGGGCGTGCAGCAGTGGAACTGGAACCCGGACTCCGCCGACAGCTGGGACTACAACCCGCGCGGCACCTGGGGCACGGATCCGGTGCTGGAGTGGTCCGGCCCGGTCACGGCCGAGCAGAGCATGTGGCTGTTCTTGCTCGGGCCGCGCGCCAACGCCGCGGTGAACCTGCTGGAGGTGGCGCTGTTGCTCGCCCTCGCCCTGCGCATGGCCGGGCTCACCAGCCTGCGCCTGCCGCCCCGCCAGGCCTTGCCCGCCGTGGCCGTGCTGGCCCTGGGCCTCGCCGTCCCCAGCGCCCAGGCCGCGCCCGCTCCGGAGCTGCTGCAGGAGCTGGAGGCCCGCCTGACCGCCCCCTCGGACTGCGCGCCCGACTGCGTGGCCGCCCCGCGCCTGAGCTTCGCGGTGGAGCCGCGCTCCGGCGGGGGTGAGGTGCTGGTGATGGTGGCCGAGGTCCACGTCGCGGCGCTCTCCTCCTGGCCCGTGCCCGGCCCGGCCCAGGCCTGGGTGCCCGCCTCCGTGGCGGTGGACGGCCTGCCCACCAGCGCCCTGGCGCGCCTGTCCGACGGCTTCCTGCACGTGCGGCTGGCGCCCGGGGTGCACCGGCTCGAGGTCCGCGGGCCTCTGCCCGTGGCCGACAGCCTGACCCTGACCCTCGGCTTGCAGCCCAAGCGCGCCGCCTGGGCCGGCAGCACGGGCTGGAGCCTGGACGGCCTGCACGACGACGGCACGGCCGAGCGCACCGTGCAGCTCACCCGCACCCTGCCCTCCAGCGCCACCGAGGCCGCCGCCCAGGAGCTGACCCCCTGGCTCACGGTGCGCCGCTTCCTCGATCTCGGCATCCCCTGGCGGGTGCGCACCGAGGTGGAGCGCGTGGGCGGCAGCGACGCGCCCCTCTCCCTGTTGGTGCCCGTGCTGGAGGGCGAGGCCGTCACGGATGAGACCCTGCAGGTGCAGGACGGCCGCGTGCGCGTCTCGCTGGACCGCAACCGCAGCCTGGTGTCCTGGGTCTCCACCCTGGAGGTGCGCGAGGGCCTCGCGCTGACCGCGCCCGAGGGCGTGGCCTGGACCGAGAGCTGGGTCCTGTCCTGCAGCCCCGTGTTCCGCTGCGAGCACAGCGGGCTGGTGCCCCTCTCCCACAGCGAGGGCGGCGTGTGGGCGCCCACCTGGCTGCCCTGGCCCGGCGAGCAGGTCAGCATCGCCGTCTCCCGGCCCGAGGCGGTGCCCGGACAGACCGTGACCATCGACCAGGCGCGCCTGGACTGGACCCCGGGTCGCCGCCTGGGTGAGGGCTCCCTCGGCCTGGTGCTGCGCACGAGCCAGGGCGGCCAGCAGGCCATCACCCTGCCCGCGGGCGCCCGCCTGCAGCAGGTGCTCATCGACGGCACCGAGCGCCCCTTGCAGCTGCGCGACCACAAGGTCTGGCTGCCCCTGCGGCCCGGCGCCCAGGCCGTGCGCCTCACCTGGCAGCAGGAGCAGAAGCCGGGGCTGATCAGCCGCGTCCCCGCGGTGGACCTGGGCTCTCCCGCGGTGAACGTGGGCGTGGTCATGCACGCCCCCCAGGAGCGCTGCGTGCTCGGCGTGATCGGCCCAGCCTGGGGTCCGGTGCCCCTGTTCTGGACCTACGTGCTGGTGGTGCTCGTGGCCGCGCCGCTCTTGGCCCGCCTGCCCTGGACCACGCTGCGGGCCTGGCAGTGGGCCCTGCTCGGCCTCGGCATGACCCAGGTGCCCATCATCTGCCCGGCCCTGGTGGTGGGCTGGTTCGTGCTGGTGGGCTTCCGCGCCCGGCGCGCCCCGAAATCATGGTGGGCCTTCGACCTCACCCAGCTCGGCCTGGTGCTGGCCACCATGATCGCGCTGGGCTGCCTGTACGCCGCCATCCACGCCGGGCTGTTGCTGCAGCCGGAGATGCAGATCCAGGGCAACGGCTCCTCGGACACCGAGCTGATGTGGTTCGCCGACCGGGTGGCGGGCGCCCTGCCCACCCCGGCGGTGATCTCGATCCCCATGGGCGCCTGGCGCGTGACCATGCTGCTGTGGGCCCTGTGGGCCGCCGCCAGCCTGCTGTCCTGGCTGCCCGAGACCTGGCGCGCCTTCCGCAAGGACCGCTGGTTCATGATGCCGCCCACGCCCCCGCGCCCCGCGCGCCGTGGGCCGGGTGCGCCGCCCGCGCCGGCCGCTGACGAGGCGCCCGCCGCGCCGGAGGTGCCGCCTGTGCCGCCTGCGTCCGACCAGCTGGAGGAGTCGCCGACGACCATCGCGTCCACGGCGGACTTCGAGGAGCTGGCCCGGGCGCAGCGGCTGCCGGAGGATCCGACCGAGGCGCCGTGAGCGTGGCGCGTTGTGACGCTTCCCCCCCCTGCCGACTCCTGCATACGAAGCGCGCCGCGCCCCGCGACGCCCCCCAGGAGGTTCCCCATGCTCGCCACCGATCTGCCCCACATCACCACCGACGCCGAGTTCCAGCAAGCCCTGGCCGAGCACGACCAGCTCATGGTCTGCTGCGGCCGCAACGGCCCCATGTGCCTGCCCGTCTACGACGTGATGGAGTCCATCCAGGATCGTTACGAGACCGTCGCCTTCAAGGTGATGGCTTTCGACAGCGCCGTAGCCCACAACATCAAGAGCCTGCCCGAGTGCCGCTCCTTCATGGGCCTGCCGTTCACGGTCTACTTCAAGGGCGGCAAGGTGGTGAAGGCCACCAGCTCCATCCAGAGCAAGGGCCAGGTCACCGCCATCCTCGACCAGCACTTCGAGGGCTGACGCCATGTCCCGTCACTTCGGAGCCGTGGTGATCGGCGCGGGCGCCGCGGGCCTGACGGCGGGGATCTACCTGGCCCGCGCCCGCGTCGAGACCCTGATCGTCGATTCCGGGACGGCCGGCGGCCAGATGGTGCTGACCCACGCCGTGGCCAACTATCCGGGGGTCACCGAGACCTCGGGAGCCCTGCTCGCGCGCACCATGCGCGCCCAGGCCAGGGGCTTCGGCTGCCAGATCGAGACCCAGAGCGCCGTGCGCCTGCTGGATCTGGCCTCGGCGCCCAAACGGCTGGAGGTCGATGGCGAGCAGATCACCGCCGATACCGTCATCCTCGCCACGGGTGGCCGCCCGCGCAGCCTGGGGCTCGACTCCGAGCAGCGCCTCAAGGGCCAGGGCATCTCCTACTGCGCCACCTGCGACGGCGATTTCTTCGCCGGCATGGAGATCGTGGCCATCGGCGGCGGCAACTCGGCCCTCGAGGAGGCGGTCTCGCTGGCGAAGCACGCCCGCAAGGTCACCATCATCCACGAGTTCGACCACTTCCAGGCCCAGCCCTGGGCGGTGGAGGCGGCCCGCCAGGTCCCCAACATCGCGTACCTCATGGCCCAGGAGGTGCTGGACTTCGAGGGCGGCGAGGCGCTGGAGGCGGTCATCAGCCGCGACAAGGCGACGGGTGAGATCATCCGCACCCCAGCCCGCGGCGCCTTCATCTTCATCGGGTACGTGCCCCGCACCGAGGAGCTTCGGGGCCTGGTGGCGCTGAACGAGCGCGGCGAGATCCCGACGGACGAGGCCATGCGCACCGACGTCCCCGGCGTCTTCGCCGCGGGCGATGTGCGCGCCAAGCGCTTCCGCCAGATCACCACCGCCGTCGCCGACGGCACCATCGCGGCGCTGTCGGCCATCGAGCACCTGGCCGGGCGGTAGGGGTCCTCTCGACCAGGAGACCCGGGCTGAACCATCCAGTTCTCACGGAGACCTGCGCCGAACCATCCACCGTGGTGCCCTCGACTTCGCGCAGCCAAGGATGAAGGACGGTTTTCGCTCGGTGCGCCTTTCCGATGGCGCGACCGCGGCGCCAAGCGGATGGTTCAGAGAGGTTCTCTCGCCGATGTGGATGGTTCGGGGGTGTTCTACCCCGTTCACCGAGGCGTCTCTGCGACCTCCCTTCTCCCGCACGGCGCTCGTACCGCAGCGGGCTGGTCCGCCAGGAAGGCCATCCCATCGCGGTGACAGAGCACCTGCACCGTGTTGCGGGCGGTCCAGATGGCCATGGGCAGACCGCCGCCGGGGGTGGTCCACTGGCCGATCATTCGGAAGCGTGTGAGCCCAGGGACCTCGGCGGGGAGGTTGCCGGAGATGAGCTTCTGGGGCAGCCAGCCTTCGTAGCTTCCGCGCCAGTTGTTGGTGTAGCGCAGGAAGGTGGCCGGGGTGGCCACGTCCACCACCTCGACGTGGGCCGCGAAGTCGCCGAAGCGGGCCTCCAGGGCGTCGATCACCAGCCGGGCGATCTGCTCCTTGGCGACCTCGTACGCCGCGCGGTCGCGTTCGCGCAGAGCGGCCCAGAAGGTGTCTTCGCGGCAGTCGATCATCAGGTTGACCATGGTGCAGCCCGGCGGCGCCATGGTGGGATCGCAGGCGAAGTTGTGCAGGGCGAGGCGCGCCACTTCGGTGCCGCAGGGCAGGGTGAAGGGCTCGGGCAAGGGGAAGCGCAGCAAGGTGGGCAGGCTGGCCAGATCGCGGCGCAGGCCGAGGCTCACGTACACCAGGGAGGGAAAGGTGGTGCGTTCGCCCTGCTCGTAGCAGGCGCGATGTTCCTTGTGGAGGTAGCGCCCCCCGAGGGCCTCGTAGAGGGTCCAGTGGCCATCCGCCGCGGAGATGACCGCGCTGGCGCGGTGCTCGGCGTCCCGATCCAGCGCCACGCCCACGGCCCGGCCCTCCTCCACCAGGACGCGCGCGACGCCTTCGCCCAGGTGCAGGCGCCCGCCCAGGGCCTCGAAGCGGGCCACCAGGGCGCCCACGATGCTCGCCGAGCCGCCGGCGGGGTAGCCCGCGGCGCGCTGATCGTACCAGGCGAGCTGCATCAGCAGCACCAGCAGGCTCTGCTCCTGGCCGTCGAAGACCTGCTCCAGGACCTCCCGCAGCCAGGGGGAGCGCACGGATTTCGCGGCGGAGAGGTTGGTGATCCGGCCCCAGCGCCAGGCGATCCAGACGAAGGGCAGCATGGTGGCCAGGCCCATCTTCTGGCCGAGCGTCTGCAATTCGGGCGCGGTGTGGGCCAGCGGGGGCAGGTCGTAGCGCTGCACGCGGCGGGCCGCGGCGGTGAAAGCCCGGATCCAGGCGGCGTCCTCGGGGGCGGACGACAGCAGCTCGCGCTCCAGGCGGTCGATGTCGGACCACAGGTGGAAGATGGGGCTGCCCGAGGGGTCCTTCGCGCTGGGCAGCTCGAGCTGCACCACCTCCTCGTGGTCCAGGAAGCTCATGGCGTCCAGGTCCATCACCTCGCGCCAGAGGGGGTGGAAGGCGCTGCCCGCGCCCGAGCCCAGCATCCAGTGGACGCAGCCGTCGAAGGTGTAGCCGCCGCGGCGCCAGGAGGCGCACAGCCCGCCCGGGCGGGTGTGGCGTTCGTAGATGTGGGCGTCGTACCCGCTGGCCTGGAGGTAGATGCCCGCGCACAGCCCCGCGACGCCTGCGCCGATGACGACGACCTCCGGTCTTGACAAAACGGCTCCTGGCGTGGGGGCGGGCCGGTGTAGCCCGTCACCGCGGCCGTCGCCCGAAACAATCCGTCGCCAGCCGGGCCGCTCCTCGTGTTCGGTCGTGGGGACCAGGGGGATACTGGCCCGGAGCTGGCCGCCGGTCGCGGCGTACCAGGCCGAGGCTCGTCAGCGCGGCAGGTCCGCGCCGAGGTCACCGGGGGCGTCGTGGAGCTCGGTCGGGCGCACGGGCGTTCTGTTGAGGGTCGGGTAAGATTGCCCCGACTGCTTCCCCAGGTCGCCATGCTCGCCTCCCTCCTGCTCCTCACCGCCGCCTTCGCCGACAGCTCCCTCGTCTTCGACGGCGCCGGCGACCACGTCGCCATGGGCCCGGCCGCGGGCCTCGGGCTGGCCACCTTCACGGTGGAGTGCTGGTTCCGCTGGGATGGCGCGGGTGTCGAGGTCGCGGGCAGTGGCTCCGGGGGGCTCGACTTCCACCCCCTGGTGGCCAAGGGTCGCGGCGAGTCCGATGGTGGCACCCAGGACATGGCCTGGGGGCTGGGGATCGAGGAGGACAGCGGGGCCCTGTGCGCCGACTTCGAGGACCTGGCCAGCGGCGGCAACCACCCGGTGGTGGCCGCCACCGACGTACGCGACGGCGCCTGGCACCACGCGGCGGTGACCTACGACGGCGGTGCCTGGGCGCTGTACCTGGACGGCGCTCTCGACGGCGCGGCCGACACGGGCGGGGCCACACCGCGCCACGACAGCGTGCAGCACCTGGCCGTGGCCACCGCCATGAACACCCTGGGCGAGCCAAAGGGCTATTTCCTCGGCGCCATCGACGAGGTGCGCATCTGGGATCGCGCCCTGGGAGCGGCCGAGATCGCCGCGGGGCTGGACCTCCCCCTCGCCGTGGGTGAGGGTCTGCTGGCCCGTTGGGGCTTCGACGAGGGCGCCGGTACCGAGGCAGCGGACGACGTGGGCGGGGTCACGGGTGCCGTGGTCGGCGCCACCTGGGGCGAGCCCGCCCCCCTCGTGGACGACCGCCCGCCCTACGACCCGATCCTGCGCGCTCCCGAGGATGGCGCCGAGGGCGTCGCGCTCGATCCATCCCTCGCGGTGCGGGTCAACGACCCTGACGGCGATCCGGTGAGCGTCCGCTTCTGGGGGCGCCCCCTGGTGGAGCCCGGCGATGACTTCACCTTCGTGATGCTGCCCGACACCCAGTACTACTGCTCGGGCGATCACGGCGGCGAGGCCGACATGTTCTTCGCCCAGACCTCCTGGATCGTGGAGCAGCGCGAGGCGCGCGCCATCGTCTGGGTGGCGCACGTGGGCGACATCGTGAACGACGGGGACAGCGACGTGGCGCAGTGGCCCATCGCCGATGAGGCCATGGCCCTGCTGGAGGACCCGGCCGCCACGGGCCTGCCCGACGGCATCCCCTACAGCATCGTCGCCGGCAACCACGACCAGACCCCCAACGGCGATCCGCTGGGCACCACCGAGTACTACAACGCCACCTTCGGCGCGGAGCGCTTCGCCGGCCGCGCGTACTACGGCGGTCACTTCGGCGATGACAACGACGACCACATGGAGCTGTTCTCGGCCGGGGGCATCGACTTCCTCGTGATCGACCTGGAGTACGACCAGGGCTGCGTGGACCAGGACGTGCTGGCCTGGGCCGACGAGCAGCTCTCGGCCTACCCCGATCGCTTCGCCATCGTGAACGCCCACCACCTGATCGAGACCGACGCCAGCTTCTCCGAGCAGGGGGAGTGCGTCTACGCGGCGCTCTCCCACCACGACAACCTCTTCATGATGCTCTCCGGACACCTGACCGCCGAGGCCTGGCGCAGCGATCCGGCGGGGGAGACGGGCACGGTCCACACCATCATGGCGGACTACCAGTTCGTGGGCGACGGCGGCGCGGGTTGGCTGCGGATCTTCACGCTCTCACCCTCCGCCGGCACCCTGCACGCCGAGACCTACTCGCCCTGGCTCGACCAGTACGACCGTGGCGCCGACAGCGACTTCGAGCTGCCCTGGTCCCCGCCGGAGCTGCCCTGGCAGCTGTTGGGCACCGTGGAGGCCGCGGCTGGTGACGAGGTGGAGCTGACCTGGACCGGGCTCGAACCCCTCACGGACTACGAGTGGTACGTGGATCTCTCCGACGGCCTGCTGGCCACGGAAGGCCCGGTGTGGAGCTTCCGGACCGGCACGGGCGAGGGCGAGGGTGACACGGGTGATTCCGCCGTGGACACGGGTGACGGGGGGAACCCGGGCGGCGAGAACCCCTGCGGCTGCGCGGGCGCGCCTGGGCCACGGGGCCTCGGGCTGCTGCTCCTGGGGCTGGGGCTGGTGGGGGTGCGGCGGCGCCGGTAGGACGGCTGGGGCTGACACCCGGACCCCTCAGGACCGTGGTGTCAGACACTAGGACTTAAGCTTTGCAAACGCTTAAGTCCTAGTGTCTGACACCACCGGTACGCACTTCGGGCTCCAGCGTCTGCCCGAAGCGCTCCCAGCGCGGCCGCCCGTCCAGGGGGTCCACCGAGGCGATGATGCCCAGCGCCACGCCGAGCACCTGGTCCGCCATGATGGGGCCCCAGTGCCGGGAGTCCACGCTGTCGTCGCGGTTGTCGCCGAGCACGAACAGCGCGCCCGCCGGGACCAGGGTGGCGTCCAGCTCGGCGCTCCACAGGGGCGGACCCCACTGCACCAGGTAGTCCCTTCCGTCGGCGCCGGTCTCCACGTAGGCGCTGGCCGCCCCGTGCTGGGCGTTGGGTAGATCGCCGGCGCGGCTGCAGTGCACCCTGGGCAGGTCTCTGCCATCCACCCGGACCCGCTCGCGGCGGACCTCCACCGTGGCGCCGGCTCCGGCCACGGCGCGCTTCACGTAGACCACGCCTTCGTGGGCGAACAGCACGGCGCGGGAGCGCAGATCCCCCGCGGGCCGCCTGGACACCAGCAGGACATCGCCCGGCAGGACGGAGGGCGCCATGGAGGCGGAGGGGACCCGGTAGGGTTCCACGAAGAAGGCGCGGCAGAGGCGCACGCCCGCCCAGGTGCCCAGGTGCGTGAGCACGAAGAAGGCCAGGTACACCCACGCGCGCTGCCAGGGCTGCGCGGGGCGCGGGCGCCGGGCCAGCCAGAGCGCGTGCCAGGGGGCCAGGCCGCGGGTGGCCAGCGGGATGGTGAGGGTGCCCACCAGCCAGCCGAGGGGGCCGAGGACGCCCTCCGCGGCGGCGTACCCCAGCGCGGCCACGGCGAGGGTCGCCAGGACGGGCACGACCACGGCTGTCCAGGCCGAGCCGGCGTACAGGTGCCCCAGGCCCGGGCAGAGGCCGCCGAGGAGCAGGGCCAGCCAGGGGCGCCGGCGCACCCCCGCGCTCAACTGAAGAACCTCATGGCGATGGTGGCCATGCCCAGGAAGGAGAAGAACCCGAAGCCGTCGGTCACCGCGGTGACCACGATGCTGGAGCCGAGGGCGGGATCGAGGCGCAGGGCACGCAGGGCCAGGGGCACGGCCGCGCCCATCAGGGCGCCGACGGCCATGTTCACCAGCATGGCGAGGAACAGCACCCCGGCCAGCCACAGGTGGACCCCCTGGGCGTGGGTCACGTGGGCCCAGCCCAGCAGCATGGCCACCGCGCCGAGGCCGGCGGCCGCGCCCACGGCCAGGCCGACGAGCAGCTGCTTGACGAGCACGCGCCAGGCCGAGGTGAAGGCCATCTCCCCGGTGGCGATGGCGCGCACCACCACGGTCAGGGACTGGGTGCCGCTGTTGCCGCCCAGGCCCGCCACCACGGGCATGAAGGAGGCCAGGGCCACCAGCTGCTCGATGGAAGCCGCGAACAAGCCCACCACCGTGGAGGCCAGAAACGCGGTGCAGAGGTTGATGGCGGTCCAGCCCAGGCGGCGGCGGACGGAGCGGCCGATGGGGGTGGCGACGCGGTCCTCCTCCGCCAGGCCGGCCACGTCGTAGAGGGCCTGACCGGCCTCGAGGTGCAGCAGATCCACCACGTCATCGACGGTGATCAGGCCCTCGAGGCGGCCCACCTCGTCCACCACGGGGAGGCTGAGGAGGTCGTAGCGCCGCACCAGGGCGGCCACCTCCTCGGTGGGCGCCACGGCTTGCACCACGATGGGGTCCGGCGCCATCAGCTCGGCCAGGGGGCGCTCCGGATCGGCCAACAGGAGCTGGCGCAGGGTGACCACCCCCTCCAGGCGCCCGTTGCGGTCCACCACGCAGAGGTTGTCCACGGCGGTGGCGTGCTCGCCCGCTGCTCGCAGCAGCTCGACCGTGTCGCCGGTGGTGGTCTCGCCGCCCACGGTGAGGATCTCGGTGGTCATCAGACCGCCGGCGCTGTCTTCGGGGTAGCGCAGCAAGCGCGCCAACAGGTCGCTGCGCTCCGCGGGCATCTTCTCCAGCAGGGCATCGCAGTGCTGGGGGCCCAGGCGGCGCAGGATGGTCACGGCGTAGTCGGGGCCGAGGCGCTCGAGCAGGCGGGGGCGCAGGTCGCCCGGGATGCAGGCCCACACCTCACGCAGGGTGGTCTCCGGGAGGCTGTAGAGGAAGTCGCCGGCGCGATGCGAGCGCAGCAGCACGTCCACCAGACGGCGCACCTCGCCGGGCCGCGTGGTGAGCAGCAGCTGCGCCAGATCCGGGGAGTCCATGCGCTTCACGAGGGCCGCGAGGCGGGCCGGGGAGTCCGCCTGGACCAGCTTGCGGAGCATCTTGAGCTGGCGCTCGTTCGTGCTCATGGGACACCTCCTGGAGCGGTCGGGGCTCGGGGACCCAGAGACCGTCATGAAGGGCGGGGGGCACCCCCCGCGCGGGGGTGCCGTGGGCGGCGACCGACTAGCGCGGCGCGCCCGCGGCGGCCACGCCCGTGGTTGGCTATCCTGCCCGTTCCACCCCCCCGGAGCGCCGATGCCGATCCTCACCCTGCTGCTCGTCTCCGCCCTGCTCGCCAACGACGCGGCCGTCGGGGGCGCGGGCGCCGGCTCCTTCCCCATGGCGCGCACCGACGTGCGCCTGGTGCGCGAGACGGTGGTCTTCCAGGAGGCGGGCGACAGCCTCCAGGTCACCGCCGATCTGCATTTCCGCCACGACGGCCCCCAGCCGGTCACGCTGCAGCTGGGCTTCCCGGCGCGTTCGCGTGGGGACTGGGAGGGCGATCCCGAGGTGCACGACTTCGCGGTCTGGGTGGACGGCCAGCCCGTGGCGGTGAACCGGGTGGACGTGGACCCCCAGGCGAGCCGCGCGGACTGGTGGGAGGAGGTCTTCCTGTTCGAGGCGCGCTTCCCGCCGCACGCGGATGTCCAGGTGCTGCACACCTACCGCCTGACGGCCGGGGTGGACGTGTTGGGCACCCGCTTCACCCAGTACGTCCTGCGGACGGGCCAGGGCTGGGCCGGCGACGTGGGGGAGGCCCGCTTCTCCTTCCGTTTCGCGCGTCCCCCGGTGGGCCTGTCGGTCCGCTTCGCCGACGAGGACCTCCCCGTGACCTCCCGCGAGCCCCGCGGCGCCCGGCCCGGGATCAGCTACGTGGCCGGCCCCTACCCCCAGCCTCGAGCTCCTCTTCCGGGACTTCGAGCCCAGCGGCGATGTCTGGGTGCGCTGGGGCGGCGAGCCCTTCTGGAACCTCCCCGTCAAGGACCCGGATCTCGACGTGGACATCCCCTGCGGCGTCCAGCTGCAGCAGTGGTACCGCGCGCTCGACACCCCGGCCTGGAGCGCCCACCCGCTGCCCGAGGCCTCCCTGCTGGCATGCTACGACCCCGCCTTCCTGCGCAACCTGCTGTACGCCTCCCGCGGCTACCCCTTCGAGAAACCCCAGTGGAAGAAGGCCTTCGCCGGCCTCTTCCCGGAGTCCGAGCTCCCCTTCGACCCGGCCTGGATCACGGGCGCGGAGAAGCTGGCGGTGGAGGCGCTGCTGGAGGTGGAGTGAGCGATCAGCCCAGCACCCGCTTGAGCTCCTCGCCCAGATCCCTGAGCCCGTACGGCTTGCGCACCATGCCGGCGAAGCCGTGGGCGGCCGGGTCGGCCATGATGGGATCGTTGGAATAGCCGCTGGAGACCACCGCGCGGGTAGGGTCGTTGCGGGCGGCGAGGTGCTGCACCATCTCAGCCCCACCCATGCGGCCCGGGACGGTGAGATCCAGGATGAGCAGATCGTAGGGCTGGCCGGCGGCGCGGGCGGCGTGACAGCGCTCCAGGGCGGTCTCGCCGTCGGGGACGCACTCGACCTGGTAGCCCAGGCTGTCCAGCATGTCGGCCGCCACCGCGCGGATGGCGTCGTCGTCGTCCATCACCAGGATGCGCCCGCGGCCCGCGATGGGGGCGGGTGCGGGGGCCTCGGGGGTGACCACGGCGGTGGGGGAGGCGGGCAGCCAGAACTCGAACAGGGAGCCGGCCCCGACCCGCGACTCCACCGCGATGTGCCCCCCGTGCTTCAGGATGACGGAGTGGCAGACCGCCAGGCCGAGCCCCGAGCCGCGCGCCTTGGTGGAGAAGAAGGGATCGAAGATGCGGCCGACCAGGGTCTCCGGGATGCCGGTGCCGCGGTCGCGCACGCCGACCCGCACGTAGGCGCCGACGGGAAGGGGGAGGTCGTCACCCGGATCCACGGTGTAGTTGCGGGCGCTTACCGTCACGGTGCCGCCGCCCGACATGGCCTGCTCCGCGTTGATCACGAGGTTCTGCACGACCTGCGAGATCTGGCCGGCGTCCACGTCCACCGCCCACAGATCGTCGGCGAGGTCGAAGCGGAGGGCGATGGAGGCGCCCCGCAGGGCGAACCCCGCGGCGTCCCGCAGCAGCGTCGGCAGCGCCAGGATGCGGCGCACCGGCTCGCCGCCGGTGGAGAAGGTCAGCAGCTGGACGGTCAGGTCGCGCGCCCGTGCCACGGCCCTGGAGGCGCGGCCGAGGCGCTCCTCGGCCTCCGTGCCTGCTTCGATCGCGCCCTCCAGCATGGAGAGGTTGCCCTGGATGGCCGAGAGCAGGTTGTTGAAGTCATGGGCGATGCCCGCGGCCAGGACCCCGACGGTCTCCAGGGCCTGGATCCGGGCCAGCTCCGACTCCAGCCGGCGCTGGCCGGTCACGTCGCGGAACACCAGGATCACGCCCTGGATCACCCCCGAGCCGTTGCGGATGGGCGCGGCGCTGTCGGCGATGCTGCGGTGGGTGCCATCGCGGGCCACGAGGCGGGTGTGGTTGGCCAGCCCGACCACCCGGCCGCTGGTGAGCACGCGGGAGACGGGGTCGGGCACGGGCTCGCCGGTCTCCTCGTGCTCGATCACGAAGATCTCGCCGAGGATGCGCCCCACGGCCAGGCTCTCGGGCCAGCCAGTCAGCTCCTCGGCCACGGGGTTGAGCATGGTGATCCGCGCGCCGGCGTCGGTGACCAGCACCGCATCGCCGATGCTGCGCAGGGTGACCGAGAGGGTCTCCATCTCGTGGCGCAGGGCGGCCTGGGCCCGCTGGCGCTGGTCGATCTCGATGCCGAGGTCGGTGTTGGCCGCGGTCAGCCGCTTGTTGGCCTCCTCCAGCTCGGCGCGACGCTGCTCCACCTCATCGCGGGAACGGCGGATCTGGCCCACGGCCTCGTGGAACTTGCGGTCGAGCTGGCCGAGCTCGTCGCGCCGGGCCGCGTCGCGGGGCTGGTAGTCCAATCGCTCCCATGACAGCCGCCCGACCCGCTCCGTCAGGCGCGCGAGCGGGGCGAGGGCCTGCTGGTGCGCCAGCACACCGAGCCCCGCGCTGGCGCCCACCAGGAGGATCACGAAGAACCAGAACTGGCGGATCACCCCGGCGGAGCCGTAGTGGATGGCATCGCCGATGTCCGCCGCCGTGGCGTGCACCGTGGCGGTCGGGACGACCACCCCGAGGCTCCAGCCGCTGGCGGGCACCGGCGCATAGCTGACGAGCTTCTCCCGGCCCGACAGCGTGAGCGCCTCGAAGTTCCGCTTCCCCTCGCGCATGGAGGCCTGCATGGCCTGCAACGCGGGCGAGGGGGAGCGCTCCAGGGTGGCCTCGGCCAGGGCCTTCTCCTGGGCTGGGGTCCAGTGCTGGGCGGAGACCGGCTGGAACACCTTGGTGAGGGCCTCACGGTGGTCGTCGTCCACGGCGAGGTCCCCGATACCGTCAGGGGACACCGCGATGATGCGACCGTCGGCGGCCAACAGGAAGGCGTAGCCCCCACCGCGCGCCTCCAGGTCGATCACCTGGGAGGTGATGATGGGCAACAGTACATCGAGCCCCAGGGTGCCGAGGAAGGTGTCCCCGTCGTACAGCGGCGCCACGCAGGAGGTCATCCAGACGCCTTTGAACGGATCGAGGTAGGGCTCCAGCCAGCGGGTGGCTCGCCTCGGGTTGTGCTCCGGGTCGAGCAGCAGGACGTAGTCTTCGGTGCGCTCGTCCACCTCGGGGATTTTCGGGTCCGCGGCGAGGAGGGCGGGGTAGTCGTAGGGCGGCTGGACGTTGGTGGGGCCGTCGGCCAGCACGATCCAGACCAGATCGACGCTGCCGGGGTGGGCGCGGATGGCGTCGGCGAGGAAGGGGGTCAAGGCCACGAGCTGGTGGAGCTCGCGCTCGATGTGACCGCGAAACTCCGGATCGGCGCGGACGTGGTCCACCACCCGGCGTGGCAGCCATGGACAGGCCTGGCTGCGGCGTTTGAAGTCGGCGTAGGCGCCCCAGCGGGGGTCTACGTAGCCGTAGCCGGGCAGGCCCGCGGTGTCCTCGTCCGCGTAGGGGGTGAGGCCGGGCTGGCCGAGCGCTACCCCCTCGCCGCGCCCCAGCCGCTGGTAGAGGTGGGCGAGGGCGGCGACCTCGGCCTGGTGCTGGGCCAGGAAGTGCTCGATCTCGAGGGCGTGGTGGTTGGTGAGCTGCAGCAGGCGCTCCTGCTCCGCGTGCTGCAGCGCCCGCACACCCTGCTCCTCGGCGCCGCCGGCGACCCGTCGCATGGTGAGATGGGCGGTGACGGCCAGCGTCACCGCCGGGAGGATGAAGGCCAGCCCGAGGACCAGCAGGAACTTGTGGAGGAGGCGCACGGCCAGGCTCCCCGGTGGGGCCGGAGTGCCCCACGCACGAAGGGGAGTGTATCAGGAAACCAGATGGAGGAGTAGCGACCGCCAACCCCCTGCGATCAGCGGGCTACCAAGCCAGGATCAGGTTTCTGCGGGTGCCCCGGGGGCCCGGGCGGGGCCCGCCTGGACGAGGGCGGCGCTCCCAGGCCGGCAGACGACCAAATCCCGGCCGCCCCGCTACCCCATGTCTCCGTCGATGTCGTTCTCGTCGGTGTAGGCGTCGATCAGCAGCGCGATCTGTACGAACCCCGAGGTGTCGGCGCCGGCGACGCCGGCCATGGCGTTCGCCAGGACCTGGGCGATCTCGGCCTCGATGGCGTCGTCGCCGGCCCAGCCGTCGAAGTCCGTCACCGGGTGCTGGCGGAGGGCGGCGTCGATGGCGGCCAGGGCGGCCTCGGGGTGGGCCAGCAGCCAGGCGTAGAGCGCGTCGTCGTCCACCGTGAGCTCGACCCGGTAGTCGATCCAGCCCCACATCGGGTCCTCGAAGGTGAGGTTCCGACTGCCGGTGAAGGGGAGCACGACGTAGTGCAGCTCGCCGGTCTCGCGCATGTCGCCGGGGATGGCGCCGGTGTCCACGATGGAGGTGTCGCCGGTCTCGCCCGGCAGGGCCATGTCGCCGCTCACGTGCCAGGGCCAGATACAGCCGCTGCCGGCCACGCCTGCCACCAGGGTGATGCCGATCCGGCGCCCGTAGCGGCGCGCGTAGTCGCGGAGGTCGGGGTAGATCCCGCCCTGGTAGGAGGTCTTTTTCTGTCGTTCCATGGTCGGCTCCGCTCGCTCGGGGGGGCTCGGGGAGAAGATAGCGCGGGCGCCGCTCGCTCGCCCTCGAGGAGGGTTCTCGCACGTTCCATGCCATCCACCTTGGAGGCGGTTTTCCGCCCCTTGGATGCGCGAGGGGGGGCTGGACCACGGCGTGGATGTCATTTCCGCGTACCGCCCCGCCCCATCCATGGAACTACCTGGATCGCCTCCGGGAAAACCCTGGATGCGCCACGGGTCGCGGGATCGCGTCTCTGGAATGTCTAATTTTTGTCAAACGAAAATAGTTGAAGCAAGCCGCCTTTCGTGACTTTTCGTGACAATTCCACGAAGTTGAGAATTCCCCTGGTACCATGGGGGTGCACCCGGAGCGCTCCACCATGATCAAGATCCTCCTCCTCCTTGTCATCGTGGGGGCGGTCGGCTGGATCTGGTTGAACCGTCGTGGGTGGCTGCTCAAGGTCCTGGGCCGCGCGGCAGACGCGCTGCCCGAGCAGGGCAGCGGCACCGGTACCCGGGATCTGGCCGGCGCTCGACGTCAGGAGGTCGGCGGCGGAGGTCCGCTCGTCGAGACCCCACGTGCCCTCTCACCCCTGGAGGTGCCCACCATCCAGGCCCGGTTCGAGAAGCTGGGGATCTGGAAGGCCCTCAACGAGTACCAGGCCGAGACCCTCCGCCGGCTGGTGTTGGAGGCCTGCCGGGAGGGGCGGGTCGCGCTCTGGTGGTCGCCCCTGGCGGAGCTCGCCCGGCACCTGGACTACTCCAAGGGGGAGGTGCCGGTGGTCATCATGGATGCCCGGCTGCACACGGTGGTGTTGGTGCGCCGCAACCTGCTGGCCCTCGACTACCTGATCCGGGGCCGCGGCCTGCAGATCGACGACGTGCGCGGCGAGGACGAGGCGGAGCTCGAGGCGGACAAGGTCCTGGAGGACGGCCGCTACTGGGTGGTCTACCGCGTCCGCGAGCACGCCTACCGCTTCCCGCTGACCATCGCCGGGGGCCAGGTCGATGTGCACGATCTCGTCGGGCGCATCAACGGCCTGCTGGCCAGGCGACACGCGGCGGACCGCCTGCTGCTGCTGCCGCCGGAGGGCGCGGTCTGGTGCGTCGTCTGCTGCGTCTTCTCGACGGCGGAGCAGGTGCATCGCGCCGGCTGGGGCCAGCTCACGCTCCCGAAAGAGGGCGAGGAGGACCCGGAGGGCCCCAGCGTCGTGGTCGAGGATCAGTAGACGTAGTCGTCCTGCTCCAGGACACAGGGATCACCGCCGCAGGTGTGTACGACGGTGCCCTCGGCCCCCGCCAGGAAGAAGGCCCCGATCTGGGCGTGGACCTGCTCGGTGTGGCGCGGGAAGTAGTGGGCTCCACTCTCCTCGGCCGGGCGGTTGGTCTCGTGGGGGCGGCCGAGCTGGGGATCGAACTGGGCCAGGGCGGTGGTGCCGGGGGCCAGGGGGCCATGCTCCTCGGTCAGGCCGGGCACGGGCTCCACGGCCGGGCCCAGCAGGGTGAGGCCGATGGAGCGCGCCAGGGCGTCGGTGCTGAGGTTGGGGACCTGCTCGTCGCCCAGGGACTCTTGCCAGAGCAGGGGCTTGCCCCGCAGCGCCGCGGTGTGGGTGATGGGGTCCACCGGGTCCCACAGGAGCTGGGAGACGGCGTAGAGACGCTGGCGGTCCAGCGGGTTCGGGACCCCCATCTCCATCATGGTCTCGAAGGCGGGCCAGTTGGAGGAGCGCTCCAGCATGGTGGACCAGACGGCGCCGCCCACGTGCAGCACGCCGTAGTCGAGGTCCTCGCTCAGGGCCATGAGGTTGGCGCCCTGAATCCCCCCCAGGGAGATCCCGAAGTAGGTGACGCGCTCGGGGTCCACGAGGCTGCCCGAGCCGTCGTCCGCTTGCAGGAAGTCGGCCTCGGCGAAGCGCGTGCGGACCAGGCGCGGCAGCACGGCCGCGTTGGCCAGGCCCTGCAGCATCTTGTCGGTCAGGTGGTGGAAGGTGCCGAAGTCGCCGGCCACCTGCGCGGCCGCGGCCAGGTCGCGGGTGCACAGGCCGCGCCACTCGGTGGCGATGAAGATGGCCCCGAGGTGGTCGGCCAGGGCCTGGACCGCCATGGGGTCCTCGCTCTCCAGCAGGTACAGGGAGGGCGATGCCAGCAGCCCGTGGCCGAAGACCACCACGGGCGCCGAGCCGGCTGGCGCGCCCCTGAGGGAGCGCGGCACGAAGACCATCCAGCGCACCTCGTCTTCGCCCAGCATCGAGGGCAGGCCGTCCTCGCCCAGGTCGAAGGCCCCCTCGGCGCCGAGGAAGGTGGGCAGGGTGACCGTGCCCTCCACCACGCGCCAGGCGTGCTCGTTCAGCGGATCGCCGAGGTCGGTGTCGTAGGCGTGGACCACGGTGGTCGCGGGCGTGAGGCTCGGATGGGGGGGCAGGGCCGCGGTGGTGGCCTCCAGCACGGCCTCGAGGGGGGCGTGGACCACCTCATCGCTGCCGGTGACCACCTCCCAGGCCAGGACCAGGTGCTCGCGGGCCAGGCCGAGCTCTCCGAGGCGGGCGAAGAGGTCCTCGTAGTCCTCCGCCCGTTCCTCGAGCCCGGGCGCGGGCGCGCCGTCACGCAGCGAGGCGAAGCCTTCAGGGGCAGCGACAGAGCCACCGTCGGCCTGGCGCAGGGCGTCCGTCAGCACGAAGGCGTGGGGGGTGGCGAAGGCCATGGCCTGCAGCGGCCTGATCAGCAGCGCGCAGTTCTCGCCGTCCACGCAGTCGGGGTGGGCGTCCACCTCGGCGAACAGCGGCAGGCGCGCGCCGCTGGCCAGATCGATCAGCTGCACCGGGCTGTCGGCGGCGGTGGCGGCCAGCGGGTCGTGCCAGGAGGGCAGGGTGGCGCGGTCCAGCACCACGCCGGGCAGCAGCACCACGCCGGTGCCGGCCACCGAGAAGCCATCCAGCCGGTTGAGCCGGCCCACGTCCATGGGCGCGCCGTCCTCGGACTGGGGCAGCAGGCCCTCGGGGATGGCCAGGCGCCAGCCCGTGGCGCTGGAGGGGTCCTCGGCGGCCAGGGTCATGGACGGGAAGGGGTTCAGCGGCGAGGCGTCGATCAGGCCGACGGGGTCCGCGGGGCTCGCGGTGTCCTGGGCGGGGTGACAGGCGAGCAGCGTCAGGGCGAGGGAGGGGGTGAGCGGGCGGGCCATGGGCACCTCGCGGCGAGGGCGACCTTCAGGATAGCCCGCCTTCCGGGGGCACGTTTGGGTGTCAGGCACTAGGAAATGATATTTTTGAAAATATCATTTCCTAGTGCCTGACACCTGTAGCGGCGGGGGACTAACAAGAAACGCCTCCCCCCACGCCTTGATACGCTGCCTCGCTCCCCCGAGACCTGCCCATGCCCCGCGTACCTGCCGACAGCCCCTTCGTCCGCCTGCGGGATCACCTGCACTCCGACCTGGCGCGCGTGCTGCTGTCGGTGACGATCCTGGCCTCGGTGCTCCCCTTCCGGGGGGTCGAGCGGCTCTCGCTCGTGTTCTTCGCGCTGTTCTCCGTCGAGCTGGGCGTGCGGACGGCCCTGTTCGTGCACGATGTCCGCCAGCACCGGCTGGAGCGCACGGAGATTCCCTTCCTGCTGTTCGACCTGCTCGCCACCGTCAGCTTCCTGCCGCTCGGTGGGGCCTGGGTCGATGTGCGGCTGCTGCGGCTGCTCAGGCTCTCGCGGATGGTGCTGCTGCTGGGCTACTGGGGCCCGCTGGCCCGGGAGCTGTGGGTCATCCTGACCAAGCGCGAGCGGCGCTACCAGCTCGCCTTCGTGGGGGTCAGCTTCGTCATCCTCTCCTTCTCGGCGGCGGTGCTGCTGCACCACTTCGCGCCGGCCACGGTGGACTTCGATCTGGACGGCGCGGCGGGGGGGGAGGACTTCTGGGGCGTGCTGTGGTGGTCCTTCCGCCAGCTCGAGGATGGGGGCAACCTGCTGGCGCAGCCGACGCCGACCCTCTCCTTCGCCACCTCGGTGGTGCTGACCACGCTCGGCCTGGCCATCCTCTCCTTCATGGTCGGCATCAGCACCTCGGTGGTGGAGGAGCTGGTGGCCCTGGCCAAGGAGCGGCGCCTCGGGATCCACCGTCACACGGTGCTCTGCAACATCGGCCCCCACAGCGCCGTGCTGCTACAGGAGCTGGTCACCTACTACGCCAAGAGCCTGCGGGCGCCGCGCATCGCCACCATGGGGCCGGCGCCCCAGCGCTACGACTACATGCACGAGGGGCCGCTGCGGGGCATCCGCTACCGGCAGGGGCGGGCGCTCTCGCAGCACGATCTGCAGCGGGTGGACGTGGATCGCGCCACGCGGGTCATCCTGCTGGGGCAGCCGTCGCGGCCATCCTCGGACTCGGAGGTCATCTCCCAGGTGCTGTCGGTGCGGCAGGTGAACCCCACCTGCCCCATCCACGCCGAGCTCGTGCACAGCGCCAACGTGGCCGCGCTGCTGCGGGCGGGACAGCGGCTGACCGTGCCCATGCCCTCGCTGCGCTTCGTGCACCAGGTGCTGGCGGAGGTGGTGCTGCATCCCGAGATGGAGGGTCCCCTCGGCGAGCTGCTCTGCAGCTGTGGTGACGAGCTGTACACCTGCGTGTACGGCGAAGGCGCCCTGCGCGGCGTCGCCGGCCCCTCCGGGAGCCTGCCCGGCTGGGGCGCGCTGGCCGCCCTGGCGCTGGCACGACACCGCGTCCTCCTGCTCGGCTACCTGCGCGACACCCCGGGCGAGCCGGGTCACTTCCGCCACGTGTTCTTCCCGCCCGGCGACCCCGCGATCCCCCTGGGCAGCCCGGCCGCTCTCGGCCTGTGCGGGTTCTTCGGCGTGGCGGACAGCTTCGAGTCCATGCGCCGCTGCGGCCTGACCCTGGCCCGCGAGGCGGCGCCCCCGGTGCCCGCGGCGGGCCCGGCGCCGGCCCTGGCGTCCTCGGGATCCCTCGGCGCGCTGCACCACCTCCTGGTCTGCGGCTTCCACCTCGGGCTGGAGTCCGTCCTCGAGCAGCTCCTCCTGCGCGCGCCCATCCACAGGGTGACCCTGCTGCTGCAGGACGAGCGCGCGGTGCGGCGCGCCCGGGACGCCATCCTGAACCGCGCCCGCGCCCATCCGCACGCCGCGCTGGAGATCGCCGCCACCGGGGAGCCCGGCGTGCTGGGCTTCCAGACGCGGGATGGGCAGGCCGGGCAGCTCCTGCTGCGCGCCACCGACTGGAGCCACGGCGCCGGGCTGCGCGCCCCCGACGTGGCCCTCGACGTCGTGGACCTCGTCCTGCTCACCTGGAACGAGCAGGAGGACGACCCGGACGCCCAGACCGCCCTGGCCCTGCTCGAGCTGCTGCGGAGGGTCGAGGAGGGCGCCCCAGCGCGGCGCATCGTCTGCGAGGTGCGCGACGGCGAGAAGGCCGCGCTGTTCCGCGAGCGCTTCGCGGGCACGGGCGGCGGCGTGGCCGTGGTGGCGGCCGAGACCCTGCGCTCCTCCATCCTGGCCCAGGGGGTCTTCGTCCCTGGCCTGTTCGCCATCTTCCACGAGCTGCTGAGCGCTACCGGCGTCTCCCTGCGCTGGCGCGTGCCCGCCGGGTCCCTCTGCGGCCGCATGGCCTTCGACGACCTGCACGCTGCTCTGTTGCAGCGCGAGCGGCTCGTCCTGCTGGGGGTCGAGCTCGCCGGCCCGGGCGCCCGGCGGGTGGTGATCAACCCCAGCCCGCGGGCCCCGGAGGCCAGCTTCGACGCCGCGGACCTGCGCGGCCTGCTGGTGGTGGGGTAGGCATGGCGGTCGCGATCCTCGTTGGGCTCACCCTCTCGCTGGCTTGGCTCGCGCTGCGCCACTTCCTGGGCCTGCGGGCCAAGCGCCGGGAGACGCAACCCAGGGTGCCTCCACCCGACCCCCGCACCGAACGCCTGCGCGCGGCGGGCCTGCCGATCCCCACGCGGTTCGGGGTGCACGAGTCACCGGCGGTCAACCTGGGCGGCATCCTCGGCCCCGGCACCCCGCTGATGGGCCCGGCGCCGCCCTCCGTGGAGCTGGAGCCGGAGGAGCACGTGTTCAGGATGGAGGAGGAGGAGGAGCCGCCGGAGGATCCTTGACCTTCGCGGGGGGAGCCAGGCACGACAGCCTTGGTGTATTCTCCCTTCTCCGGAGGTTCCCCATGCCGCGCCTCGCCCTGCTCACGCTCTGGTCCCTGGGCTGCGTCGACTACGGTGTCCGTCACGAGATGCCGCTGGAGTGGCTCGCCGCCTGCCCTGACGGCGCCGAGGCGGGGTGGGAGACCTTCATGGACGCCGACTGCCAGAACGACCTGCAGACAGGCTCCTTCTCCCCCGTGGTGGAGTGGTACCACCCCACCTTCACGGTGGAGCCCGAGAAGAGCGATGTCATGTCCACCCCGGTGGTGGTGCAGCTCACGGACAACGACGGAGACGGCGACATCGACGCCGACGACACCCCCGACATCGCGTTCGTGTCCTACACCAGCCTGCGCTCCTGGGACACCGGCGTCATCCGCGTGCTCGCCGGCGATGATGGTCACGAGGAGCTGGATATCACGGGCTATGCCCTGGAGGGTCAGTGCTCGCTCGCGGCCGGCGACCTCGACGGCGATGGGGTCGCCGAGCTCGTGGCGGTCTCCTACGCGGGCGAGGCCATGGCCTTCCGGCACGACGGCGCCCTGCTCTGGACCTCGCTCCCCCTGACCGGGCATCTCAACGGCGCGGGCGATGCCCCGGCCATCGCGGACCTCGACGGCGACGGCGCTCCCGAGATCATCGTCGGCCGTGCCATCCTGAACGCCGACGGCAGCCTGAGGGGTGCCGGGGTCTACGGCATGGCCGGGGTCGGCGCGTTGAACCAGGGCACCGCGCCGGTGGTGGCCGACATCGACGCCGACGGGGTCCAGGAGGTGGTGGTGGGCAACGCCGTCTACGGTCCGGATGGCCTGATGGAGTGGACCAACGGGCAGGCCGACGGCTTCCCGGCGGTGGCCGACTTCGACGCGGATCGCGAGGCCGAGATCGTGGTCTGTGGGGCCGGCACCATCCGCCTGCAGGAGACCGACGGCACCGTGCTCTGGTCCCAGGTCATCCCTGGCGCGGAGGAGTCCAAGTACGGCGGTCCGCCCACCATCGCCGACTACGACGGCGACAGCGCCCCTGAGATCGGGGTCGCCTCCGGCTCCCGCTACACCGTCTTCGAGGCCGACGGTAGCATCCTCTGGCAGCGCGTGACCGACGATGACAGCTCGGGCAACACCGGCTCGTCGGTGTTCGACTTCGAGGGTGACGGCGTCGCTGAGGTGGTCTACGCCGACGAGACCACCCTGTGGGTGTACTCGGGGGTGGACGGCTCCACGAAGCTCGAGAGCTTCGAGCACTCCAACGCCACCCTGCTGGAGTACCCGGTGATCGCCGACGTGGACGGCGACGACCAGGCTGAGATCGTCGTGGTCAACGCCCCCATCAACGGGCCGTACTCGGGCGTGGTCGTGCTCGGCGACGCAGATCGGAGCTGGCGCCCCGGCCGCAAGATCTGGAACCAGCACGCCTACGCCATCACCAACGTGGAGGACGACGGGCACATCCCGGCTCAGCCGGAGCTCAACTGGCTCGGGTACAACAACTTCAGGTCTGGAGACATGACCGCCGGCGACGGCATGGCGGCCCCGAACCTGGCGCTGGAGGAGGGGCAGCTCTGCACCCTGGACTGCGAGCAGGATCTGGTCCAGGTCTGCGTGCACGCGGCCAACGTGGGCGCGGTGGACCTGCGCCTGCCCTACCTCGTCGAGGGCGTGGCCGTGGAGGATGGCGAGGAGACCCGGGTGGACAGCGTCCAGATCGAGGGCGGGCTGGCCGCTGGGACCGTGGCCGACGCCGTCTGCCTGTGGCTCGACGCCATGCCGCTCAAGACCGCCGACGAGCTGGTGGTGCGCATCCGTTCCGGTGAGCTGGAGTGCGACGCGGCGGACAACGAGCTGCGCTACCCGGGCCCGTTCTGCCTGTACTGATCACACCGGCCACGGCGTTACGTGGTTCATCCCCAGCCCCCAAGAGGTGACCCC
Source organism: Pseudomonadota bacterium (assembly GCA_043814015.1). Taxonomy (GTDB): domain Bacteria; phylum Myxococcota_A; class UBA796; order UBA796; family JAFGLY01; genus JBDRKM01. The sequence goes on from JBDRKM010000333.1 coordinate 40,246, forward strand.
ATGCTGCGCCTGGCCCTGTTCCTGTCTCTCCTCACGCCTCCCACCTTCGCCGGCACGCGCCTGCTGCAGAACGACGGGTTCACCGGCGAGGGCGAGGTGGGCTTCCAGGGCGGCTTCGTGGACGGAGAGTGCTGGGGCGTGGTCTACGTGCCCCAGGCCACGGACTACCCCTTCAACCTGGCCTACGCGGACACCCTGGTGGGTGGCAGCAGCGGCTCCGAGTTCTTCGGCATCGACGTCTACCAGGTCACCACCTCCAGCATGAGCGGTACACTGCTGGGCAGCGGCGCGGTGCAGATCACGGGCAGCCAGGAGAGCTTCAGCCGGATCGACTTCAGCGAGGCCATCGAGGACGTGCTGCCCTCCATCGACAGCGGGAACGTGGCCGTCTCCGTCTGCCTGGACGGCTTCGGTGGCTACCCCGCCATCGCCCGCGACACCGACGGCATGGCGCACGCCGACCGCAACTGGGTCTACGCCGGCGTGGGCGGAGGCGCCTACTCCTGGTTCCAGTCCAACCAGTTCGGCCTGACCGGTGACTGGATCCAGCGGCTGTGCATCGAGGGCGCCAACATCTCGGGCGATGGCTGCGAGGGCGATGCCGACGCGGACGGCGACGCGGACGGCGACACCGACACGGACAGCGATGCCGACGCCGACCCCGGCAGCTTCTGGGTGGAGAGCATCACGCCGGACCATGCCGATCCAGGCGTGCCTATCGACGTCTACATCAAGGGCGGCGGCTTCGCCGAGGGGATCGGCGCCTACATCGGCGGCCTGGCGGTCTCGGGCATCGAGGTGCTGGACGAGAACACCCTGGAGGGCCGCACGCCTTCGGCCCTGCCCGAGGGCGTACACGACGTCGAGGTGCAGCTGGGCGGCGAGAACGACCTCATCGAGGCTGCCTTCACCGTGGGCGGCTGCGGGGGGTGCAGCGCCGGCGGCGGCGTGGGCGGACTGCTGCTCTTGATCCCCGGGATCACCTGGGTCGGATCGCGGGCGCGCCGGCATCGCCGCGGATAGCGGAAGCCGCGCACCCGCCGCCGCTCATGACCGACGCGGGCTATCGCCCCTCGGCGCGGGGCTCCAGTGCACCGAGGACCGCCTCGGCCACGATGGCCCCGGCGCGACGAGAACCCTCGGCGGAGAAATGAATCGCGTCCCCCCAGAGTGCCGGGTCGGAGGGGATCGCGGCGCGCAAGTCCGCCAGCGTCAGGCCCTGATCGATGGCCACCTCGCGGACCATCTCGTCGTAGGCCTCCATGGCCCGTGCTGCGTCGGCTGGCGGCATCCGCAGCAGATTGCCGGCGTCCACGAAGCGCTTCAGCTCGTCTGGGGTGGGCTCGGGAGACACCGCGAACGCATGGGTGGCCAATACGATCGTCAGATCCTGGGACTTCGCCTGGTCGATCATCGCCCGCAGGGAGGCTTGGGCCTGCTCCAGCGAGCGGGTGTCGAAGACCGCCATGTTCAGGCGCGCTGCCGGGTGGGGTGCGTACACGGACAGGGCGCGCCTGGTCAGATCGAACAGGGCGATGCGCTGCACGAGTGGCTCGGGGGCGTGGGGTTGGACCGCGGCCCCGTGCGGGATGCTGACGAACCTGCGGATCTCGTTCGGCCCCTGGTGGATCACCAGCACGTCGGGTTCGAGAGCGGGCCCCTTCATGACCAGGTCCTGGAGGTTGCCCCGCATGATCTCGCCGGGGATCCCCGCGTTGATCACCTCGACCCTCCGATCGGGCAGGGCCGTCTGCAGCGCCTGGCCGAGGCGCGCGGGCCAGGTGGAGGCGTCATCCGGGGCATAGATATCGAACGTCGTGGAGCCGCCGGCGCACCACACGCGCAGGCCGCCGGGTGGCTTCGGCCGGGCAATGTCCGGACCACGGAAGCCGTCGGAGTTGATGGCCATCCGGTGGAACAGGCCGCGGTACCGCGCCCCGGGTTGCAGTTGGGGGCCGCGCTGGAAACCGGGATCAAGGGGATCCTCCACGTTGGTCCGGACATAGAGCCCGGCAGGGGCTCCGTGGGTCCTGCGAAGGCCGTAGAAGGACATCTCCACCAGCTCGGCCGCGAGATTCAGCGCCAAGAGCCCCAGAACCGTGCAGATCAGCGTGTAGACGATGCGGCGGGCGAGCGGGATACGCACCTCACCCCCTGCCGGGCGGCAGGCGCCCGTGTTGCACCACCCCACCAGAGTGAACCTGGGCATCAGGCGACGCGGTGTTGGCGGCGGCGGAAGGTCAAGCCCAGGGCGCCCATCGTCAGCGCCAGGGTCCACCCGGCGCCACGGCCGCTGGCGCAACCGCTGCAGCCCTCGGGCTCGCCCTCCGCGCTGTCCTCGGGGGTGGCCGAGTCACCCGCGGTGTCGCCCGTGTCGAGGGCGTCCGGTACGCAGACGGGGCCGGGCTCCAGCGGGATGGTGTAGGGGGCCTCCGCGCAGTGGTAGCCCTCCGGGCAGGCGCCCTCGGGGCAGGTCAGCGTGCAGGCGCCGTCGTTGTAGAAGGCGTTGCCGAAGAGGCAGACCTCCTCGCAGTTGAAGGCGTCGATGGCGCAGGGCGCGCCCAGCTCGTCGCGCACCTCATCGCAGACGTTCAGGCCGTCGAGCGCGCGGCAGGTGCGCGCGCTGGCGTCGAGCCCCTCGCAGTCGGCGCTGCTGGCGCAGCCCTCCTCTCCGCTCGGGTAGTTCTCGCACACCCCGCGGATGTCGTCACCCGAGAGCGTCGCCATCCAGGTGCCCCCGAAGTAGGCGTAGTACATGGTGGAGGTGACGTAGAAGTACTCGTGATCCATCCCGGTGGAGTGGCCCAGTTCATGGGTCAGCACCGAGCCGGCGTGCAGGACCGGGGGGTTGTGGCTGGCGTTGCCCTCGTCGGCGGACCAGCCGAAGTCCACCGCGTTGAACAGGATGTCGGTCTCGCGGATGACGGGGACCTCGCCGGAGTAGTCGAAGCGCACCACGCTCATGGCGGCCGCCTGTTCGTGCCACTCCCAGGTCTCGTTCTCCCAGGCCATGACGTTGAGGCCGTCGTCCTCGGCCAGCGCCGTGGTGCGGCCCTGGTAGTCGAAGGCGAAGGTGGTGCAGGCCGGGCGGGTCCACTGGGCCAGTGACTCCTCGAAGATGGCCTCGGTGGCGTCGGGGCCGATGTCGCCGATGCCCTCCTCGTTCATCAGGAAGGGCCAGGGGAGCAGCTCGTCGGGCAGGTGGTTGCCGTTGAGGTTCCAGACGGGCTGCGGGTCGAGGGCGCGCATCCCCACGCCGTGCCCGCGGGGTACCACGCCGACGAGGGCCGTGTCGAGATCCAGCTCCCAGCGCTGGCCCGGGGCCACCACGGGCACGCCCACCACGGCCGCGGGGGGGCCGCCGTTGGCGCCAGGCAGCAGGAAGGTGACCTGCTCGCCGTCGTCGCACAGCAGCGTGACCTCCGTGCGCGGCAGCCAGGACGGCCCCACCAGGATCTGGACGGCGAGGATGGTCCCGGTGACCACGGCGGGGATGGTGGGCATGGCGCGCTCCTGGGCGGAGGTCGGAGGATAGCATGCGTGGCCCCGGGTGCACGGGGGGGGATAACGGCGGCGGGAGGTGCCCATGCCCCGTCTGCTCGCCCTGGCCCTGGCCCTGCTGCTCGCCCCCGCCGCCCGCGCGGCGGCTCCGCTCCAGGAGCGCAAGCTGTTCGGCGGGGGGATGCTCTACCATGTGGGATTCGCCCCAATGTCCGCCACCTTCCCGGGGGGGCATGGGCTGCTGCACGGCTTCGGCGGGCGGCTGCACTTCAACCTGGGGCCCTGGCTGCGGGCCGGGGCCGGCGGCTCCCGCAGCACCTTCCCGGCCGAGCGCGACGCGCTGGAGGGCAGCGGCTTCGAGCTGGGCCGGGGGTACCTCTACGCCGAGGCTGCCCTGCGGGGGGTGCGCTGGCGGCTGGGGTTGGGCGGTCACTTCGGCGGCGGGCGCGCCACCGCCCTGCAGCTCGTGGGTGGGGGCGGGGACACGCTGTTCCTGGCCGACTACCGCAGCCATCCCACGGTCCTGGCCGGGGGCCTGGCCACCCTGGAGTGGCTGGCCACCGACACCATCTCCCTGGTGCTGGCGGCGGAGGGCACCTGGGGCAGCGCCATCGTGGAGGATCACTGGCTCGGGCCGGTGGTCTACGCCGGGGTGTTCTTCAACAAGTAGAGCGCTCGCGGGGTTTCTTGATATGGGAGCCGTCTCAACCAGGAGGCTCCCCCATGATCGACGTCCTGCTTCTCGTCGCCCCTGCCCGCGTCCGGCAAGTCCGAAGTCCGCAAGTTCATGCACCTGCTCGGCCCCGCGGAGCAAGAGCGCGCCTTCGGCCTGCGCGATCCGGTCCAGTACGACGACTACCCCTACGTTGAGTTCATGCGCTGGGTGGATCAGATCTGCAAGCTCCTGGGGCTCGACCCGCTGTTCTACGAGCACCCCGACGCCTCCTTCCGCGACCCCATGGAGTGGGGCACGCTCATCGAGCTGATCAACGACGACCTCCTCGGCGAGTACGAGCGCCCCACGGCTCCCGCCGACATCGCCCGCTGGCTCTTCCGCCGCATCGACGCCGCCCAGCTGCGCGCCGGCGCCCAGATGAAGATCGGCCGCCTGCCTGATGACGTCCAGGAGGCCTTCGTGGAGCGCCTGGTCAACAACCGCCTCGAGGAGGGCATGTCCGAGGCCCGCAAGCTGCTCGACCCCGCCCGCCCCGTGCCCGGGCGCGTCCTGGGCGTCAAGACCGCCGTCATCGAGTTCGCCCGCGGTGGCCCCCACGGTGCTCCGCTGCCGCTGGACCCCCCGTACGGCTACCGCTTCGCCTTCAGCCACCTCTGCCCGCAGGTGCTGGAGCGCGCCTCGGTGCTCTACATCAAGGTCCCGCCCGTGGAGTCGCGGCGCAAGAACCTGGAGCGCGCCCCCACCGGCGCCCCGGGCGAGGATTCCTCCCTGTTCCACGCCGTCCCCATGAACGTCATGCTGGGCGACTACGGCCAGTGCGACTTCGAGTACCTGGTGGCCCAGGACGGCGGCTCCACCATGCGCATCGACGCCCACGGCGTGACCTACCACCTGCCCGCGGCCGTCTTCGACAACTCCGACGACATCACCAGCTTCGTGCGGCTGGTGAAGGATCCGGCCGACTGGTCGCAGGCGGACAAGGCCCGCCTGCGCGCCGCGTTGGACGCAGGGATGGGGCGGTTGGCCGGGCGATAGCTACAGCGCCGCCCTCAGCACCAGGCTCCGGAACTCCCGCTGGAAGCCCCAGCGCAAGAGCGGCTCGGCGTAGGGGCTCTTCGGGGCAGGCTCGTCGTTGATCTGCTCCACCTCCACCCGCGCGGCCGGGCGCACGCGGCGGTCGCAGAGGAGCTTGAGCACGGCCAGGCAGGCGCCGAGATCGGGGTGATCGGGGGGGAGGCGCACATCGAGCCGCCTGCCGTCGGCCTCGGCCACGAGCGCGAGCTGGTGCCCGCGCCAGGCCAGCCAGGTGGTGGGGCGGCGGGCGGGCAGATCGAGGCCGGGCAGGGACAGGCCGCAGGCGGAGGCGGGATCGGCGGCGTTGTGGAACCAGACGCCTTCGGGCAGCGGTTCGCGCAGGGCGCGCAGGGCGGGGTGGGAGGTGAACTGGGGGCCGGGCAGCCCCGCGACGAACAGGCCGCCCACCACCTCGCCTGACAGCTCCATCAGGCGCAGGGCCCGGAAGATGGCGCCCCATCGCAGGGCGGGCAGCTCGCGCTGCAGCAGGGCGCGGAACAGGATGGGCTGGCGCTCCAGGAGCTGGCGGACCCGATCCCGGGCGCGCTCCATCTCCTCCACCGGATCCCGCGCGGGGGGGGCCGGGTGCACCACCTCCCAGCGGCCGCCGAGGGGGCGGCCCACCTTCCAGCGGGAGAACCCGGCGCGGCCGGTGGCAGGCGGGGGCGCGGCCTCGAAGCCCTGCTCCACCCCGCGGCGCAGCACGGCCACGGTGCTGTTGCGCAGCCGGCCGGCCCAGACGGCGCCCCACAGGGCCTCGGAGAGATCGGCGGAGGGCAGGCCCGTGGCGGCCTGGGCCTCGCTGAAGTCGAAGCCCGAGCGGGACTCCAGCAGCGGATCCAGCGGGGATGCAGGAGGCTCCTCCGGGGGCGGGAACAGCTCGAGCTGGTCCGGGAAGCAGAAGGTGACCCGCTTGCTCCCGCAGCCCAGCCAGCCGAGCCCGGAGTCCTGGGCCAGGCCCTCCAGCCAGGCCGGATGGTAGGGCTGCAGGCGGGCGGGGAAGATCCAGGACTCCCAGGCCTCGGCCCGGGCCGGGTAGCCGAAGAGCTGCTCCAGGGCGCGCTGCAGGCCCTCCACATCGTGGCCGGGGCGGGTGAGGCCGTGGTGCTGCGCCAGCAGCAGGGGGAAGGCCTCGAGCGGCAGGGGCTCCAGCGCCGGGCGGGCCGCGGCGCGGGCCATGCGCAGCAGGATGGCCAGGTTGCGGGCGTCGCACAGCAGGGCGCGCTCGTGCTCGCGGAGGAGGGGACCGAGGACCGCCTCGCGGCGCTCCAGCAGGGGGGTCAGGGCGGCATCCAGGACGGCGGGCGCGAGCTCGAAGGCGGCGGCCAGGGCGCTGGGCTCGACGGGGCCGGTGGTCTGCAGCCACTGGGCGATGAGCAGCTCCAGGCTCGCCTCCTCGGCGCCCTCGGGGAGGGCGTCGGGGCCGGCGGGGATGGCGAGCGGGGTGCCGTCGAGATCGTGCGCGTCGGCGCGCCCCAGGGCCTCCGCCAGCAGCGGCAGGCGCTCCCGGGCGCAGACCCCGCCGGCCAGGCGCGCGAGGCGGGGGGCGGCCTCGGCCAGCAAGGGAGCCGGATCCGCCTCGGTGTCGCGGCCGATGGCGGCCAGCAGGGCCTGCCACTCCGGTTGCGGGACGAGCAGGCGCTCCTTGACGTGCTCCACGAGCTCCACCACCGAGCCGGGCGCGTAGCCGGGGGCGGTGCGGGCCAGGCGCTGGGCCAGGGCCTCGGCCACGGCGGCGGGGACCCGCGGACGCAGGGCCGGGGTGTGGACGATCTCCTCGAGCAGATCGGGCCGCAGGCCCGGGCCGCTGCCGGGCTCGGGGGCGTCGCTCTCGTACATGTAGGTGTTGGTGGCGCGCCAGGTGAGGCCGTCGCAGAAGGGCGAGGCCGCGCGGGTGACACAGGCGGAGACGGCGATCTCGCCGCTCTGCACCTGCTCCAGCACACGGGCCAGGGCTGGAAGGTCAAAGGAATCCTGCAGGATCTCGCGCCAGGCCTCCAGCACGATGGGGAAGTCGGGGTGGCGGCCGACGTGCTCCAGCAGCTTCTTGCCCCGCAGGCGGTTGAGCCACAGGGGCTGGCGGCGCTGCAGGCTCTGCCGTGGCAGCAGCAGGGCCCGGGCGGCGGCCTCCCGGAAGACCGCCCCGAACAGGCCGGTGGTGGCGAGGTGGCCCCGCAGCAGCTCCTCGGGGCTGCCCAGCTCCAGCAGGCCGAGGAGATCCTCCGTGCCGAAGTGATCGGGCAGGAGCAGGAGCACGCCGTGGTCGTCATGGAAGACCTGCAGGCGCTCGCCGAAACGCCGCTGCCAGGCGGCGGCGAGGCACAGCGCCAGGGGGTGGTTGACCGCGCCACCCCAGGTGGTGTGCAGGATGACCTGCTTGCTGCCGGCGCTGTTGAGCGGATCGGCGAAGTGCTCCACCAGCAGGTGGTGGCGGTGGGGCAGGGGGGCGCCCGTGTGTTCGCGCTGGCGGCGCAGGAAGGAGAGCAGCTCCTCCGCGGCGGCGGGTGTGAGGTGGTGTTCCCGGATGAGCTCGGCCTGGAAGGTGGGCTCCTCCAGGCGGGCTTCGGCGCGCCCGAGGAAGGCGCCGACGCGCTCGGCCAGGTGGAAGGGGCGGTCGCGGGCCTCGGCGCGCCAGAAGGGTACGATGGAGGGGGCCACCTCGGGCCCGGCCGGGGCCACCTCCACGTCGTTGTGGGTGATGCGCAGGATGCGCCAGGTCTGGGAGCCCAGCGTGAAGGTGTCGCCCAGCGATCGTTCCCAGACGAACTCCTCGTCCAGCTCGCCGATGCGGGCCTTGCTCTCCGCGTGGCGCAGGGCGTAGTAGCCGCGATCGGGGATGGTGCCGCCGGAGAGGTACACCAGCCGGCGGGCCCCGGGCCGGGCCTGCACCGTGCCGGCCACCCGGTCGAAGACCAGGGCGGGCTGCAGCTCGCGCAGGCGCTCGTGGCCGTAGCGGCCGGCCAGCATGTCGAGCACGAGATCGAAGTGGCGGCGTGGGAGCTCGCGGTAGGGCGCGGTGCGGCGCAGGAAGGCGTACAGATCCTCCACGGGCCAGGCTTGGCTGCCGGTCATGGCGAGGACGATCTGGGCCAGGACGTCGAGCGGGGCGCGCACGGCGTGGACGGGCTCCAGATCGCCCTCCATGGCGGCGCGGGCCACCACCGCCGCATCCAGCAGATCGCGGCCGGCCAGCGGGTGCAGCTCGCCCTCGGAGACCTCGCCGACCCGGTGCCCGGCGCGGCCGAGGCGCTGCAGGGTGGAGGCCACGTTCGGCGGGGTCTGGACCAGCAGCACGCGCTCCAGGGCGCCCACGTCGATGCCCAGCTCCAGCGAGTTGGTGGCCACGATGGCCTTGAGTTCGCCGGCCTTGAGCCGGGCCTCCACCGCCAGGCGCAGCTCGCGGGCCAGGGAGCCATGGTGCGCCCAGGCCAGCGGCTCGGGACGATCCTCGTTGAGGAAGCGCACCAGTTTTTCCGTGGTGCGGCGGTTGTTGGCGAAGATGAGGGTGGAGCGGGCGGCCTCCAGCCCGGGGCCGAGGCGATCCGCCAGGCGGCGCCAGAAGATGGCGGAGGGATCGGCGCCCTCGGGCACGGGGCGGTCGTCGCGCGGGGAGTGGACCGTGAGCGCGTAGCGGCGGGGATCCTCGGCCTGGTGGACCGTGACGCGCCGCGCCGCGGGCTCGCCGTCGGGGCCGGGCCGGTAACCGCCCACGAAGCGGGCCACCTCTTCCACTGGGCGGACCGTGGCCGAGAGCGCCACGCGCTGCACCTCGCCAGAGAGGAGCGTGAGGCGCTCGACGGCGGTGATGAGGTGGGTGCCGCGCTTGGAGCCCACCACCGCGTGGATCTCGTCCAGGATCACCTGGGCCACGCCCCCCAGCATGCGCTGGCCGCCGGCCGAGGAGACCAGCAGGTTGAGGCTCTCGGGCGTGGTGACCAGGATGGCGGGCGGGCGGCGCACCATGCGCTGGCGCTCGGAGCCGGGGGTGTCGGAGCTGCGGGTGAGCACCTGGACGTGGGGCCAGGGCAGGCCTGCGGCCACGAAGCGGGCGTGCAGGGCCGTGAGGGGGGCGAGCAGATTGCGGCGGATGTCGTTGTTCAGCGCGCGCAGGGGCGAGACGTAGACCACCCGGGTGCTGCCCGGGGGCCAGGCGCCGGAGGCGAGCTGGTTCAGCGCCCAGAGGAAGGCGGCCAGCGTTTTCCCAGAGCCGGTGGGCGCGGTGAGCAGGAGGTGCTCCCCGGCCGCGATGGCGGGCCAGGCCAGCCGCTGGGCGCGGGTGGGGCGGCCCACCTCTTCGCGGAACCAGGCGGCGATGAGGGGGTGGAAGGGTGCGAGCGCGCTGGACATGCGTTCAGTTATCCCCGGGAGGCCATGTGTACAACGGAGGGGCCTGTTTTGAGCAGGGGTGAGCATCGGTCTGGCCGAATTTGAGCAGGTCACCTGTGGGCGTAGAGAACGTTGTGCGTCGGAACGTCACTTTTCGCGCGTTTCTTGCAGGGGGGGAACCGTTGAGAACCCCGAACCTGCTCAAAAACGCCGGGACCCTTGTCCACCCCTGCTCATTTCCGGGCTGTCCCTTGTTCGGAGGGACCCCCGTGGCGGATAGGGGGCCGCACCAGGAGGTCCCATGCGCTGGCTCGCCACCCTCGCCCTCGCGGCCTGTGTCCACGCCCCGCCGGAGGCCGCTCCCGTGACCACGCCCGATCACATCCTCACCATCCTGGCGGTCTCGGACCTCGAGACCGCCGCCGTCTTCTACCAGCAGGCCTTCGGCTGGCCGCTGGGGGTGGATGTCCCCGTCTACAAGCAGCTCGATCTGCCGGGCGGTCGCAGCCTGGGGCTCTACGTCCGGGAGGGCTTCGCCCACAACGTGGGCGGGCTGGTGCCCGAGGTGGTGGCGCCCGGGGCCATCACGGGGACGGAGCTGTACTTCCGCGTGGCGGATCTCGACGCGGCCGTGGCCCGCCTGGAGGCCGCCGGGGCGCGGGTGCTCTCTCCGCGCGCGCCGCGCGACTGGGGCGACGAGGCCGCGTACTTCGCGGACCCCGACGGCAACGCGCTGGTGGTGGCGGTGCCGCTGGCTCCGGTGGCAGGCGCCCGGCGCCGGTGAAGGGCCACCCTGGGCGTCAGGGTCCGGGCTGGCAGGCGCCCGGCGCCGGTGGAGGGGCACCCTGGGGGCCAGGGTCCGGGCTGGCAGGCGCCCGGCGCCGGTGAAGGGCCACCCTGGGCGCCAGGGTCCAGGTTGGCAGGCGCCCGGCGCCGGTGGGGGGGCACCCTGGGAGCCAGGGTCCGGGCTGGCAGGCGCCCGGCGCCGGTGGAGGGGCACCCTGGGCGTCAGGGTCCGGGCTGGCAGGCGCCCGGGGCCGGTGGAGGGGCACCCTGGGCGCCAGGGTCCGGGCTGGCAGGCGCCCGGCGCCGGTGGAGGGGCACCCTGGGCGTCAGGGTCCGGGCTGGCAGGCGCCTGGCGCCGGTGGAGGGGCACCCTGGGGGCCAGGGTCCCGGTTGGCAGGCGCCCGGCGCCGGTGGAGGGGCACCCTGGGAGCCAGGGTCCGGGTTGGCAGGCGCCCGGCGCCGGTGGAGGGGCACCCTGGGCGCCAGGGTCCGGGTTGGCAGGCGCCCGGCGCCGGTGGAGGGGCACCCTGGGAGTCAGGGTCCGGGTTGGCAGGCGCCCGGCGCCGGTGGAGGGGCACCCTGGGGGCCAGGGTCCGGGTTGGCAGGCGCCCGGCGCCGGTGGAGGGGCACCCTGGGGGCCAGGGTCCGGGTTGGCAGGCGCCTGGCGCCGGTGGAGGGGCACCCTGGGGGCCAGGGTCCACCTGATCAGAACGCGAGCGTGCAGGGCTCGGCGTCGAAGACGAGCGCGGTGGAGATGGCGTCGTCGGTGCCGTCGGCATCCGTGTCGAGGTCGGCCAGGCGGGCGGCCTGCTCGGCGATCTCGGGGTGGCCGGCGGCGGTGGCCAGGGTGGTGAGGGCCTCCAGTGAGACGCCGAAGCCCAGCATGCCATCGTGCAGGGCGGCGGTGGGCGTGCCCTTCAGGTAGAGCGGGGTGGCGGTCTGCAGCTCGTAGCTGCCGACGGGCAGGGTCTCGTCGAGCCACTCGGCCTCGTAGGCGCCGCTGGCCAGGGCGATGTCCGTGGAGACCACGGCCACGCCGTCGGCGTCCACCGCGGCGCCGGCCTGCAGGCTGCCGTCCTTCTGCACGGAGGCCGAGAACAGCCCCAGGGCCACCTCGGGGTCATCGACCCAGCCGTCGAGTCCGGCCAACTGGAGCACCAGGGTGCGTGGAGCCTCGTGCAGCAGGGTGGCGAAGGCCGGGTCGAGCGCGGAGGCCAGGGGCCAGAGGGCGTTGTCGATCTGGCCGTCCTCGTCCAGGTCGAAGCCCTCGCCGCGGCCCGCCAGGGTCAGGCTGACCACGGCGTGGTCGTAGACGCCGAGGTCGGCGTCCGCATCGGCGTCCGCATCGGCGTCCGCATCGGCGTCCGCATCGGCGTCCGCATCGGCGTCGGCGTCCGCATCGGTGTCGGTGTCGGTGTCGGCCGGCTCGCCGGTGTCGTCCTTGGGCGAGGGACAGGCCGTGGCCAAGAGGGCGACCAAGCTGATGAAGCGCATGGGATCCTCCTGGGTGCGGCTAACCCGCGTGCACGAAGCGCCCCTTCACCACGTAGTCGGGGCTGTTGCCCTCGACCCAGACCACGAACCAGACATCGTCGCACAGCCAGGTCAGGCCCGGCAGGTAGGGGGCGACGGGGGTCTCGGTGTCGAGCACTTGCTCCGTGCCGGCCACGATGGCGCCGCCCTCCAGGTGGACGGGTTGGACCACCAGCTCGGCCTGGTAGCCGGAGATGACCCGCATCCAGGCCACCAGCGCGCCTTCGTCCGAGGCCAACACCATGGGGGTGTGCTCGATGCGGCCGGGTATTCCCAGCACGGCGGCGGCGGGGCTGCCGCCGAGGTCGCCGGCCCGCACCTGGAGGTCGTACTCTCCACCCAGTTCCTCGTACCAGACCAGCCAGGCGGTGCCGCCGCCGTCCACCGCCACGCTCGGCAGGCCCGCGTCGCTGCCTTCGCCCAAGGAGATCGGAGCGCCGCCGTCGAGGGAGAGCTGCACGAGCTTGTCGCCCTGGGCGGGCCAGGCCTCCCAGGCCATGAAGCGGCGACCATCCGGGGCCACGGCCACGGCGGGGTAGACCTGGGAGTCGGCGGCGGAGAGCGCGGGGAGGGTGCCCGCGCCGGTGGGCGCGCCGCTGGAGTCGAGCCCCTGCATCACCGCCTGGAAGGCCTGGGCGCCGGGCGCGGCGAAGGCGCCGGCCAGCAGGAAGCCGCCGGAGGGGTCAGGGGCGAGGGCCGGCATCCAGCCGTTGCCGGTCAGCGGGCTGCCGTCGATGGTGGGCTGCACGGTGGTGGGCGCCTCGTCCTTGGCGTCGCCGTCACGGTCGAAGCCGCGCACGAGGACGTCCAGGTTGTTCGCTCCGCTCATGTTGTCGGCTTGCCAGGCCACCACCACGCGCTCGCCGGCCACCGCCATACGCGGGTAGCCGTCGTTGGTGCCGCCGTTGTTGAGCTGGAAGGGCTGGACCAGGGTGTCGCCTTCGGGGGAGAGGCGTCCGGCCCAGATGTCGAAGTGGACCCCCTCCGTGTCCGGGCGGGCCCAGGCGGACCAGAGCCCTTCACCATCCCAGGCCACGCTGGGGTGGATCTGGGTCAGGGGGCCCTGGGGATCGAGCGGGATGTCCCAGCCGGCCCAGGTGCCGGGGTCGCACGAGGTCTCGGTGGGTTGGGTGTCGACGGGGGTAGAGTCGTCGGAGCTGCCCTTGGGGCAGCCGGCCAGCAGCAGGGCGAGGGCGAGGGTGCGCATGGAGAGTCCGGGGCGGTGGGCGGGGGTATCATGGCACCTCCCGTGCCCAGGTGTCGCGCCTTGTCCTCCCCCACCCGCCCCCTCGGCGTCATCGAGCGCTTCTACTGGCTCTACGACCAGCACACCTGCACCAACTTCGTGCTGGTGGCGGAGCTGGATCCGGGGCTGGGGCGCGTGGCCCTGGAGGGGGCCATCGCGCGCTCCTGGGCGCGGCATCCGCGGCTGCGTTGTCGCATCGCGGTGGCTGGGCGGCGGGTGGTGCTGGAGCCCGAGGTCGCGCCGCCGCCGGTCGTGGAGGTGGTCGATGGCACCTGGCAGGTGCGGGCGGACGCCGAGCTGGTGCGGCCGTTTCCCGTGGGGGCTGCACCGCTGGTGCGGGTGGCCTGGGCGGACGGCGCCGCGGTGTTCACCTTCCACCACGGTCTGCTGGACGCGCGTGCGGGGGCGTGGTGGCTGGGTGAGGTGCTGGCCCTGGCCGCGGGAGAGGTGCCCGGAGAGCCGTTCTCCGAGGAGCCGCGTCCGGCCGAGGCCCTGTTCCCCGCTCGGCTGCGTGGTCTCGCGGGTCTGCCAGGAGTGATCTGGGCCGGCGGCCGGGCTGAGAGGCGGGCGGGACGTCTCGGCGAGCTGCCTGGGGCCCCACCGCGGGGCACCCCGCGTCAGCCAGTGTCTGTGTGGCTGGACCTCGACGAGGAGCGCACGGAGTCGCTGGTGCGCGGGGCCCGGGAGGCCGGCGCCACGGTGCAGGGCGCCCTCGTGGCGGCCCAGCTCGCGGCCCTGCGGGCCGAGATCCTGGGGGATGAACCACTGGGCCTGTGTGTCGCCAGCGCTGTGGACCTGCGCCCGCACCTGGAGCCGGCCCTGGCGCCCGGCACCCTCGGGATGCACGTCTCCTTGCTGGCGGGCTGGCTTGCGGTCTCGCCCGAGCCTGACCTCGCGCTCCTGGCCCGGGAGTCCAGCGTCGCCCTGCGGGCGGCCATGGCCCGGGGCCAGGCCCACCTCTTCTGGCGCGTCATGCCGCCCGCTTGGGTGTTGCCCCCCGATGCGCGTGGCGCCGCCCGCCTGGCCTGGCTGGCCCGGCACACCCCGCGCGCCACCGTGGTCACCAACCTGGGCCGCCTGCCCGACCTCCCCCCGGCCGCCGCCGAAGCCGTGCGCGCCGTGCGCTTCGCCATGGCCCCCCAGGAGGGCGGCCCCCTGTGCACTGCCGCCGTCACGCTGCACGGCGCCCTGCGCCTGGGCCTATGCTTCGACGCCGCACACCTGGACGCGCGCGCGCGTCAGCGTGTGGCCACCCGGCTGGAGGCGGGGTTGGGGATGTAGGCGCCTGCCAACGCGTACCCTGGCGCCCAGGGTGCCCCCCCACCGGCGCCTGGCGCCTGCCAACCCGTACCCTGGCGCCCAGGGTGCCCGCCCACCGGCGCCTGGCGCCTGCCAATGCGCACCCTGGCGCCCAGGGTGCCCGCCCACCGGCGCCTGGCGCCTGCCAATGCGTACCCTGGCGCCCAGGGTGCCCCCCCACCGGCGCCTGGCGCCTGCCAATGCGTACCCTGGCGCCCAGGGTGCCCCCCACCGGCGCCTGGCGCCTGCCAATGCGTACCCTGGCGCCCAGGGTGCCCGCCCACCGGCGCCTGGCGCCAGCCAACCCGTACCCTGGCGCCCAGGGTGCCCGCCCACCGGCGCCTGGCGCCTGCCAACCCGTACCCTGGCCCCCAGG
>JBDRKM010000334.1:0-9121 GCA_043814015.1 Pseudomonadota bacterium
CTTGAGGCGCGTGCGGAAGCGGATGATGGCCAGGGCACCCACGAGGGTGAAGGCCCGCGCGAGGTTGTTGCCGATGACCATCATGACCATGGCGCCGATGATGGACAGCAGCACCAGGGAGGCCTGCAGCGAGGGGTTCAGCGCCGCCCGGGGCACCGAGGCGCGGTACACGAAGGCGATGGCGGTGCCCAGGATCAGGGCCAGGAACAACCCCCCGAGGATGTCGGTGACCCCGAGGTTGAGGGGCTGCCCGAAGGCCAGGACCAGCTCGCTCATGGCTGGACCTCCAGGGCGCGCGGCGGGTAGCCGAGCCGGCGCAGGGGCCGCGGCGTGACGAAGCGCACCGCGCGGTAGCGGTTGCCGGCCACGCCCATGGCGACGGACAGGCCGAACTTGGACACGGGGCAGGCGCGCAGGCCGAGCTCACGGCAGAGGTGCCGCATCCAGCCGGGCTTGCTGCCGCCGAACTTCAGCTCCAGGACCATCCAGCCCGCGGGGATCAGGGCCACGTCGGGGGGCTGGTACAGGCCGTTGTAGCGCAGATCGTGGGTGGTGGCGGTGACCTGGTGATCCATGGTGAGCCGCACCTGGGGGCGGTCGGGGTCGAGCCCCACGAACACCTCGCGGGCGTAGTGCACCACGGAGACCGGCCGCCGCCGGCCGGCGGTGGTCAGGCGCACGAAGTGCTCGGCGGCGTAGCGCCCCTTCGGCTTGACCGCGCCGATCAGGGGCAGCCAGGGCTCGGGGCCCCCGGTGGCGCAGAAGCGCGCCGAGTCGGTGGGCAGGGCGGTGCGGTGCTTGATCACCCAGTTCTCGAGCTTGCGCTTGTTCTCCAGGAACACCGGGAAGGGGCCCTTCTCCGGCGGGCCGTAGGTGCGCAGGCGCAGGCGGTCGCGCACCTTGTGCTCATCGAGCCGATCGCGGAGGTCGTCCAGGCGCGGGGTGTCGAGGTAGAGGCTGTGGACCTCGTAGCCCAGCATGCCGTCGCCGAGGTCGAAGGCGTGCTTGTCGGGGGCCATGTGCCCGCGGGCCAGCTCGAGCACGCGCGGTCGCAGCGCCTCGGGGACGCAGTACTTCAGCTCGAAGCGGCCGATGTCCACGGGCTGGCTCATGAGCCGAACCCCATCAGCTCGGCCCAGAGCGCCGCGAAGGGGCCGTCGCTGCTCCCCAGCTCGATGCGCGCGACGCCAGACATGCCCGAGCGCAGCGCCAGATCCGGGTTGGGCACCTCGACGCTGACCCAGAAGACCTGGGCGCCGTTGACGGTGTCGGCGTCCTCGCCGATGTCTACGACGGTCCCGCTGAACTCGGTGCGGACCACCGCCGGGCTGGCGAAGCGCACGGGCGTGCCCACCTCGACATGGTGGCGCTCGCGCTCGGGGACCACCAGGCGCAGGTAGACCGGGTCGAGATCGTAGATGCGCAGCACCATCCTGCGGCCGCCCATCTCCAGCAGGCCCGTGATGGGGCTCCGGACGGTCTCGCCCGCGAGGCGGGCCTCCAGCTCCGCGGCCCGGGCGTCCAGCGCGGCCATCTGGGCGTCCACGGCGGCCAGGGCCTCGGGGCGGGCGGAGGAACCGGCGACCCTTTGGCGGGCCTGTGCCACCTGCAGCTCGACGGCCAGCAGGCGATCGCGCACCTCGGCGGCCTCCAGCTCGGCGTCGGAGGCGGCGCCCTCGGCGTGCAGGGCGCGCACCCGGGCCAGCTCGGGCTGCTGCCCGTCCCAGGCGGCCTGCGCCAGGCGGACCTGCTGGCGGGCCTGCTCCACCTCCTCGGGCCGCCCGCCGGCCGTCAGCAGCGCGCGCTGTGCGTCCAGCTCGGCCCTGAGCGAGGCGATCTCGGCCTGCAGGCGCGCATCGCGCCCCGAGCGCAGCCAGGCCACCACCTGGCCCTGCTCCACGACCTGGCCGGGCTGCAGCTCCGGGTTGATCTCCAGCTCCACCAGATCGGCGCGCTCCGGCTGCAGCACCTGCTCCCGGACCAGGGCCTCGCCCTCGGCGGGCCAGCCCTTGCGCAGGCTCCAGGAGTAGCTGCCCTCGGCCAGCGACGCGAGCCGGAAGGTCTGGTCGGCATCGACCAGGGCCTTCTCCCGGAGGCCGCCCCAGCGCGGGATGAACAGGGCCATGAGCAGCAGGGCCCCCAGCGCCAGCATGCCGGCGATCCGGCGCAGGCTGCGATCCCGGCGCGAGGAGGCGTCGTTCATTCGTTGCTCGCGCCTGGGGTGGGCGTGGCGCAGACCAGCCACGGCCCGGTGCCGTCCTCGCGGCGGGCCCAGGAGGTGTCCGGATCCTGGGCGCCGAACGCCAGGGCGTCGAGCTGCAGCAGGTTGCCGGTCTCGGGGTCGTCCCAGAACAGGCCCAGATCCTCGCCGCCTTTGGCCAGGGCGAAGTTGAGGTGCGAGGGATCGTCCACCGCGCCCTGGTCGGCCCAGAGCAGCAGGAAGCCGCCGGCCGCGACGCTCAGGCGAGCGTCGAGGGCCTGCTGCTGGGGTCGGCCCAGGTCGTCGGTCAGGTAGAACCCGCCCAGCGAGATGGGCTCGTCGCCGCCGTTGTGCAGCTCGATCCAGTCGGGGTACTCGCCGGTGGCACCGTCGGCCAGGGTGCTCTGGTTGTCCGCCTGGACCTCGTTCAGGTAGAGCGCCGGGCGACTCGAGCAGGCGACCACGGACAGCAGCAGCGGGAGAGGGAACAGCGAGCGCATGGAGGCGCCAGGGCGCGATGGGAGCGAGCATTGTACCGCAGCGCGCGGCTCCCCGGGGAGCCTCTGGCCGTTTCCTTGACATCCGCGCGACGCGCGAGCCCCAAGAGCATGTATATTGGCGAGGTCGACCTTCCACGAGGACCCCATGCGTACGTTCCCCGCTGCCCTGTTGCCGCTCCTGCTGTCCCCCATGCTGTCCGCCTGCCGCCCCGAGATCGGGGGCGAGGGCGCCACCGAGGCCGAGTGCACCGACGGCCTCGACAACGACGGCGACGAAGCCTACGACTGCCTCGACGCCGGCTGCATGGACTACGATGTCTGCCAGGATGACACCGGCTCACCCCCGGACGACACGGACGACACCCACCAGGGGGATCCCGACATCACCAACGTGTCCGCGGTCGCGGACCCGGAGGTCACCGTCAACGAGTTCATGGCCTCCAACCAGACCACCATCGAGGACGCCGAGTACCCCGACACCTGGCCGGACTGGATCGAGCTGTACAACACCACGGATCAGGCCATCGATCTCGAAGGGTACTCCCTCACCGACGACTTCACCGCCTGCGACAAGTCGCCGCTGCCCGAAGGCGTCTCCATCGCGGCCCACGGGTTCCTGCTGCTGTGGGCCGACCACGACCAGGAGGAGGGCGCGCTGCACCTGGACTTCGCCCTCTCCAAAGGGGGCGAGCAGATCGCGCTGTGCCGGCCGGACATGACCCCGCTGACCAAGATCGAGTACGAGGAGCAGCAGACGGACATCTCGGTGGCGCGCATCCCGGATGGTGGCCAGACCTGGGAGTTCGACGACACGCCCACCCCCGGCGAGGCCAACGAGCTGTGATCGGCGTCGGCCTGCTCTGGGCGGGGCTGCTGGCCTGCCACCCCATCGGGATCGCCATCCATCCCGAGGATGACAGCGGCCAGCACGACACCACCGACTCCCCCACCCCGGACGACAGCGAGCCACCCGAGCCCGTAGACACCGGCACCGAGCACATCCCCGACGCCCCCGAGCCCTCCGACGCCATCTTCTCCGGCGATCAGCTCCCGAGCTTCACCATCGTGGTGAGCGTGGCCAACGCGGATCAGCTCCAGGCCGAGTACGCCGGCGGCGAGCACGAGTACGTCGAGGCCACCTTCCAGTACCACGACCGCAGCTATGGCCCGGTGGGCATCCGGCTCAAGGGGGAGAACTCGTTCGAGCGTTTCCGCGAGAAACCCTCCATGAAGGTTGACTTCAACCGCTTCGAGCCGGAGGGGGAGTTCCTCGGCCTCAAGTCGCTCACCCTCAACAACATGGACAACGACTACACCATGATGCACGAGCGGCTGGCCTACCGGGTCTACCGGGAGGCGGGGGTGCCAGCCTACCGCGCCAGCCACGCGCTGGTCTACGTGCAGGAGGTGGACGAGGGCGGCGCGGTGGTCTCGGACCGTTTCTACGGCCTGTACGCCCTGCTGGAGGACGCCAACAAGGACTTCATCCAGCGCTGGTTCGAGGACGGCGGCGGCAACCTGTTCGAGATCTGGGACTCGGACTTCTACGACGGCTACGTGCCCTGCCCCAACGCCTACGGCACGGCGGGCTGCTTCCAGCTGGAGTACGGCGAGGACGACCGCACCCGCCTCCAGGCCGTGGCCGATGCCCTGGAGCTGGAGGGGCAGGCCGGCTACGACGCCGCGGCGCCCGCGCTGGACTGGGACGACTTCGTCTCCTACTGGGCCGCCGGCGCCGTGGTCGCCCAGTTCGACGCCTATCCGTACACGAACCCGGGCGACGACGCCCACGTCTACGACGATCCCACCAGCGGGCGGCTCTGGTTCATCCCCCACGGCATGGACGAGGCCTTCTACTATCCAGACAGCGATATCACCTCCGCCAACGGCATCGTGGGGCGGCGCTGCAAGGCCTACAGCCCCTGCTTCGACGCCATGAAGGAGCGGACCTGGGAGGTCTGGGACGCCGCCGAGGCCTGGGGCTGGCTGGCCCTCTTCGACGAGGTACAGGATCAGATCGCCCCCTGGGTCGAGGCCGACACCAACAAGCCGTACTCCGACGAGTACGTGAACTACTACCAGGCCAACATGCGCACCTTCATCTCCTCGCGGCGCAACACGCTGCAGCGCTGGGTCGGGGCGCATCCGTAGGGGCCGCCTGAGGCTCCCGGTCCCCATCGCTGGGCGCGGCTGCGACGAAAAAGGGGCGCGCCCTGCGCCCGGACAGGCCTTTTCAGGGTGCGGATGGTGCCCTGGGCGCGGCACGTTATTTGCATCACCGCTTCGTGCGTCCCCCGTGTCCCGGAGCCTCGCCATGACCGGCCGCCGCGGTTCCAGCACCACCGAGTACATGCTGCTGATCTCGGTGCTCATCGTCGCCATCGTCGCGGGCGCCTACGTCTTCGCCTTCGCCTTCCGCGAGGGGGTCGACGCGCTGGCGCAGGACGTGAGGGGCATGCTGGAGGGGCAGGGCAACGAGGCCGTGGCCGGTCGTGACGACGGCGCCGCCTCCGGCGAGTGTCCCTACACCTTCGACCCCCGCACCGGGCGCTACCACGACGAGAGCGGCGGCGGCTACCTCATGGTCTCCTTCGCCGACGCGCACTCCTCGGGCTGCGAGTAGCGGCCCTCGGGCCGCCCATGTCCCGCCTCTCACGGCTCAAGCCTGCCGTCCGGAGGGGCAGCGCCCAGGTGCTCGCGGGGCTGGTCTGGGTGGGGGTGGGGCTCCTGCTGGGTGGGCGTGGAGTGGCCTGGGCCTCGGGGCTGACCCTGGGATCCGGGCTGGGGCTCGTGGCCCTGGGCGTGGCCCTGGCCGTCGCGTTCTGGTACGGGATGTTCGGGCGGGTGGTGGGCAAGAACCTGGGGCGCCTCGCCGGGATGCCCGAGCGCATGTGCGTCTTCGCGCTGCAGTCCTGGAAGGGCTGGGTCTTGGTGGGCGTGATGATTCCGCTGGGCATCGCCCTGCGCCACGCCCCCCTCTCCAGGGCCTGGCTGGTGGCGCCCTATGTGGCCATGGGGGGCGTGCTGCTGTGGGGAGGGGTGCAGATCCTGATGGCACCCCCCCCAGCTTCCCCTTGATCCGCTGCCAGAGGCTCTGCCCCTTGTCTTCCAGCAGCGGTCGGTCGGGCTGGGCGCAGGCACGGGACCCGTTTCCACCCGCCGGGGCAGCTTCTGTGGCCTGGACCGAGTGTAGGGACCGAGAGAACCGCCTTGAACCATCCACTCTTCGCGTAGACCCACTGTGAAGCTTCCACCAGGCTGGGCTCCTGCGGCCGCATCGTCCTGAAACCGACGTTTCATCGTGGCGGGCGAGCCCGCGGAGGGTCTCGGGAGGTCAGAATGGAAGGTTCAGGCCCACTCTCTGGCCGAAGTGGATGGTCCGGACCGGGTCTTATGGGATCGGGCCAGCTGAGTCGGCCCCGCGTGTGGTGCGCGAGCGCTCGCTCCCGATGCCGACGCCGCGCGAGGGATCACCCGCCTATCCCCCTCCGAGCTTCCCCTTGATCCGCTGCCAGAGGCTCTGCCCCTTGTCTTCCAGCAGCGGCCGCTCGGGCTGGGCGATGGCCTTCCTGCCGAACATGCCGAGCAGCGGGCGCGCTTCCGGCTCCGGGAGGTGCTGGAGGTAGGTCAGCCAGCTCTCCAGGAGCTCGCGGGAGAATTGAAGCTGCAGATCGCTGTCGCGCGACGGCAGGAACAGGTGCACCGAGGCGGCCAGGCTGTGGCCCCCGCGCTCGAGCGCCCGGCGCAGGGCCAGCCAGAAGATGTTCGTGAGCGCGGGGGCGTACTCGCGGGCTTGCTTGGCGGAGAGGCCCAGCTCCCCGTGCAGGGCCTGGGCCAGGCCAGCGTCCAGCGCGACGGCGCGGGGTCCCAGCTCGGGGTGCTCGCGCATGGCGCGCACGGCGTTGAACCCGGCGAAGCTGGTGGCGGCGTCCAGATCGGCGGCCACGATGGGGGTGAGGGGCGCCAGGGGCGGCAGGTCGGCCAGGTGGCGGGCCTCGTACTCGGCGGGATCCACCCGCCAGGAGGTGTGCTCGGGGTCGTCGCGGACCTGCCGCAGGCGGGCGCGCTCGGCTGGCTGCAGGTGGGGCTGCCGCAGCTCTTCGGCCACGAGGCGCTGGTGCTCCCGGAGGGCCTCCTGGCGCGCGAGGATGCGGACGCGGGTGCGCTCGGCGCGGGCGCGTTCCCAGTCGCGGCGCGCGTGATCGGAGATCAGCGCGGGGCAGGGCAGGGCCGCGAGAAAGGTGTCCCACCAGGCCAGCTGGGCCTGGGCGTTGCGAAAGGCCTCCTCGTTGGCCAACAGATCCATGGTGGGTGCCAGCCAGCCGAGGTGCTCGATGCTGCTCTCCACCTGCTCCTGATCGGTGAGCATGGCCGAGACCACGTCGCCAAACGAGGAGACCGCGGCCTCCAGCATGCCCACGGTGGCGCGCTGGACGGGCAGCGCCGGACCCCGGGGGGCGATGGCCTGGGGGGGCTGGTGGCGGGTGAGGGCGGTGGTGTCGGGGGGCATGGGATCAGCCTACCCCACCCGCGCCGGCCAACCCCCTTCCATCGAAGAACACCGTCCACCCCTCTGCAGGGCACGAAGCGGCAGCAGCGTGAAGGAGGGGCTCTGACAGGTGGGCGGCGCCTCGTTGACGGCGGCGCCGCCCCTCGGGAGCGCAGCCCGCAGCGCTACTTCCTCGGCGGCCCGTCGTCACGGGTGCGCGCCGGCCTGTGCGGGCCGTCGGTCTGGGAGGCCGGGGGCGTAGGCTGCTCACGGAACGGCACGAAGACGTACTCCTCGGGGGCGCGCTCGCGTTGGGGCTCGGCCCGTGGGGGCAGGCGGGGGGGCGGAGGCGGGGCGGTGTGAGGCGCCGGCGGCGGCTTGGGGATGGCGGAGGAGTCGCTGCTGGAGGTCAACCCCTCCAGCGCGCGCAGGCGCGTGAGGTGGGCCTGGGCCTGCTCCAGCGCGCTCCTGGCGAGGCGGGCGCGCTCCTGGGCCGCGTCCAGGACCTCGTCGGCCCGGACGGCGGCCTGCTCGATCTGCTGGGCCCGGACGCCGAGCTGGTCGCAGTGGGCCCGCCAGCGGGCGTGGACGCGGGTGGCACGCGCCCGGGCCTGGTCCGCGGCGGCCAGGAGGGGATCGGGGCCCTGGGCCTGGCCGGGGCTCAGACGAGCGCGCAGGTCGGCGATCTTGCGGCGCTGCACGGCCACCGCGCGACCGATCTCCGGGAAGCGGCGCGCGAGCTTGCCGCCCGCGATGCGCAGCTCCTGGATGCGGGCGTAGCGGGGGTCGAGCTGGGCGCGCAGCTCGCGACGGCGGGCCTCGTGAGCGTCGCGTCGGGCCCGCGTTTCTTCCAGCGCGCGGCGGCGCTCGGCGCGGGCCGCCGCGGCCAGGGCCAGCTCCGGGAAACGCTCGGCGCGCTCCCGCAGCAGGGCGTCGAGCGCGGCCTGCTGCTGGCCGATGAGCCGCCTGAAACGCCGGACCCGCCCCTCGCGACGGGCGACACGCTCGTCGGACTCGATCTCCTCGTCCTCGATCGCGGACACGGCCTCGCGGGCCGCAGGCACGGCCAGGCGGGCGGCGGCGAGCTGCTCCTCCAGCCCGGGCAAGGCGGCCGCGGCTTGCTCGAGGGCGGTGACCTTGGCCTGCCTCCGCGCGGCTTCGCGGGCGATCTGGTCGCGGGCCTCCTGCAGCCCGCGAGCGTTGTAGTCCACCACGGTCTCAAACCGCGCCAGCGGGGGCGCCAGCCTGGCGCCGTGGGCCCGCAGCTCCTCGAGGTGGCGTGCGACGGCCGCGCGATCGGCCCCCAGGGCGGCCGTGCGCTCCTGCAGGGCGCGGACGCCGAGGGCCAGCTCGTCCCGCTGGCTGCGCAGCGCCGCGGCCTGATGGCGCTGGCGCGCCAGCGCGTCCACCATGACCTGTTCGTGGGCCCCGAGCTCCCCTGTGGCGCCCTCAACCAGCTCGCGGGCCGCGTCGAAGGCCACCCGCATGAACGCTCGCTCGTCCCGACGCTCGGAGGCGGCCTTCTCCGCGGCGGTCAGCGCGGCGCGGGCGTCCTCGAGGGCGCAGACGGCGGCGGCGGCCAGCTCGCGCTGCAGGTCGTGCTCGCTCCCGGCCTCGGCCAGGCGGGCGGCCAGGGCGGCTCGGCGCCGGTCGTGCTCGGCGATGCAGATCGGGGCGGCGCGCAGGGCCTCCTGGTGGGACTCGAGGCGTGGGGCGAGCTCGGCGAGGGCGACGTTTTCGACCTTGGCCGCGCCGTGCAGGGCCGCCAGCCGCTCGGTGGCCTCCGCCAGGCGCCGACGCAGATCCTCCTGCTCGGTGGTGGCGTGCCGAATCGCATCGCGGGCGGTGCGCAGGGCGGCGCCGAGGGCCTCGCGCGCGACCTGACGGGCGGCGATGGCGTCGGACAGGGCGGCCTGCAGCCCGGCGAGGCGC
>JBDRKM010000335.1:0-35143 GCA_043814015.1 Pseudomonadota bacterium
GGCGGTCCCAGCGGCGGCGGTCCTTCGGGTGGCGGTCCTTCGGGTGGCGGCCCCAGCGGCGGCGGTCCTTCGGGTGGCGGTCCTTCGGGCGGCGGTCCTTCGGGCGGCGGTCCCTCGGGCGGCGGTCCTTCGGGCGGCGGCCCCAGCGGCGGCGGTCCTTCGGGCGGCGGTCCCTCGGGCGGCGGTCCTTCGGGCGGCGGTCCCAGTGGCGGCGGTCCTTCGGGCGGCGGTCCCAGTGGCGGCGGTCCTTCGGGCGGCGGTCCCTCGGGCGGTGGTGCCTCGGGCAGCGGTCCTTCGGGCGGCGGTCCTTCGGGCGGCGGTCCTTCGGGCGGTGGCCCCTCCGGTGGCGGTCCCTCGGGCGGCGGTCCCCGTGGCGGCGGTCCTTCGGGCGGTGGCCCCTCCGGTGGCGGTCCCAGCGGCGGCGGTCCTTCGGGTGGTGACCCTTCTGAAGGTGGCCCCTCTGGCGGCGATCGGCCCCCTCGTGGCGGTCGCGGCCCGCGTGGCGCTCGGCCTCCCCGGGGCGGTCCTGGTGGCGGTGGGCCCACGGGCAGCGGTGGTCCCAGCGGCGGCGGCCCGTCTGGTGGTCCCTCGGGAGGTGGTTCAGGAACCAGTCCCTCTGGATCTGGCATGTCTGGAGGGCCGGTGCGCGAGGGTGGTGCAGCCGACGGCGGTCCCTCCGGTGCACCTTCCGCTTCACGGCCCAGCACCGACAGTCCAGGCCGATCCTCGGCGCCTTCTGTCGGGGGCCGTGCCGCGGGGGCCGAGGGCAGCGTCGGTGGTGCACAGCGCGCCGCTCGGCAAGCTGCCAAGGCGGGCAAGGAGTGAGCCATGGCCACAACGCCGAAGTACCCACCAGTGAAACGGACCGCGGCGGTCCAGGTCAACAACGCTGTCCCCGTCGAGGCGTCGCGTACCGTCGAGCAACAGTATGATGATGTCCTGGATCAGATGACCTCCTGCCTTGATGACGGTGGAATGCCTGAGGTCGATTCTGCGAGTGGGCAAATCGGCTGCGATCATTCCCATCTGCCCCCCAGTGTACTGGAGATGGAATTCGAGACCGAGCCTACGATTGGCCCCATCTCAGACGAGCAGATCGCGAAGGACATGGCGGAGGAGGTAGCCAGGCAGAAGAAGCTCGCCGACCAAGCTGCCGAGCTGAATGCGTTGCTAGCTTCGCCTATCTCTGCGGTGGTCTATTCGGGGTGCAATGCCATTGCAGATAACCCGCAAGCGTGTGCAGGTGTCGCGGAGATCATAGATGGCGTTGCGGGTGCCGCGGGAGGTGATGCCAAGGATGTCAAGGACGCAAACTTCGGTTCGATCCCCAAGCCCTATCCGACTTCGTTCTAGCAGGGTGTCCGACGCCGTCTGGTCGATCCTGTGCGCCGCGAATTATCCCAGCGGACCGACCGCCTTCGCCAGCACAGGGGTGATCCTATTGCGGTCCGACCGCTGCGATCCATCCGGCGAAGGCCTGGTTGCCGGTGACTTCGCGGGAGGGCCACGCTCCCTGCCACCGACTTCGACCGCGCTGACGCCGCTTGCTTGAACCACGGCTTCGTCCAGTAGTGCCGCATCGCCGTTGCCGCTATTCGTAGGCCACACAGCTCCGGCTCGACTCGGTGAACTTCACCCGGGTGGTGCTCGCCGTGATGCGCACGTCGCAGGTGATGGACCAGGCCCCGCCCGCGTAGCGGAAGGTGTGCTCGCCCTCGGAGAGGGAGACCTTGTCGCCGATGGTGACGCGGTGGCCCTCCACCGACACCGTGCCTTCGCGCGGATCGGCCAGCATGCGCACGGGTACGCCGGCTGGGGCTGGGGCTGGGGCTGGGGCTGGGGCTGCGGGCTCCGCGGGCTGGGTGACGGGGCGCGGCTTGGGTTTGGGAGGTTCCGGGGGTGTCGGTGGGGGCGGCTCCGCGACCACGATCACTTCGGGCTCGTCCCCGGGCAGAGGGGGCGGGGCTTCGACGATCGGGGCCGTGGTGGGCTGGCGCTGGGCGTCGAGCCAGAACAGCAGCGCGCCACCGCAGGCCAGGCCTGCCACGGCGGCCAGCGCCACCACCCCCCATAACAGGAGCTTCGACCCGCCAAAATCAGCGGAGCCCTTAGACAGCTCGGGCTGGCTGGCGGGCGGGGTCAGGGTGGGGGTGCTGCTCGCGGGGATCGGGGGCGCCGGAACGGCGGGAGGTGGACCAGGCCAGGAGGCGCCAGGCCTGCTCCCTGGCGAGATCCCGAGGGCGGCCTGGACCGCGTGCAGGGTGTCCGTGGGCGCCTGCGAGGCCGGCGGGATCCGCGGCGCGCCGGCGCTGGCGGCGGCCTGTGGGGTGTCGCTCCCGGCGTCCCAGACCTGCAGCAGGGTGGCGCAGTCCGGGATGCGCAGCTCGAAGTCGGGCTCGAGCGCGCCGACGATGGCCCGCTCCCAGGCCTCGGGTAGCGTAGGGCAGAGGTCCCGCGGCGGCTGGTAGTTCCCGGTGGCCGAGCGGGTCAGGATGGAGGTGATCTTCTGACCGGGGAAGGCGCGTTGGCCGCAGCAGAGCTCGTAGAGGATGGCGCCCAGCGAGAAGACGTCGGCCCGCGCGTCGACCTGGTGGGCCTCGTTGGCCTGCTCGGGGGCCAGGTAGGCCGGGGTGCCCAGGCCATCACCGGCGTGGGTCAGGCGCGCCGCGTCAGACTCGTCCATCACCCGGGCCAGGCCGAAGTCTGCGACCTTGGGCGTCAGGCGGTCGCCTACCCTGGCCAGCAGCACGTTGGCGGGCTTGAGGTCGCGGTGCAGCACGCCGCGGGCGTGGGCCGCCGCTACCCCCGCGATGATCCCGTGGGCCAGGGCGTCGGCCTGCAGCAGGCCCGGGCGCGCCTGCTCGAGCCAGGTCTCCAGGGTGGGACCGTCCACGTACTCCATGAGCAGAGCAGGGCGGCCCCCGACCTCGAACACGTCCTGGACCGTCACCACGTTGGGGTGCCCGAGCGTGGCTTGGACCTGGCCCTCACGGACCATGCGCTCGCGCAGGGTGGCGGAGGCCAGGGTGAGCAGCTTGAGGGCGTGGCGCTGGCCCAGCTGCGCGTGGCGCACGCGGTAGACCTCGGCGCAGGCGCCGCGGCCCAGCGGAGCTTCGACCACGAAGCGGTCGATCACTTGTCCGGGTTCGAGGAGCCAGTCGGAGCGGGGTTCCATGAGCCCGGAGTCTAGCCGGGTGGCGGCAGGGGGGCACGGGGGAGGCGCCTGGAGGCGCAGAGCCCGGGGTGGTGTCCGTCACACCGGTCGGGTGGGCCGCTCCCTCCGACGCGCCTCGTAGGCCCCCTTCGCGGCGTCGAAGGCCACCCGACCCCAGCGGCGTGCCAGGTCCAGGAGCGGAGGCTTGAAGGCCTGCTGGGCGAGCTCGGCACCCAGCAGGTCGCCGAGCGTGACCCAGCCGACGGCGAGGGCCTCGTAGGCACCGACCCGATCCCCGGCCTGATCCAGGGCCCTGGACAGCGCCACCGCGGAGGCGATGTAGGCGGCTGGATCCGCGGCGTCCAGGGCGTGGCCGCGGGCCGCACGGATGGCCTCGGAGGCCAGGCCCAGCTCACCCCGCTCCAGCGCGCGCGTGCCTGCGAGCATCGCGAGGTCGGCCAGCGCCTTGTGGTCGCCGAGCGCGTGCGCCTGGGCCTCGATCCGGCGCTGGAGGTCCAGGGCGCGCTCCGGATCTCCGATCTGGTGCCAGAGGGTGGCTTCGGCGACGCCGCAGCGCACGGCCGCGCCCAGCTCGCCCGCCTGCTCCGCCCGCGCCCGCCCGTCGGCGAGCAAGGCGGCGGCTTCATTCGCTCTGGCCGCGTGCGCCAGGGCCTCGGCCTGCCGGAGGACCAGCGTGAGCTGGTGGGGGATCTTCAGGCCGGCGCGCTTGCCGTGCTCCAGGGCCTGGGCGTAGGCGTGCGCCGCGGCCGTGGCGTCGCCCGCGAGCGTGGCGATCTCGCCGAGCTCGGTGCAGGCGGCGGTGGCGACGGGGGTTCCTACGGCGGCCAGGTCCAGGGCCCGCAGGGCTTCGGCGCGTGCCGCGGTCGTGTCGCCATCCAGGCGGTACAGGCTGGCCAGCATCTGGTGGCAGTGAGCCTCCGCCTGGTCGGCGCCGCGCGAGCGCTCTACGGCCGCGGCGTCGAGGATCTCCTGGCGCGCGCGCGCGAGCATGCCGCGCTTCACGAAGTGGTCGGCCCGCGCCAGCCGCGCATCCACGATGCGCTGTGCGTCGCGGCTGTCCAGGGCTCGTCGCAGCTCTCGGTCCAGATCTTCCATGGGTGGGTTGGCCTCTCGGTCTGGCGCGACGTGATGCGGACGGCGCCGGGGAGTTCTATCAGGAGGTGCCGGAGGCGGCGCCGCTGGACCCCTGGGTGTTCTGCTGCTGCTGGGCGATGGCGGCCTGGCGGGCCTGGCGGTGCGCGATGGCCCAGCTCCGCAGCTGCTGGGCGAGGCTCTCTTTGCGCGCGCGGCGCTCCTCGGCCTGCTGGTCCAGATCGGCGCCCTCGCCGGCAGCCTCCTCCCTGGCGGCGGCGGCCTCCTGCACCTTCGCGGCGTTGGTGGTGGCGATGTCCTGTGCGCTGGCGGAGGCGTCATGCAGCGCCGTGGTCGATTGCCCTGCCTGCTCCTGCGAGGCCTGCAGCCGGCTGGAGTCGGCCTGGAGCCCCGCCTGCAGCCCAGGCTGGGCGCCAGCCTGGGAGGCCATCGTGCCGTCCATGGAGGCGAAGGCGCCGGCGATCTTGTTGGCGTCGGCGTTGACCCGGCCCATGGCCGCGCCCGCCGCGCCCGGGATCTTGGCGGCGATCCAGGTGAATCCCTGGAAGGCCTTGAGCGGGAGCTTGATGGCGGAGAGCCCGGCGGCCTGGCCCGCGTAGCTGTCTACCAGGCCCTTGGTCTCCTGTTGGCGCTGCTGTTGCTCCTGGTTGGCGGCCTGGTGCTCGCCGACCTGCTGTTGCTGCTGCTCGCCCACGGAGATGCTCTCCTGGCTGGTGCGCGCCAGCGCGTCGGCGTCCGGCTGCTGCCCCTCTACGGTCGCCTGCTCCGAGGCCATTCGCTGCTCCGCCGCGGCCGTCTGCGCGCGCTGCGCCAGGATGGCGTCGATCTCCCCCTGGATCTGGTGGATCTGCTCGAGGGAGCCCGGAGGATCGGCGTAATTCGGGTCCACGCGCTCGGTGTTGACCGGCTCGAAGAGCGCGGCGTCCGCGGGGCGCGTGGGCGCCGTGGCGTTGTCGCTGGTGTACCGGCCCTGCGCGGCCTCCGGCTGGAACGCCTCCTTGACAGCCTTGGCGGCCGGTTTCAGCGCCCCCTTGACGAGGCTCTTGGCGCTGCGCCCCTTGCCGAGGGCGGAGGTCTCCTTGCTGTACACCTTGTCGGCGGCCGCCTTGGCCTGGCCCTGGGCCGTCAGCCCGTCGTCGACGATCTCGCCCTGGCGCCCGGAGGCGAAGGTGTCCGCGTCGGCCTTCTGCTGATCGGCCCAGCTGGCCGCCTCGGTATGCTGTGCGTCCAGGCCCTGTTTGGCGGTGGTGACCAGGTCGTCGTGGGTCTGCTGGGCCGCCGTGAGGTCCTGGGTGTAGGTGGTGTCGGCGGATGAGAGCGCGTTGGTGTGTGTGGAGGCGGCGAGCGCGAGGTCGGCGGCGTGCTGCTGGGTGTTGGCCTGGCAGTCGAGGTCGTAGTGGGCTTCGAGATCCCGCAGGTAGCCCTCGTGGGCGGCCGAGAGCTCCGGGTCGACCGCGCCGTGGGAGGCGTTCTCGATCTTCCTCCAGGTCTCCATCTCGAGCAGACGTTTGTCCATGTAGTCGCGGTCCAGGTCGGCCTGGCGGAGGTCGTGCTCCACCTGGGCCTGGGCAGCATCGAGGGTGGACTGCTCCGCGGCGTTGGTGTGGGCCGCGTCCCGCTTGGCGAGCGCCGCCTCCTTGTCGGCGAGCAGGTGCTCGTCCGCGGTGCGGGTCGCCTCGCCCTCCACCTCGGGGCGGCTCTCCTCGATCGCGGCGTCGCGGGCGGCCTTGTCCTTGTCGATCTCGTCGTGGCGCGCCTGGCGCTCGGCCTCGATCTCCGCGGCCTTGGCGGTCATGGCCTGCTGGGCCGCCTGCTCGATGGCGATCTGGCGGTCCACCGCCAGATCGATGTAGCTCTGGCGATGGGCCTGGAACTGCTCCTTGAGCGCCTGCAGGCCCTTGGAGTGCTGGGTGTTCGCGTCGGCGATGACCGTGGGGTCGGCGCCGGTGTCGCCGCCTGGAAGCTTCGCTCCGGCCTCCGGGCCCTGGCCGGGGGGGGTGACCTGGTCGCCTGAGTCGATCCTGGTCGGTGTCGCGCCATCCTCGGTGGGCGTGCCGCTACCCTCTGCGGCGGCCGCCTTGCGGGCGGCCACGCCCTGCTGCACCAGGGGGGCGTCGATGCGGTCGGCGATCTTCTCCCCGACCTTGCTGCCGACCTTGTCGCCGGCCAGCCCGCCGAGGGTGCTGCCGACGTTGTTGGCCGCCTCGTACAGGCCGGCACCCTGGGCCTCGACCTCGCGAGGGTCGGCCTCATCCTGGAACGTGTGCAACGCGCGGAACAGCAGCACGGCCGGCTGCAGCACGTACTTGTTGATCTTGTCGAGGACCCCCGCCGCCGTGGTGATGCCGATGGCGATGGAGGACAGCGTGCCCGCCAGGGGGGCGGCGACGCCCACCGTGATCACGGTGATGACCCACATGGCCGCCGAGATGACCCCGATGACGCCCGCGATCACGTTCATGACGTTCTGGACGACGTCGATGATCTCCGAGACGGAGGCGAT
Source organism: Pseudomonadota bacterium (assembly GCA_043814015.1). Lineage (GTDB taxonomy): Bacteria > Myxococcota_A > UBA796 > UBA796 > JAFGLY01 > JBDRKM01. The sequence goes on from JBDRKM010000335.1 coordinate 6,771, forward strand.
GCTGTTGGCGAGTACCTCGTAGTTGGAGCTGCCCTGGCCGAACTTGCCGATGGTCTCACCGGCCTTGCCCCAGTCCTTGGTGAGCAGGGAGTAGGCGGACATGCCGCCGGCCAGGATCGCGCCGACGCCCGGGATGGGGCAGTAGCGCTCCGCCAGCTTGCCGACCGCGCTGGAGACCACCCCCATGGTGAAGCCGGTGGCCGCCCCGGTGGCCATGCCCTTGCCCACGTTGGCGAGGACGAACTCGGCGCGCTCGGCGCTGCCCGCCGCGCCGACGGTGTCACGCGCCGAGGACCAGCGCTGGTGCTCCGCCAGCTCCTGGCTGATCAGGTCGAGGTCGTCGGTGGGCAGGGACTCGAGCGTGGGGGCGGGCGGAGTCGGCGGGGAACCCTGCTCCTGGGACGAGCTGTCGGGCGCGGTGGCCTGCCCCCCGCCTTCTCCCACGGCGGGCGCTCCGGGCTGGGGCGCGGTGGCAGCCTGCGGGTCGGTGCCTGGGGCCGGGCTGTCCTGGGCGGGCTCGCCAGCGGCATCGCTGCCCTGCTCCCCTCCCTGTGGCGCCTGCGCAGGCCCGCCGGGATCGGGGGCGGCGTCGGCGGGCTTGGCGGCGAGATCACCCCCACTGGGGGCCGCGCCCGGACCGGCCTGGGGAGCCTGGGGCTGGGGCGTCTGGTCCGTGGCCTGGCCTGGCTCGGCGGCCTGCGCGGCCGGCTGCGCGGCGGTTGGGTCCATGGCGGGTGTGGGTGCAGGCGGGGCTGACTCGTCCTGATCGAGCATCACGGCGCCGCTGTCGGCGGACGAGCCCGCCTCGACGCCCTGCGCCGGAACGTCCCCGGCCACCACGTCGTGGGCGAAGGTCTCGGCCTCGCGCTCGTGGCTGTCCCCCGGCTGGGAGACACCCGGCTGCCCGCCGCGCTGCACGGCGTGGTGCAGCTCATGGGCCAACAGCTCGTCACCGTCGGGGGTGCCTGGGCGGAACTCCCCGGCGCCGAAATAGATATCCGAGCCGACGGTGACCGCTCGCGCGCCGAGCCCTGCCGCGAACCCGGCGTCGGCCGGGCCGCTGTGCAGCCCGACGCCTTGGAGCGAGCCGCCCAGGGAGGCGCCGAACCGCGTGAGGATGGCCGGGCCCGGCGCCTGGCCGCTGGTGGCGGGCAGGGTCACAGGGGCGTTTCGCGGCGTGGGGTGCACGGCGCTGCGGGAGGTGCCCTGCTTCTGGGGGTCCTGGTCGGGGGCGGGGGCGGGGGTGTCGGAGTCCTCCTTGCGCATCTCCTCGGCGTTGATCGCCAGGATGGCGTAGAGGGACTCCTGGATTACCTTTCCGATGAGCTTGCACTCTGTGTCGCTGAGGTTCAGGCCACCCGCCTTCAGGGCCGCCGCGATCAGCTTGTCCAGCTTGGTGGCCTCTTTACTGAACGTAAGCCTGAACTTGTCGAACGCTGCACCGGCGTCGTGGTGCTTCTCGTACTCGAAGCTGGCAGCCGCGATGGCCTTCGTGAGGGGCGGGGCCAGCACGTTGACCAGGGCCTGGGCGATGCCCGACTTGATCTTCTCCGCGCCAGGGACCTTGCCTCCCATGAAAAAGGCAGACAGCGCCGCATCGACGATGGTCTCGGCGACTTCTACGCCACCGGCCTGCCCTTTGAAGGCCTTCAGCAGGGTCCGCCCGATGTCTCCGACCTTCAGCGCCACGCCCAGGCCCGGGCTGATCACCCCACCCACGGTCTCAGCGCCATTGTAGGCGACATCCGACACGGTCGAGAGGACCTGGCCCACCAGGTTGAGCTTTTCAGCGGCGTAGATGGCCTTCGCGGTGCGCTGTCGCTGGATCAGACTGGCCTTGCGGTAGAGGTCGCGTGCCTTGCCCATCGCGCCGACGGGGTCGCTCTCCAGTTGGGCCTCGATCTTCTCGATTTCTTTCTGGAATTCGGCGTTGTTCTCCTCGCCCAGGCCGGGACCGTCGAACTTGTCGCGATCAATCCCGACGGCCCAGGTCCAGAAACGCTGCAGCAGGTCGAGGTCGTAGCCTTTGGCGGAGATGAAGCCCCGGACGATGTCGAGGAGCGTCTGGGTGGCCTCTCTGGCTGCCTCCTTCTCCTTCTCGGGGTCCTTGGCGGCGCCCTCGGGGCCCTGCTCGGGGCTACTCGTGGGGGTGGCCTTGTCACTCGAGGCATCAGCCCCATGGCTCGCCTGCTCGGGCATTCCTCCTTCTTGAGAGGTGGGCGAGCTGTCCTGGCCAGCAGGGGTGCTGCTCGGCGGTTGCGAACCGTCGGTGTCGGTGTTGCCGCCCTCGGTCACCTTTCCGAACTCCGAGGGCTCCTCGATCTCGAGCTGCGGGGGAGACTGCTGTCTGGACTCCGCGATGAGAAACGGCTTGCCTTTGCAGGTTCCGCTGATGGAGACGCTGGAGGACAGCCCGTCGGCGGAGTGGGTGACCGTGAAGTTGAGGTAGGTGAACCCGTTCTGGGACACGAACTTGGAAAACTCCTCTTCGCTCGCGCCCTGTTTGAGCATGGACAGCGCGGTGGAGAGCACGCCCTTGAGGTCCGCCCCGTCGTCGTTCTCGCCCCCCCCGTCCTCCTCGCGCGCAAGCACGGCGCTATCGCCGTGGAAGACCGGCGCCTCGCCGGTCTCCCGAGCGCCGGGTTCGACCTCGCCTGGCTCACCCAACAACGGCTCGGCCTGTCGTACCCGGGCTTCGGCGTCGATCTCCGTGGCATCTCCCGGCGAGGAGACCTGCATCCCGGGCCCGCCCGCAGTGGCGAGGCGGCCCTCGTCGAATTGCTGGACGTGCGCCAGCTCGTGCAGCAGGAGGCGGTCGCCATCGGCGGTGCCCGGGGCGTACTCGCCGGCCCCGAAGAAGATCTCCCGGCCTGTGGTGAAGGCGCGGGCCTCGATGGCGGCGGCGGCCTGGGCCGCGGCGGCGTCGATGTGGATCAGGACATCACTGACATCGTGCGCCAAGGCGGCGCCGAGACGCTGGGCGTGCTCGACTGGAAGAGGGCGACCCGGGCTGCGCGCCATGCGGTCGTCCGCCAGGCGTGTGTCGAGAGATGCAGCGGCCGTCGCCGGTGAGCGGAGCGCCGGCTGGGCTGTGTCCGCCCCCTCCGGCGAGGAACCTCCAGGTAGAATCGGCGTTTGCCATTCGCTGACGGCAGCGAGGCCGGACCACAGGCCCTCCAGGACGAAGGTCGAGGCGTCAGCGAAGCCGGGGTAGGGTGCGAAGTCGCGCGCGAGAGATGCGACCTCCTCGGCCGGGGGACGCCCGACCAGGGCCAGCAGGAGCTGCTCGCGTTGCAGCGAGGTGTAGCCAGGGTCGGCGAGCTGGGCTTCGGCGGCGGCGAGCTCCTCCCCGACCGCCGAGAGCGCGTGCTGGAGATCGGCGCCCAGGCCCGGATGCGGCGCCAGGCCTGGCAGCATGGGCGGACGGCGGAGATCCTCGACCGCTCGCGTAGCCCTGGCTTGGAGGATCTGTTCCAACGCGGCGAGGATGACCCCGAGGAGGGGAGCCGGCGCGGGGTGGGGAAGGTCGCGACGCAGGAGGGCGGCCAGCGCCTGGGTGGCCGAGCTGGGGACCAGCAGCCTGGAGAGCCCCCAGGGATCCACGGCTCCCGGGCCGTCGGGCGCGCCAGCGGCGATGCGGACCGAGCCGCGCCCCGTGCGGCGCTCGTGCTCCGTGGCGAGCCGTTCGCTCCAGGCCACGCGGTAGAGGGGCGTGACGGCGCGCAACCACCCGGACGGGGCGTTCCAGGGGAGCAGGCTCGGGGTGTCGGCGAGGCGGTCGTGGGAGAGCTCGACGAGGTGCGCGAGGTAGAGGTCCTGGGGTTGGGCACAGGCTCCACGGCAGATGGCCTCGGCGCGTTGGTTGCCGACTCGCTGGTGGAGCTCGGCCCAGAATTGGGTGGCGGGCGTCGTGGAGGACCTGGAGGCCTCCTGGAGGTGCGGCAGGGCAAGCGTCTGCGATTGGGACATTGACGTCGCCACCGCCCTCCTGGTCTTCTTGAGTTCTTTCATCCCTTCCTCCGAGACCGCGCGCACCGTGACTCGTCCAGGAGCCGTGTTTCCGGATTATACCGCGGCTGTACGCCGGGGTCGAGGGCGGATTGGCGAGGGCCTCGCTGCGCGTCGGCTTGCGCCTGGGTGGGCTCAGATGGCATCAGGCGCGCTCGCTTCATTTCTGGGCAAGCGAGCCATGCGATACAACCAGAGCCGGGAAGCTCGGAGCCGGATCGTTTACGGACTCTCCGGGGGCGAGGCAAGGGGGGCTCCTTGCGGCTGCGGAACGGGCATCAGAAGATCATCAGGTCGGAGAAGTCGTGGCCCGCGTAGTAGACGTCGGTGGTGTCGGAACCGGAGGCCGTCGGGCGTGCGTAGATGAAGCCGTTGTAGTAGGTAACGTACTGGTAGATCCCGTTGCCCGAGGCGTAGGAGTAGGGGGCATCGATCACGGAGTGATTGGTGGCGTAGAAGCCGTGGTCGCCGTTGGTCTCGGCGCTGGCGTGGACGCCGAAGATGGTGCTCGCCTGGTCCGCGAGGTAGCCGGTCTCGGCGTTGCCGGTCGCCTCGGAGTGCGCGGCGTAGATCGTTCCGCCGTAGTCCGCAGAGAAGCCGTTGTTCGCGTTCGATGTGGCCGTCGCGTAGCCAGCGCTGATGTACGCGCCGGAGTGGGCGTAGTAGCCGCCGCCGTTGGCGTCCGAGGACGTCTCGGTCAGCAAGGCGTAGCCGTTGGCGTAGGCCCTGAACCCCGATCCCGCCGCGCCTGTGCTCGTGGCGCCGTAGGCGTTCAGGTAGCCGCCGTAGACCACGAAACCGGCCCCTGTGCTCGCCGATGCCACCGCTCCCGTGACGTCGGCGTAGCCCGACCCGTCGACGTAGGCGCCGTACCCGCAGCCGGTGAACGACAGGGCCGCGCCATCCTCCAGGGAGATCGCGCCATTCTCGTGGGCCAGGACACCGGCGTTCCAGCCCTCGAAGTCCAGGTCCCCCAGCGTCGTGGCGCTGGCCTCCTGGGCGGTGACGCCGTTGCCGGTCGAACTGCCGACGAGGTCCATGTCACCGACGAACCCCAGCGCCGAGGCCCCTTCCACCACGATGCCGTCGCCAGAGGCGAAGACCAGGGTGGTGAGACCTACCCCCGCCCCGTGCAATTCGATGCGGTCGCCGTCGGGGTGGGAGAAGAGCAGGGGCGCGGAGAGGTTGTAGTTGCCGCCGGCGACGTCGAGGGTGACCGTGGCGTCGTGCGCGATGCGGAGGCCGTCCAGATCGGCGATGGCCGCGATTAGGTCGGCCTCGCTGGCGATGGGGTAGGTGGTGTCCGCCGTGATCAGGCGCACGGCGTCGGCGACGTCGTCGCTGACCAGGTAGTCGTCTTCGATGGCCGCGATGCGGGCCTCGTGGTCGGCGGCGGTGGCCAGGGTGCCGAAGCCGCCGGTGACCCAGGCCTCCGTGGCCAGCCCCATGATGTCGGCGTCCACGAGGTAATCGGCCTCGATGGCGGCGATACGGGCTTCCTGGTCGCCGGCGTCGGTCTCCAGGCCCGCGATGCGGCCCTCGTGGTCGGCGACGTCGCTCTCCAGGCTGCCGATCCGGCCCTCGTGGTCGGCGATGTCGGTCTCCAGGCCGGCCACCGTCGCGGCGTCCGCGAAGCCCTCCTCGACCCAGGTCTCGGTGGCGTAGCCGGTCAAATCGTCGCCGGTGAGGCAGTCTACGGCCTCGAGAGCATCGAGGCGCGCGGTGAGGTCGGCGATGGCGGCCTGCTGCGCCGCGATGGTCTCGGCCTGGGCCTCCACGGTGGCCTGCAGGTCGGTGCAGAGGGTGCCGTCGTAGGTGGTGCAGACGTCGTTTTCGTCGACGCAGGCGGACAGTGCGAGGGGGAGGAGGAGAAAGAGGCGGGTCATGGCGGAGAACCTCGCTCAGAAGGGGTAGATGAAGTCGGTGGTGTCGTTGTAGCTGGTGGATTTCGTCGTGAGCCCCACGGTGCTGGGCGCGTAGATGTAGGAGTTGCCGTTGGTGCCATAGGCCGCGCTGGGTGTACCCTGGACATCAGAGCTGGGGGCGTAGATGGCCGAGGTGAGCATCGCCGCGAACCCGAAATTCGAGTCGACCGACGCCGAGGCACCCTGGGCGTAGATGTAGCTGCCGGTGTTGGCGTAGAAGCCGGAATGTCCAACTCCACTCGCCTCGGCGTTCTGGGCCATGATCAGCGAGTGGTGCAGGGCGTAGTAGTCCACGTTGGCGTTCCCCGAGGCGGTCGAGGCGTCTGCGTAGATCACGCTGCCGTCCATGGCCTGGAAGCCGGCGTCCACGTTGCCTGACGATGAGGCGCTGGTGGCCACCAGCGCGCTGCCGTGCGCGGCGTGGAAGCCGTCGCCGGTGTTGCCGCTGGAGGAGGCCCCCGTGACGTTCGCGTAGCTGGACTCGGTAGCCACGATCCCGATGCCGCAGCCCGACACATCCACCAGGGCCTCCTCTTCGGTCTGCAGGCTGGCGTTGCCGGCGACGCGGATACCGACGTCGGCGAACCCCTGCACCCCCAGCGAACCGACGGTCAGGGCGCTGCTTTCCCGGACATACAGCCCGTAGGCATCCTGATCCGCGCCGACGATGGACAGATCGCCCAGGTAGCCGAGGGAGGAGGCGCCCTCCACCACCACGCCGTCGCTGGAGGTGAAGGTGAGGTAGGTCTGGTCCACGCCCGCACCCACCACCTCGATGCGGTCGCCATCGGGGTGGGAGAGGGAGAGGGGGGCCGTGAAGGCGAAGTTGGTGGCGTCCAGGGCCAAGGTCACGGTCACGTCTCCCGCGATCCGGAGGCCGTCCAGCTCCGCCAGGGCGCCGAGCACGTCGGCCGCGTCGGCGCAGGAGTAGGTGGTGTCGGTGGAGATCAGGCGCACCGCGTCGGAGACGTCGGTGCTGATCACGTAGTCGTCCTCGATGGCCGCGATGCGGGCCTCGTGGTCGGTGGCGGTGGTCAGGGGGGCGAAGCCGGCGGTGACCCAGGACTGGGTGGCGTAGCCGGTGAGGCCCGAGGCGGTCAGGTAGCCCTGGGAGGTGACCCAGGCCTCGGTGGCGTAGCCGGCGAGGTCGGCGCTCTGGAGGTAGTCAGCCTCCACGGCGGTGATGCGGGCTTCATGGTCGGCCACGTCGTCCCGCAGGTCGGTGACGTCGTCCTCCACGAGGAAGTCGGCGAGATCGTCGTCGGTGAGGAAGCCGGAGGCCTGCATGGCCGCGATGGTGGCCTCGGCGGCGGCGAGGTCCTGCTGCTGGGCGTCCAGCGCCTCCTGCTGGTCGGCGATGGTGGCCTCGGCGGCGTCCAGGTCGGTCTGGAGCTGGTCCAGCTGGCCCTGGAGGCTGGCCAGGGAGGCCTGCAGCGCGGCGACGTCGCCCACGACTTCGGAGCAGGCGGTGCCGTCATAGGTGGTGCAGAGGTCATTCTCGTCGACGCAAGCGAGGGTGGGGAGGGCGAGCAGGGCGAGCAGGGGAGGGCGCATCAGGGCTCCTGGGTAGGGGTAGGGGTCCATTGGAAGGGTTGGGCGAGCAGGGGGGTGTAGAGGGCTTCGATCCATGGGGACCACGGCCCGCTCCTCGGCCAGGCCCCAGATGGTGGCCAGCTCCATCTCGTCCAGGTAGGGCTCGCGCCGGAAGTCTTCGGGGCGGATCTCGACGCAGACCACGGCGGGGTCGAAGGCCTCGATGAGGCGCGCGACGGTGTCGTAGCTGTAGGTGGGGTGTTTGCGGTGGCCCTGGTGGAGGGTGCCGAGGACCAGGATGTCGCGGGGCTCGGCGGCGGTGTGGAGGAGGAGGGGGAGCACGGGGATCCCCTATCGGAACGCGAAGTGCAGCCCGATCCCGACGGCGCCGACCCCGCCGAGGACCAGGGAGGCGGTGCGGAGGTTGGCGTAGGCGGCGTAGTCGGAGAGGAGGTCGTCGCGGTTGGCGTAGGTGTAGGTGCCCTCGTCCATGCCCTTGCGGAGCTTGGCTTCCTTGGCGAGGGTGACCCCGCCGAGGACCAGGGCGCCGACACCGGCGGCGGCTCCGCCTACGCCGAAGGCGGTCAGGTGGTGCTCCTTGGGGGGTGGTGTGAGGCCGGTGTCGACGGTGGCGGATTGGCCGTCCTCGAGGGTGAGGGCGCGGGCGAGGGGTTCGTGGCCTTCGGACAGGACCTGCACGAGGTGGGGGCCGGGGCGCAGGGTGAGGTCGCCGCGCTCGTGGGCGCGCCCGTCCACGTAGAGTTGGGCGCCCGCGGGCAGGGGGGCGACGGTGAGGGAGGCGGAGCCAGCGTCGGCCGCGCAGGTGGCGCTCCACTGGCTCTTCGCGAGGGGGCCGAGGCGGTCGTTGAACCAGGCGGGGTCCACGGCGCAGGCGCCGGTGAAGCCGCGGGTGGTCAGCGCCGGGTCCTGGGTGAAGACGCCGACGGCGCCGAGGACCTGGTAGAGGGTGGCGAGGTCCTGGGTGGGGACGGGGGCGGTGGCCTGGGGGAGCTCGGCGAGGGCCTGCTCGGCGAGGCGGACGGCGAGCCCGTGCTCGTCGTCGGTGACGGCGGTGACGGCCTGCTCGGCGGTGGTGGTGAGGGGGGCGGCGTGGAGGGCGGCGAGGAGGAGGAGGGGGGTGGGCATGGGGGGACCCTACGGAAGGCTGTGGATGAAGTCGGTGGTGTCGTGGGTGGTCGAGGCCTCGTAGGAGGTCTCCCCCGTCACCCCCGCCGCGTTGATGTAGCTGTTTCCGCCAGTGGCGTAGGCGTAGTCGGCGACACCCTCAACGTAGGAGTTCTCGGCCGCGATCCCAGAATAGGCGCCTGCGGTGAAGCCGTCGTCTCCGGCCGTCTCGACCCGTGCCCAGCGGCCATACAGGTAGCTGCCCCAGTTGATGTAGTATCCATCGGCCGCGGAGTTGATGGCGCTGGAGCTGTCGGCGATGATGGTCGAGCCGACATAGGCGCGGAATCCGTCGCCGCCGGCGTTCGTCGCGGTGGCGTAGGGGGCGTTGATGACGCTGCCTTCGTACGCGTAGAAGCCGCTGCTCCCCGTGTCGGTCGAGGTGGCTCTCTCTGCGTGGAGCGCGGAGCCCATGTAGGCGTGGTAGCCATTGGAAGAGGTGTCGCTGACGTCGGCCTGCGCCAGGTTCGCGTAGCTCGATCCACCGATCAGAGCCCCATACCCGCAGTCCGAGATCGCGACGCTCCCCAGCAGCTCCTGGTCGAGCGTGGAGTTCTGGTCAATCTGGATACCGGCGCTCGCGAACCCCTCGACGCTGAGGTCTCCCACCGTCACCGCGCTGCTGTTGGTGACGGTAAGCCCGTCGGCGTCCTGCCCCAGCCCCGAGATGGTGAGATCGCCGAGGTACCCGAGCGCCGAGCCGCCCTCGACGATGACACCGTCGGTGGTGTCGAAGACCAGCGTGGTCGACCCGGCACCTGCGCCTTCGATGCGGATGCGCTGGCCATCGGGGTGGGCGAAGACCAGCGGCGCGGTGAAGAGGAAGCTGGCGGGGTCAAGCTCGAGGGTCACGGTGACGTCGTTTGAGATCCGCCGTCCGTCCAGCTCCGCCAGGGCCGCCAGCACGTCCACCGCGTCGGCGCAGGTGTAGGTGGCGTCGGTGGAGATCAGGCGCACCGCGTCGCCCACATCGTCAGCCACGAGGTAGTCCCCCTCGATGGCGGCGATCCGCACCTCGTGGTCCCCGGCGGTGGCGAGGGTGCCGAAGCCGGCGGTGACCCAGGCTTCGGTGGCGTAGCCGACCAGATCGGCGGGCAGGAGGTAGCCGGCGGCCTGGAGGGCGGCGAGGTCGTCTTCCGCGGCGGCGATTCGCGTGTCGTGGTCGATGGCGTCGGTCTCCAGCACGCCGATCCGGCCCTCGTGGTCGGTGACATCGGTCTCCAGACCCGCGACCGTCGCGGCATCCGCGAAGCCGCCTTCCACCCAGGTCTCGGTGGCGTAGCCGGCGAGGTCGTCGTCGGTGAGGTAGCCGGCCAGGTCGTCATCGGTGGCGTAGCCGGTGAGGTCGTCGTCGGTGAGGTAGCCGGCCTGCTCGACGGCCTCGAGTCGGGTCTGGAGGTCGGCGACGGTGTTCTGGAGCGCGGCGATGGTGTCGGCCTGCTGCTGGACGAGGGGGAGGGCTTCCTCGCAGGTGGTGCCGTCGTAGGTGGCGCAGACCTCGCCCTCGTCGACGCAGGCGAGGGTGGGGAGGGCGAGCAGGGTGCAGAGAAGGGGGCGCATGGGGTGTCCTTTGGCTAGGGGATGCCGTAGATGCCGTCGGTGAAGTCGTTCCAGGACGAGGCGGTGTCGGTCTCGCCCGTGGCACCGCTGGCGTAGATGTAGGAGTTGCTGTACTGCCTGTAGGCAGTGCTCGAGGCGCTCACGACGTTGGCACCTTCCGCGTGGACGGTCGATCCTGCGACGGCCACGACACCGTTGCTCACATTCTCCGCCACGGCGCTCGACGCGGCGAGGTAGCTGCCGTAGTAGGCGTAGAAGCCACCGGAGGCCCCATCGCTCGTGGCCGTGGCACCGCCAGCGGAGAGCATGGAGGCGCCGGAGACGTAATACGCAGCGTCTCCGTTGCGGGCGGCAGACGATGAGCCCGCGTCGACGACGCTGCCCATGTTGGCGAAGTAGCCCTCCTCCCCGTTGTCCGTGGCGGTGGCGTTCGGGGCCTCGAGCACGCTCCCACTGTCCGCCGCGAACCCCTGTGCGCCATTGTCGTGGGCGCTCGCTCCGTCGACCTGGGCGAAGCTCGACCCGTATGCCAGGACCCCCACCGAGCAGCCCGAGGCGTCGAGGGATGTGCCCTCGCTCAGGTAGATGGTGCCGTTCCGCGTGGCCCGGACGCAGACCGATGCGAAGTCCTCCACCGTCAGGTTGCCGACCGTGATCGCGCTGCCCCGCTCGACACGGAGGCCGTCGCCAGCCTGCCCCGCGCCGCGCAGGACGAGGTCGCCGAGGTAACCCAGCGCTGCGGCGCCGGTGACGACGACCCCCTCGCTCTGGTCGAACACCAGGACCGTGGTGGGGCCCGCGCCGGTGATTTCGATCCGCTCCCCGTCCGGGTGGGCGAAGGTGAGGGGCTCGGTGAAGGCGTAGTTTCCGCCTTCGAGGTGCAGGGTGACCGTGGCATCGCGGGCGATCCGGCGGCCGTCGAGCAGATCGAGGTAGGCCAGGAAGTCCTCGGCGTTGTCGAAGGTCTCGTCCTGGTCTGTGGTGATGAGCCGCACGGCGTCGGCCATGTCGGAGGCGGGGACGTAGTCGTCGGCGATGGCGTCCACCTGGTCCTGCAGGTCGTCGAGGTCCTGCTGCTGGGCGAGGCCTTCGAGGTCGCCCTCGGTGAGGCAGGGCTGGGCTTCGAGCGCGGCCAGGCGCTGCTCGAGCGCGGACACGGTGGCTTCCAGCTCGGCGACCCGGCCCACGGCCTCGTCGCAGGAGAGGCCGTCGGCGGTGGTGCAGACCTCGCTCTCGTCGACGCAGGCGGTGAGGGCGAAGAGGAGAAGGGAGCTTTTCATGGTGGCTCCTAGCGGAAGGCGAAGTGCAGCCCGACACCCACCACCCCGACCCCGCCGAGGACCAGCGAGGCGGTGCGGAGGTTGGCGTACTGGGCGTAGTCGGAGAGGAGTTGGTCGCGGGTGGCGTAGGTGTAGGTGCCGTCGTCCATGCCCTTGCGGAGCTTGGCCTCCTTGGCGAGGGTGATCCCGCCGAGGATGAGGGCCCCGACGCCCGCGGCGGCGCCACCCACGCCGAATGCGGTCAGGTGGTGCTCCTTGACCTCCGCCACGGGGGCGAAGCCCGGAACCACGGTGGCGGCTTGGCCGTCATCGAGGGTGAGTGCGCGGGCGAAGGGGGCCTGGCCCTCGGCCATGATCTGGATCAGGTGGGGTCCGGGGCGCAGGGTGAGGCTGGGCTCGGGCTGGGCGCGCCCGTCCACGTAGAGCTGGGCGCCCGCGGGCAGGGGGGCCACGGAGAGGGAGGCGCTGCCGGCGTCGGCCGCGCAGGTGGCGCTCCACTGGCTCTTGGCGAGGGGGCCGAGGCGGTCGTTGAACCAGGCGGGATCCACGGCGCAGGCGCCTGAGAAGCCGCGGAAGGTGAGCGCCGGGTCCTGGGTGAAGACGCCGACGGCGCCGAGGACCTGGTAGAGGGTGGCCAGATCCTGGGTGGGGACGGGGGCGGTGGCCTGGGGGAGCTCGGCGAGGGCCTGCTCGGCGAGGCGCACGGCGAGGCCGTGCTCGTCGTCGGTGACGGCGGTGACGGCCTGCTCGGCGGTGGTGGTGAGGGGGGCGGCGTGCAGGGCGGCGAGGAGGAGGAGGAGGGTGGGCATGGTTGGGGCTCCTCGGCTACAGGCCGTAGATGAAGTCGGTGGTGTCGTGGGATGCTGAGTCTTTTGTCGTCTCGCCAACGGCGTTGAGCGCGTAGAGGTAGGAATTGCCTCGGTCGAAATAAGCTGTTCCCGAACCCTGAACATCGGTGTTGCTCGCAAATATCGACGAAGAGTAGGCTGCGGCAAATCCGGTAAGGGTCGCGTTGCGGACGATGGCACCGTTGGCGTAGATGTAGCTGCCCGCGTTGGCGTAGAAGGCGCTGTGCCCGGTCGCATCCGTTGCACGTGCTTCATGCGCTAGGATGAAAGAGGCGTATGAGGCGTAGTAGTCGACGTCTCCGTTTGACGAAGCGGTGGAGTTCCCCGCAGAGAGCCCGCTGGCCTGTCGGACCTGGTAGCCCATCTGACCGTTTCCTGTTGACTGGGTGTCCGTCGCGGCGAGAAACCCGCCAAGATCTACGTAGAAGCCATCGTATGCGTTTCCGACCGAGGTAGCAGCCGCCAAGTCAGCGAAGCCCGAGTCGAGCACCTCCACACCGTAGCCACACCCCGACACCTCGACCAATGCCCCTTCATCGCTCTCCAGAGTGGAGTTCCCCTCGACGCGGATGCCGTCCTCCGCGAATCCCCGTACCTCCACCGGCCCGATGATCAGCGCACTGCTCTCCCTCACGGTCAACCCATTGGCCTCCTGGTCCGCCCCGACGACGGTCAGATCACCGAGATACCCAAGGGACGAGGCTCCCTCGATCACCACCCCATCGGAGGAGGTGAAGGTGAGGAAGGTCTGGTCCACTCCCGCCCCGCTGATCTCGATCCGCCCGCCATCCGGGTGCGCGAACACGAGGGGCTCATCGAAGGCGTAGTTTCCGCCCGCCAGGTGGATGGTGACGGTGGCATCGCGGGCGATGCGGCGGCCGTCGAGCAGATCGAGGTAGGCCAGGACGTCCTCGGCGTTGTCGAAGGTCTCGTCCTGGTCTTCGCGGATGAGCCGCACGGCGTCGGCCACGTCGGCGGTGGGGACGTAGTCGTCGGCGATGGCGTCCACCTGGTCCTGAAGGTCGTCGAGGTCCTGCTGCTGGGCGTATCCCTCGAGGTCGTCGCCCGTGAGGCTGCTCTCCTCCAGCGCCGCGAGCCGGCTCTCCAGGGCGGCGATGGTCTCGGCCTGGGCCTCGACCGTGGCCTGCAGCTCCGTGCAGAGGGTGCCGTCATAGGTAGCGCAGACTTCCTCCTCATCCACGCAGCCGAGGCTGCCGAGGGCGAGGGCGATGGGGAACGCGGTGGGGATACGCATGACGGATCTCCTCGGATGTTGGGGTGGTCGCGAAGCCTACTGACAGTAATCCTTGGTCCCTGACGCGCTCCTGCAGGCGGCCAGCGCCGGCTTGGCGTCACCCCCCGCGGCCTCGACGAACTCGTACCAGGCCCGGGCGTACTCCTTGGCCAGACCGCGGGCTTTCTCGGCGTACTCCTCGGTCTCCGGCTTGCGGTCCTTGATGTACTGCCGGTCGTAGCGCTGCCAGAGATCGAGCGCGGCGATGGTGCGGACCTGGTGCAGGGTGGAGACGCGCTTGACGAAGGTGGGGCCGCGCAGGCGGTCCTTGTTCTCCAGGCCGTAGTTGGCGTACTGGATGGCTTCGGCTTTGGCCGACGCGTCGAGCTTGCGGTACTGGTGGGTGGCGAAGAGCAGGCAGAGCTCGGGATCGCCCAGGCTGATCTTGTCGAGGTGGCGCCGGACGAGCCGCTCCCAGGCGACCTGGTCGTTGCGCCCGTAGGCGTTGGCGATGAGCAGGCGGGAGCGCTTGTCGTCGCCGGTCAGGTCGCCGTGACCGATGGCGCTCTCCAGGCAGAAGAGGGTGGTGGGGTCGAGCTGGCCGAGCATGGCGGCGGGCTCCAGGGCGACGAGATCGCTGCACTGGCCGGCAGGGGCGGGCTGCGGCTGCTGTCTGTCCACCAGCCAGATGGTGGCGACCTCCGGCTCCGGGGTCTTCGGCTTCGGCTTCTCCGCCCGGCCCTGGTGCTCGGCGGCCGCCGCGGGCTTCATTCCCATGATCTCCCGCTGCCCCTCCTCGGGTACGGCGCGGGCGGCGGCCAACTCCGCACCCTCCGGATCCGGGGCCTGGGCCTCGGGCAGCGTCGGGAGGTCGGGCTCGGCTCCGATGGTGGCCCAGACCGGGGTGGTCCAGACCAGCTCGCGCTGGCCATCGGGCTGGACCTGCCAGCAGGAGGCCGGGAAGGTGGGGATGGCGATGGAGGCGGTGTCTCCGGGCGGAATGCGCTCGGTCCATTCGCGGATGTTGTCGCCGGCACCGGCGCTGCAGAACAGCTCGACCCGGGCGCCCTGGCCGTTGTTCAGCTCCAGCACGAAGACCGGGGGGGGCTTGTGGACGACCAGGGCGTAGACCACGATGGCCGCGGCGATGACGACCGCGCCGCCCACCAGGCCGAGGAACGCCAGCGCGCCGGCGACGGCGAGGCCCTGGGCGATGCGCTTCCACGGGCGCCCGGCCTTGACGAGGAAGGCGCGGGTGCGGGAGCTCTGGCCCTGGCTCGGGTCAGACATGGCCGCGGCGGCGCGCTCGGTCCAGTGGACGTCGAGCGGCAGGGCCGGGGCGGGAGCCGGAGCGGGGGCCTCGCCCAGCGCGGCGAGCATGGAGGCCGCGTCGGAGAAGCGATCGGCGGGCTCGACCCGGATGGCCTGGTGGATGGCTGCCACCAACCAGGGCGGGGCGTCGGGGCGCATGGCGCCCAGATCGTCGACCTGGCCCTTGAGGTGGAGCTTGTAGAAGGCCTGCCAGCCCCGATCGGTGCGGTGGGCGGCGCGCCCGGCGAGGGCCTCGTACAGGCAGAGGCCGAGGGCGTAGATGTCCGTGGCCGGGGTGACGGGGCGGTCCTCCCAGCGCTCGGGCGGCAGGTAGGCGGGCGAACCCAGCACCATCCCGGTCTGGGTCAGGCCGGCCGAGTCGGTGGCGCGGGCGATGCCGAAGTCCAGCAGCTTGATGCCGCCGCCGTCGGCCATGACCATGAGGTTGGCGGGCTTGATGTCGCGGTGGATGATGCCCTTGCCGTGGGCCAGGGCCAGCGCGTCGAGGAGCTGGCGGGCGAAGAGCAGCACCTGCTCGACGGGCAGGGGACCGACCCGGGCGATGTGCTGGCCGAGGGTCTCGCCGTGCACCAACTCCATCACGAGAAAGACCGCGTCGGCCTCGAAGCAGATGTCGTGCAGGGCTACGATGTGGGGGTGGTGGAGCTGGTCGAGGATCTGCTGCTCGCGGATCATGCGGTCGCGGACCTGATCGTCCCCCATGGTCTGGGAGACGAAGGCTTTGACGGCCACCTCGCGGTCCAGCCGCAGGTGGGCGCCGCGAAAGACCTGCCCCATCCCTCCCTCGCCGAGCTTGGCGGTGATCCGGTAGTTGCCAACCACCCGGCCGATCAGGTCCATGCAGCTCCCTCTCTTTTCGCGCACACGAAGAGCGGAAGCCTAACATGCCCCGGCGATCCCCAGAAAGACCCTCGGCCTGTCCCCGGGTTTCTACGGGGCTACGATCCCGATCAGTACTGTCGCCGCGAGGAGCGCGACGAGCACGACGGCGATGGCCGCGAAGAGGCCCACGAGCTGCGCGAGGGAGGGCCCCGGGTGGCGGGTGCGCAGCTCCATGGTCCGGCGGTCGTGGCGGAAGCCGCCGAAGGGGCGCTCGGCGCTCGCGGTGGAGGGGGCGGCGGGGATCGGTTCCTGCGCGGGCGCGGGCACAGGTACAGGCCGTGTCTCTGGCGGGGGCTCGGCCTTCGGGATCGAGACCGGGATGAAGACCGTGTCGGAGCCCGGGGGCTTCTGCCTGTTCATGGCAGCCCGCCGTCGCCGCTGCCCACCACCTCCCGCGCCCACCCCTCCGGATCCTCCACCAGCACCTCCACCCTGATCTGGGCGTCCTGGGAGGTGGAGGAGCGCGCGCGCCGCACCCCCTCGATCACCAGGCGCCGTGGCCCGGGGGCCGTGGCCTGAACCTCGTCCCGGGCGTCGAAGTCCAGCACCACCCCGCGCCAGGAGGAGAAGGCCAGGCGCTGGCTGGTGAGGGTGCAGAGCATGACGCGTTGGTTGGTGACGTCGGTGCGCAGGCCGTGGCCGAGGGGGCGATCGGTGTTGATGCGGGTGGTGAGGCCCGTGCCCCGCCGGAGCAGGCGCTCGCCCGCGCGTAGCGGCACATGCGCCATGCGGCGGAGCTGCAGCACGACGAAGCCGAGGGCCCAGACAGCGAGGAGGAACCCGATGAGGATGGACCAGCGCATGGGACCCCTCTATCAATACGGGGACTTCGACACGCGGGAGATGGGGCGGTTCGCGCCGTCTTCGCCCGCCCATCACCCCCGGAGTTGTTGCGCGTAAAGCGCAACAAGTCGCAGGGTGAGGAATTACCGCCGGAGTTATTGCGTGTTTCGCGCAACAAATCACAGGGTGAGGCGCCATCGCCGTAGTTGTTGCGCGTATCGCGCAATAAGTCGCAGGGTGAGGCGCTATCCACGGAGTTGTTGCGTGTCTCGCGCAACAAGTCGCAGGGTAAGGCGCCATCCACGGAGTTGTTGCGTGGTTCTCGCGGGAGAGCTGGCGGCGGGCCCCCATGCCTACCCTCCATTAAGGAAGAGCCCCTCCCGGAGGTGCCCTATGTCCGACCCCGCCGCCAGCGCCGCCCTGCTCGCCACCGTGCGCGGAGGCATGAAGCGCCGCGGGCTCAACACGGCCGCGCTGGCGGCCCGCGTGAAGCAGGAGCGCCCCCTGGTGCGCTCGGTGCTGGCGGGGCGCACGCCGCTGACGGTGGATCTGCTCTTCGCCATGATCGAGGCGCTGGAGCTCACCCCGGAGGAGCTGGGGTTGCCCCCGGGCACGGTGGCGGCGCGCCTGGCCATGGAGCCGCAGCCCCCCGAGCCCGCCGAGCCCCCCGAGCCCCCTGCGGTGGCGGACGGCCCCCGCATCGTGGCCGAGGAGGAAGGGGCCGCGCCCTTCGAGCCCGACGAGGACGCGCCCCAGGCCCGCGAGGTGCTGCGCCTGGGCTTCGCCCTGGGCATCGACATGCAGCTCGTCTGCACCACCTCGCGCCTGGGCAGCTCGGGCCTCCCCGAGGAGATCCTGAAACGTTTCCCCGACATGGTGCCCCTCAAGCTCGACGCCGCCTACCACTTCGCCAACCGGGCCCGCTACCTGGAGGAAGGCCTGGAGCTGCGGCTCTCCTTCGACCGGGTGCGCACCTGCCTGCTGCCCTGGTCGGCCATCCGCCAGATCACGCTGTTGCCCGAGCCCCCAGAAGAGACCCAGGAGGAGCCCAGGCCCCCCGAACCCCAGCCGGGCGGTGGGCCCGTGCTGCGCCTGGTTCGCTCGTGATCATCGGCGCTCGCGGAGCTTGAGGTGGATCCCTCCTCCATCCTGCGCTACGGAAGCGGCCCCGGCGCGGTGTTCCTGGCGTGCGTCCTCTCGGGCCTGGGTATCCCCATCCCCGACGACTTCCCGCTGCTGGTGGCCGGCTGGGAGGTCAGCACCGGCGCCGTGCCGGCCTGGCCCACCTTCCTCGCGGGCTTCGCCGGGGTGTTCGTGCGCGATCTGCTGGCGTTCTCCATCGGCTACTGGCTGCGTCGCCTGGGCCACCTCCCGCGCCTGGCCCGGGTGCGGCGTTCGCGGCGCATAGCGCAGGTGGAGCGCCTGGTGGAGCGCTTCGGGCACCGTTCGCTGTGGTTCGCGCGGTACGCGGTGGGGATGCGCGTGCCCCTCTACATCGCTTCGGGGCTGGCCGGGGACTCCTACCGCCGCATGCTGGCGGTCAATGTGCCAGGCCTGCTGTTGACCGTGCCGGTGACCCTCTGGCTCGGCTGGCGCTACGGCGAGGCCTCGGTCGCCTGGCTGCACCGCCATTTGACCATGCGCCCGTTGTTGGCCATCGGGGTGCTGCTGGTGACCATCGCGCTCGCGGTGTGGGCCTGGCGGCTCAGTCGAGCTGCAGGCGGCGGCTCGCGCTGACGTCCAGCGGCAACACGACGCTCTCGAAGGGGGTGGTCACGTCCGTGGAGGCGTCGAGGCGCACGTTGATGGGGTCGCCTCCGGTGAGGGCCTCGTAGACGGCCTGGCCGGCGTCGAGGAAGTCCACCTCGAAGGGCATGCTGACGGTGTAGGTGGTGGCGCCGTCCACGGAGGCGAAGTCAGGTACCAGGCCGTCGCCCACCTCGATGCCCTCGAGCGTCAGGGCGTAGGCGAAGTCCTGCAGCCAGATGGTCGAGCCGTGGTCGTTGTCCACGTCCACGTCCAGCGCCAGGGTGGCCGAGGTGAAGCTGAGGTCGTCGAGGTGCAGCTTGCCGAGGTCGAGCGCCGGGGTGCGCAGGGCCGGGAAGTCGCCCTCGGCGTCATAGGGCAGGGTCACGACCCCCAGCGGGGAGTCGAAGCCGAAGCTGCCGCTGAGGCCGAAGGGGACGGCGTCGAGCCCCCGGGTGGTCTCGATGAAGCGGTAGACGTTGTCGAATTCGAGGTCCACCGGCAGGGCCAGCTCGCTGGAGTCGTCGGCCAGCAGCTCCAGGCCGTCGGGATCGGCGCCGGAGACCAGCTCGATGTCCGCCAGGGTGAGCGCGTAGTCGAAGCTCTCCAGCGGGATGCCGACGGGGTTCGGGTTGTCCACGAGGAAGACGAAGTCGGTCTCGATGTGGTCCCAGTCCAGCGCCTTGACGTCGAGCCGGCCGAACTGCACGGTGGGGAGGAAGGGCTGGATCTGCTCGCAGCCGGGGGCGAGCAGCAGGGCGAAGAGGGCGAGCGAGCGCTTCATGGGGGCCTCCGCGGGCGGTCGGGCCGCCTGACGATCATAGCCCGCGCGGCCTTCAACCGCGGGTGGGCCGTTACTCGATCTCGTCGGCCACCCGGTCCGCCATCTCGGTGACCTCGTGGTCCACATGGGCCGCTTGCAGGGCGAGCACATCCACCACCGGGCCCATGACCACCAGCTTGTCGCCCCTGTGGAGCATCAGGTCTACCTCGGCCGGGCGTCGGCGGTGTCGCCCTGTCTGCGGGTCCATCACGCTGACGGCCACCACGGTGACGTGGAAGCGCACCGGGAGGCGGAGATCGCGCAGGGTGTGGCCCACGAGCTGGCCGTCCACCTCGACCACGTCCATGATGTAGCCCTCGGGCAGCTCCAGGAAGTTCTTCCAGCGGTGTTGATCCTCCGGGCTGGTCTGGATGCGGGCCATGAGCGCGTCCTTGCGCAGCACCTCGCGGTGGAAGGCGCCGAAGATGTCGCGCTCCTTGAGGATGGCGATCAGCGCGCCGTCCTCGCCCACCACGGGCAGCTCGTCGAGGTCGGAGCGGAAGAAGATGGGGACGGCCTCCGCCAGGGACAGCTCCGGGCGCAGGGTGGGGGCGTTCTGCATCTCCACGTCGGAGGCCCTGAGATCGTCGTGGGGCTCGGACAGCAGGCGCTTGATGTCCTGGATGTCCACCATGCCGTGGTAGCGACCCTGGCCGTCCACCACGTACACGTCGTGGACCCGGTGGTGCAGGATGCGGCTGGCCAGCTCGCAGAAGGGGGCGTCGGGAGCGACGGTCTCCATGCCGTCCTTGCGCATCACGTCGGAGACGCGCAGGTCGTACATGATCAGCTCCTCGCGGCCGCGGTCGATGCTGCCCCCACGTCGCTCGAGCTTGGCCACGTACAGGGAGCGAGGATCCACCGCGCGGTAGATGAGGCCGGAGACCACCAGGGTGAGGAGCATGGGCGGGACGACGGCGTAGTTGCCGGTCATCTCGAAGAGCATCAGGGTCATGGTGATGGGCGCGTGGGCCACGGCGGCCATGGTGCCGCCCATGCCCACCATGCCGTAGGCGCCGGGAGCCTCGACCAGACCGGGCCAGAGGCCATTGACGGCCAGCCCGAACAGGGTGCCTGTCAGCGCGCCCAGGAAGAGGGTCGGCGCGAAGATCCCGAGGCCGGTGCGGGTGGCCTGGGTGATGGCGGTGGCCACGGTCTTGACCACCAGCAGCACGATGAGGAACAGGACGCCGGGGTGCTCGCCGCGCAGCATCCGCTCGAGGAAGGCGTAGCCGTTGCCCATGATCTGGTGGAACCCCACCAGGGCCAGCAGGCCCACCAGCAGGCCGGCCAGGCCGGAGAACACGGGCGGGGGGATGGGCCAGCGCTTGAGGATGGCGTCGCGCAGGTCGAGGGTGCGCAGGAGGGTGAGCTTGTGCGCGATCCCGACGGCGCCGCAGAGGATGCCGAGGAAGGGGTAGATCAGCAGCTCCCAGGGGGACTGGAGCCCGAAGGGCGGCAGCTCCAGCGCGATGCGCTGCCCGAGCAGGGCCTGCCCCACCATGGTGCCGGTGACGGAGGCCGCCACGACCGGCGCCACGCTCTCCAGGGCGAAGTTGCCCAGCAGGATCTCCAGGGCGAAGAAGGCGCCCCCGACGGGCGTGTTGAAGCTCGCGGCGATGCCGCCCGCGGCCCCGGCGGCCACCAGCACGCGCATGCGGCGTGGGGGCAGGCGCAGCAGGGTGCACAGGCGTGCCGCCAGCGTGGAGCTGAGCTGCACGATGGGCCCCTCGCGGCCGCCTGAGAGGCCTGCGCCGATGTTGAGGGCCGCCGAGAGCCCCGAGAGGATGCCGTCGCGGGTGCGGAGCTGGCCGTGGAGGTTGGCCAGGGCGTCCATCACGTCGGGGATGCCCTGGGGGTAGCGCGTGCTGCTGCCGTACCAGAGCGCGAAAGCGGACAGCAGGGCCACACCGGCCGGCGCGAGCAGCTTGTTCCAGGCCCCGACAGGGTTCACGGAGGGATCGGCGGAGCCCAGCAGCAGGCCGCTGGCCTCGACCGAGACCCAGTCGAAGGCCCCGGCCGCGAGCCCGCCGAGGATGCCCACCGCCGCGCCGATGAGCATGAGCCGGCCGCTCTCGTTGCGGGCCACCGCCTCCAGCAGGGGGAAGGCGAGGATGCGGGCGAGCATGCCCCGGCCCCGCCGGACCTCCTGGCCGGGCGTCGCGGGTTGGCTCATGTGGTGAATGTGAGCGGATCGAGGATCACGGGGCTGGCGTCGACCTCCTCGACCCTGAGCTGATCGCTCGCGACCTCGCGGATGCCCGCGAGGAGGCTGGTCACGGGGAGGCGCAGGGTGACACCCGGGATGGCGCCCCGCAGGCGGTGGCCCCGGTACAGCATCAGATCGCAGGTGGTCTCGAGCAGCCCGGTGGCCGCATCGACGGGCGCCTCGGCGTGGATGTCCTCGATGGTGAGGTAGTCGTCCAGATCCATCCCGATGGCGTTCCGTGTGCGGCTGCCGGGACGCATGATGAGGTTGGAAGGGAGGATATCGCCGCCCATGCTGTGCCCGGTGGGGCGCAGGTCGGCGCTCCGCGCGGCCTCTGGGTCGAGGTAGAGCCCGGCAGAGACTCCCTCGCGCAGGATCACGACCGGCGCCGGGGCCACGCCGCGGTCGTCGAAGGAGCGGGTGTAGAGGCCGCCCGGCATGGTGGGATCATCGATGACGTGCAAACGGGGGCTCGCGACCCGGCGGCCGGGGAGGGCGGCCAGGAAGCTCTGGCCAGTGTCCACGTCTCGCGCCACACAGGCGCGGGCCAGGCTGCGCAGGATGTGGGCCAGGGGGCGCGCCTCGAGGATCACGGGCAAGGGCTGGGCCGGGAGCTCCACCGGGCGGGTGAGGCGCCGCAGCCGCTCGCCCAGATCGACCCCGAAGGGCATGCTGGCGATGCCGGCGAACTGGCGCGAGGCCACATGTTGGCTGTGGACGAGGCCGGCGCGGCCGAGGCGGGCGGCGATGCGCGTACGGAAGCGGGTCCCGTGCTCGACGCTGGACACCCCGCGGGTGCTGGCAAAGGCGCGCTGCAGGACCTGCTCATCATAGACCCCGGCCACCACGGAGATCTCGGGATGGACGCCGAGGCAGCCGGCGACGTTCTCCTGGAGGACGGCGCGGCGGTCTTCCAGGTCGAGCTGCGCGTGGCGCCGATCCATCAGCCCCAGGCCGCGCTCCTCGATGTCGAGCCGTTCGGCCGGCCCGGCCAGCGGATTGGGTGGCGCCAGGGCGGCCCGCGCCACGAGGTCTGCGAGCTGGGTATCGGCGCGCTCCAGGAGCCCCGCGGGCGTCTCGGCTTCCAGCAGCAGCGCGGCGTGACGCCCTTCATGCAGGTAGACGACCAGCCGGATCCGCAAGCGCTCGGCGCCAAGGAGGCGCGGCTCGCCCCGCGGCGTCCACTCCAGGCGGAGCGAGTTCCGGCGTTCGTAGAGCGCTTCAGCGCCGCGTGCGCCCGCCTTCCGAGACGACTCGAGCAGCCTCGAGAGCACCATCCTCGGTTCCATCGGCGCGCTCCTCTTCCACGGACGGGGCTGCCCCGATAACGCTTCTTTCATGCGACCGCTGCCACCGTCTGTCCTCCTCCTGATCGCGCCGCTCGCCATCGCCTGCCGGGCTCACGAGCCGCCTCCACCCCGCCCCACGGCCGGCCCACGGCTGGTGGCCGTGGGCGATCTGCATGGTGATCTACCCCACGCCCTGGAGGCCCTGCGGCTGGCCGGCGTGGTCGATACGGAGGGCCACTGGAGCGGCGGCGACGCCACCCTGGTCCAGACCGGCGACATGGTGGATCGCGGCGCTCAGAGCCGGGAGATTCTCGCGCTGATGCGCCGCCTGCAGGGTGAGGCCGAGGCTGCTGGGGGGCGCGTCGAGGCGCTGCTCGGCAACCACGAGGTCATGAACCTGGAGGGGGATTGGCGCTACGTCTCCGCAGACGACCTGGCGGGCTACGGCGGTGAGGCGGCGCGCCAAGCGGCCTTCGCGCGTGAGGGAGAGGACGGCGCCTGGCTCTGGGCGCGGCCCGTGGTCCTGCGGGTGGGGCCTACGGTCTTCGTCCACGGCGGGGTGACCCCGGAGGCCGCCGCGCTCGGGGTGGAGGCCCTGGATGCCCGCTTCCGCGCGGCCCTGTCGGAGGAGGGGGAGTCGGACCTGGTGGGCCGGGAGGGGCCCGTCTGGTACCGCGGCTACCTGCTCGGAGGCGTGACCGAGGCCTGCCCGGACCTGCAGCGCGCGCTGGCCTCGCTGGGTGCGACCCGCATGGTCGTGGGTCACACCACCCAGGACGACGGGCGCATCGCCGTGCGCTGCCAGGGCGCGCTGCTGGGCATCGACACCGGCATCTCGGCCCACTACGGCGCCCACGTGGCGGCCCTGGAGCTGCGCGGGGACGACGCCTGGGCGCTGTATCCCGCGGGGCCGGAGGATCTGCCGGATCCGCCGTAGGCTCCTGGACGCACAAAGGGCCCGAGGCCGCTCGACCTCGGGCCCCTGCAGCGGTGGAGGCGTCAGGCCTTCTTCGGGGGCTTGGCCATGGCGATGACGGCGGCGCCGATGAGGCAGGCCACGCCCGCGATGATGAACGGGGTCAGCCAGGCCGAGGCATCGGTGGCGTTCTTCGCGGCGTCCTTGAAGTAGCCAGCGATCTGGGGACCTGCGATGCCCGCCACGCCATAGGCCAGGAAGACCCAGCCGTAGTTGAGGCCGAAGTTCTTGTTTCCGAAGAAGTCGGCGGTCGCGGCGGGGAAGAGGGCGAAGTTGCCGCCGAAGTTGAAGCCGATGATGCAGGCTCCCACGATCAGCCCGAGCTCGGCCTTGCCGATGAAGTAGAAGGACAGCATGGTCACCCCCTGGAACGCGCACATGGCGATGAGGGCGTTCTTGCGGCCGATGCGGTCGGAGACCCAGCCCCAGGCGATGCGGCCCAGGCCGTTGAGGATGGCGTACAGCGCCATGGCGGTGCCGGCCGCGGCGGAGGCCGCGTCGATGATCTTCTTGCCGGCCTCGGCGTCCATGGCGGCGGTCCAGCCGTTGGTGAACTTGAGGGCGTCGATCCCGAAGAGCTTGATGCAGTAGATGACCATCAGGCCGGCGAGGGCCGAGAACACGAAGGTCAGCCAGATCATGTAGAACTGCGGGGTCTTGAGCATCTCGGCGGAGGTGAACTCGACGGCCCCGGTGGCGGCAGCACCCTCCTTGGGCGCGGGGGGATTCCAGCCTTCGGGCTTGTAGCCGGCGGGCGGGTTGATCATGACCAGGGAGCCCAGGACGACCATCACGAGGAAGATGCCGCCGTACAGCAGGAAGGTGGACTGGATGGGGGGCAGCCCGGCGATATTCAGGGTCTTGACCAGGCCGAACCACTCGCCGCCGCACTTCACCCAGATGGTGGCGCCGAAACCGAAGCCGGCGACCGCCAGGCCCGTGATGAGGCCCTTCATGTCGGGGAACCACTTGACCAGCACGGCGATGGGCACGACGTAGGCCAGGCCGATCCCGGCCCCGCCGATGATACCGACGAAGAGCAGCTGCATCGGGAAGGTGCTGCCCAGGAAGCCGGCCAGGATGTAGCCGAGGCCGAGGACCACGCCGCCGGCGAGAGCGACGTTGCGTGGACCGATCTTGGCCTGCCAGCGGCCGGCGAGGACCATGACGACCGCGAAGGTCGCGAGCCCCGCCGAGAACACCCAGGCGGCCTGCCCGGCGGTGAACTGGTAGATGCCGGCCTTGTCGGTGAGCCCGGGGGTGAAGAGGGACCAGGCGTAGATGGCGCCCAGGGCGAGCTGGATCAGGATGGCGCCGACCACCGTGATCCACCGGTTCATGACCTTCTGTTCAGACACAGAAACCTCCAGCAGTTTCGGAGAGCGCGCGTGGGTCGCGCGCGGGGAAAAAAGGTGCGCGCTTTAGCATGATCCCCGCGGGTGTAAAGAGTCTTTGTGGGCGCACGGTGGGCTAACTTCGTGGGGGATGATCCGGGACCTCCCACGGGGTCCGCACCCTCGAAAGGACCACGTTCACGGCGCGCCGCACCGGTTCCGGGAGATGCTCCGGCCAGCGGGAGGCGGCCCGAAGCGCAAAGCCGCGATCCTGGGGGGACCGCGGCCTGGTCGGTGCTCTGTCGGAAATCTGCCGCCGCGGAGCGGTCGGCAGGAATTCCGCTCTCCTCACGCTCGGAATTCTGCCGCCGCGGAGCGGTCGGCAGGAATTCCGGCGGGAAACCCGGCGGCCCCTGGCCGCCCGGGTTTCCCTATTTCTGGGTGAGGAGGTTCTCGACCACGCTCGGATCGGCGAGGGTGGAGACGTCACCGATCTGATCGGGAGTGCCCTCGGCGATCTTGCGCAGGATGCGGCGCATGATCTTGCCGGAACGGGTCTTGGGCAGGCCCGGGGCCCAGTGGATGACGTCGGGGCTCGCGATGGGGCCGATCTCGTTGCGGACGTGCTTGACCAGCTCCTTCTTGAGGGCGTCGGTGTACTCCTCGCCGGCCATCAGGGTCACGTAGGCGTAGATGCCCTGGCCCTTGATCTCGTGGGGGAACCCGACGACCGCCGCTTCGGCGACCTTGGGGTGGGACACGAGGGCGCTCTCGACCTCGGCGGTGCCCATGCGGTGGCCAGAGACGTTGATGACGTCATCGACGCGGCCGGTGATCCAGTAGTAGCCGTCCTCGTCGCGCCGGCAGCCGTCACCGGTGAAGTAGTAGCCCTTGTACATGTCGAAGTAGGTCTCTTCGAAGCGCTGGTGGGCGCCGAAGAGGGTCCGCATCTGGCCGGGCCAGGGGCGCTTGATGGCCAGCACACCGGAGGCCGCCGTCTCGGTGAGCTCCTTGCCGGACTCGGGCTCGAGCACCACGGGCAGGATGCCGAAGAAGGGCAGGGTGGCGGAGCCGGGCTTGGTGGCCCAGGCGCCGGGCAGCGGGGTGATCATGATGCCGCCGGTCTCGGTCTGCCACCAGGTGTCCACGATGGGGCAGTTCTCGTGGCCGATGTTGCGGTGGTACCACATCCAGGCTTCGGGGTTGATGGGCTCGCCGACGGTGCCGAGGAGCTTGAGGCTGGAGAGGTCGCGGCGGGCCGGGAACTGGGGGCCCTTGGCGGCGATGGCGCGGATGGCGGTGGGGGCCGTGTAGAACTGGTTGACCTTGTACTTCTCGACGATCTCCCAGAAGCGGTCGGCCTCGGGGTAGGTGGGCACGCCCTCGAACATCATGGTGATGGCGCCGTTGGCGAGCGGGCCGTAGACGATGTAGCTGTGGCCGGTGACCCAGCCGATGTCGGCGGTGCACCAGTAGATGTCGCCGTCGTGATAGTCGAAGATGTACTTGTGGGTCATGGCGGTGTAGACCATGTAGCCGCCGACGTTGTGCTGCACGCCCTTGGGCTTGCCGGTGGAGCCGGAGGTGTAGAGCAGGAACAGCGGATCCTCGGCGTCCATGACCTCGGGCTCGTTCTCGACCGGGGCGGTCTCCATGAGGTCGTGCCACCACAGGTCGCGGCCGGCCATCATCGGGACTTCCTCGCCGGTGCGCCGGACGACCACGATCTTCTCGACGGTGGGGGACTTGTCCGCGGCCTTGTCGGCGTTGGTCTTCATGGGCACGTCCGCCTTGGCGCCGCGCAGGCCGGTGTCCTGGGTGATGATCATCCGGGCGTCGGCGTCGTTGCAGCGATCGGCCAGGGCGTCGGGGGAGAAGGCGCCGAAGACGATGGAGTGGACGGCGCCGATGCGGGCGCAGGCCATCATGGCGATGGCGAGCTCCGGGATCATCTGCATGTAGATGCTGACGCGATCACCCTTCTTGATGCCCTGGGCCCTGAGCACGTTGGAGAACTTGCAGACCTGCTCGTGCAGCTGGGCGTAGGTGAAGTAGCGGTCCTCACCGGGGTTGTTCCCGACCCAGATGATGGCGGTCTGGTCGCCGCGGGTATCCAGGTGCCGGTCGAGGCAGTTGTAGGTGATGTTGGTCTTGCCGCCGATGAACCACTCATGGAAGACCCGGCCCTCGCGGCGGTCGTAGTTGTAGTTGACGACCTTGTCCCACTTCTTGTACCAGTGGAACTTCGCGGCCTCTTCGCCCCAGAACCCCTCGGGGTCGTCGATGGAGCGCTCGTACATGGCCTTGTACTGGTCAAGGGACTTGATCCAGGCCTGCTCGGTGAAGGCGGCCGGGGGGGCGAACGTGTTGCTCATGGAACTCTCCTCTTGTGGTGGGTTCGGGCGGCTGAGCGAGCTTGGCCCGTTGGAAACGACGTCAGGGACGATGCGGGCTGGCCCGCGGAAAGGGGCCGGCTGTAGCCCGGACCGGATGCCATGTCAAGCTGGCAGGCACCCCCGGAAGACGCGCGACGGGACGCTGTCTGGCTTTGAAGAGCCAGTAAGAAGGTAAGAAAAGGAGCCATGCGCGGAGGCTGGTGCGGGTTCGATGGCCTGTGGCGGGCCGCGGGGCGGTTGGCTTGAATTCGCCGTGCAGAGCGCCTCGGTGGTCGACCATGGGCGCTCGCTGCGGACGGCGCCCGGCCCGGGGCGCCGGTGGGCGCCCCAGAGGGGCCTCCGGGGTGGGGTGGGTGGGCAGGTCGACGGGGAGGAGGCCGGTGACGAGGAAGGGGAAGGGGGACGGCGGGGGGCGCTGGCCGCGGCCCCGGAGCTGCGCTATATGCGGCGCCAAGCCATCTTCAGGCGTGTCCATGGCCCTCAAGATCACGTGTCCTTCCTGCGGTCGGGTGCACCCGCTGGGCGAGCCGCTGCCGCTGCCGGGCTCCAGCAGACGGTGCCCCTGCGGCCAGATCATGGCCATCAACTTCCCGCCCCAGGTGCTCGAGCAGCTCCGGAGGCGGGGCGCCCGATTCGAACCGCGGGTGGAGAGCGAGGCCAAACCCGTCACGCCGGCCCCCACGCTCGATCTGCTCGTCGGCCCGCCTCCGTCCCGCGCCGGCCCGCAGCCGCCAGGCACCGCAGCCGCCGATGATCCCTTCGCCGAGCCGCCCACCATCGCCACGCGGCGCGAGCCGGTGGTGCGGCCCGGGCCCGGCATGGAGGGCTTCGAGGAGTGGGAGCCCACCGCGGTGGACACGCGCCTTCCGGCCGAGCGCACGGTCCCACCACCGGAGCCCGGCCCCCCGCCATCGTTGCCACCGCCGGCCCCGCCCGTGCGGCGCAGCGTCGTGCCGGCCGCGCCCCCTCGCGCGGAGCCTCCGGCCGCCCCTGTTCCCCCGGCTCGGCCCGCGCCGGTGGCCCCCGCGGT
>JBDRKM010000336.1:0-15819 GCA_043814015.1 Pseudomonadota bacterium
CCACGTTGGCGACCATTCGGAGCATGGAAAGCAAGATACCCGAAGCCCGCAGCCGGAAGCCCCGGTTCCTGGAAGCTGCGAATGGAGCTGCCAGTTTTCGCCATCTGGCCGGACTTCCTGTCTGAGGGCGCCACTCCGCGCCGCGCGGGGCTCCGCCCGAAACCCTCGGTGTTCGCACCGGCCCGCGTTGCCTCTTTTTGGGGGGGGGTGTTTGCCTCCCCCCGCACCGCTGACGCTCCCCCCTCCCCGCGCCCTATTGGCGCGCGCGCCTGCGGCGCGTGAACTACTACTCGCAAAATCCGCGACTGGCGCGCGGACTTTGCGAGTTGTAGTTCAGGCCAGGGCGCCACCAGATCACCACCCCGTTCTGCCGCCAGACCTCGTCCCAGCCATCGCGCCGCGCTCCGAGGTCCCAGGCATCGCCCTCGCGCGCGAGCACGGCGTCCGCGCCGTACCGCTCACGGGAGGAGCCGTCGAGGTAGGTCGGCAGCACCTCGGCGTAGAGGTCGTTGCGGCCATCGATGAAGACCGGGACGCCCCTCCAGAGCAGGTAGCCGCCCCAGCCGAGCGGGTTGTGCACCCTGGAGAAGCCTCGTTCCCGGAGGACGGGCACGGCGTCCACCGGGTAGCCACAGGCGCGGGCCAGGCCGTCCAGGCTCCCTGGCAGGCCGTCGCGCCAGGCCGAGGCGCCCATGGCCAGCACCAGGAGGCCCACGGCCGCGGTGATGGCGCGCGCGGTGCGGCGGTGGATGTGCGGCACCATGAGACCCATGAGCAGGGCGGTGCCGAGCAGGGCCAGGGGCAGGTAGATGCGGGAGACGAAGGCGGCGGCCCAGAACCCGGCGGCGCGCGGGAACGCGATGTCCCCGGCGCGCCGCTGCACGAGCGCGGCCACCAGGACCGCCGCGCCCACCACCGCCACCACGGCCTGGCCCGGCTGGTGCAGATCGAGCGGCATCCACTCCTGCACCACCTGCCGGTAGGTGTGGGTGAGCAGCCCCTCGCGCAGGGCGTAGCGCCACAGGCCAAAGCCCAGGGGGCTGGCGAGGGTGCCGGCGGCGGCCAGGGCGGCGATGCCCAGCCGCGAGAGCGGGCGCTCGCCCTCCCGAGCCCATGCCCAGCCGGCCTCCAGGGCCAGTAGGACCGGCAGCATCACGGCCGTGGCATGGAGGTTGGCCCACACCACGGCCAGCGCCAGCACCCAGGGCGAGCCACGCCGCAGCGCCAGGTAGGCGGCGAAGCAGGCATAGGCCCCCACCTGGGGCCAGGGGCGCCACCAGCCCATGCCCAGCAGGACGCCGAAGGCGGCCGCCGCGAAGGCCGCGTCGGGGCTGGAGCCGGCCCGGCGCAGGGCCAGGGCGAGGAAGGCCCCGGCGGCGAACGCCGCCGCCCAGACGAGCAGCGCGAGTCCCGGCAGCCCCAGGGCCCGGTACAGCAGGCTGGCGCACACCTCCCAGGCCCACTCGTGGTCGGTCCACGGTTGGCCCGTCACACTCCAGGACCAGGCGTCGACCCGCGGCAGGGCGTGAGCAGACAGGATGTGGTCGCCGGCCGCGAGGTGCCAGAAGAGATCCGGGTCCGCGAAGCGGAAGGCCAGGAACGCCACGGAGAAGGCGCACCCGGCGAGGAGCAGCAGGTGGCGGGGGGCGGGGAGGGACACGGACGGGGCTAACGCGTCGGAGCGCGCAGGGGCGCTCATTCCTCCGCGGCCGCGCGCGCGGCGCCGCGGGCGGCCACCACCCGATTCCGCCCCTGGGCCTTGGCGAGATAGAGGGCCTGATCGGCGGCGTTGACCAGGTCGGCGGGGAGCCCGCCCTCACGTGGGGACGAGGTGGCGCTACCGATACTGACGGAGACCGTCACGGGGCGCCCGGCCGGGTCGGGCCCGAGCTGGAGCCGCCGCACCTCGGCCAGCGCCCGCTCGGCCACCCGTAGCGCCCCGGCGGACCCGCTGTCGGGCAGCAGGACCGCGAGCTCGTCCCCTCCGTAGCGCGCGACCAGATCGAGATCGCGGCGGGAGGCGCGGGTCAGGCTGGCGGCGACCTCCACCAGGCAGCGGTCTCCGACGGGGTGCCCGTGGCGATCGTTGAGCGCCTTGAAGCCGTCGAGGTCCACCATCAGCAGGGAGAGGGGCTGGCCCGAGCGGTGGGCGGCCTTCCAGTACAGGGCGAGCCGCTCCTCGAAGCTGCGCCGGGCGGCCACCCCGGTGAGCCCGTCCACGTTCGCCTGGGCGGCCAGCTGCCGGTTGGCCTCGGCCAGCTCCCGGGTCGCTTCGTCCACCAGGCGCTGGATGTGCTGTTGCCGGCGGCGCATGGCGAGCCAACCGAGCAGGCCGGTGAGCAGCACACACAGCGCGGCGCCGATCCGCACCGCGAAGCGCTCATGCCAGGTCGGCAGGGCCCGGAAGTCGACCCCTGCGGGCTCGGACCAGGCGCCGCTGGCGATGCGCGCGGCGACCTCGATGCGGTGGAGACCAGCCGAGAAACCAGCGAAACCAGCCACCCGGCGGGCGCCGGCATCGCGCCAGGGCCCGCCGTCGAGGCGGTAGCGGAAGCGGATCTGCTCCGGCGCCGCGAAGTGGAAGGCGGTGTAGCGGACCTCGAGGTCGCGGCGCCCGGGATCCACGAGGACAGGCCCGTCGCGGATGGCCTGATCGCCCGCCAGCACCGCCTCGATCCGGGGGAGGGGAGGCAGCTGCTCCTCCCAGCGCACGGCGCGTGTGTCCACCACGGCCACCCCCTGCAGGGTGGGCACGTACAGGGTGCCGGAGGCGTCCACCAACCCCGCGCTCGTGTTGCCCCCGTTGCACTCGGCGGAGGGCATGCCGTCGTCCAGCCCGAGGCGGATGGGGTCCAGGACGGCCCCGGGGTCCTGGATCACGCGGCGCAGCTCGGCGAGCGGGATCTGGTAGAGCCCGCTGTTGCCGCTGATCCACACGCCGCCGAGGCCGTCAGCCATGACGCGCGAGAGGAAGAGGTCCTGCAGGCCCACGGACCCCTGGAGGGGGCGAAAGCGCTGGCCCTCGAAGAGCTGCAGCCCCGCGCCGTAGCTGGCCACCAGCACCTCGCCCGGCGCGATGGCGAAGGTGTCGCGGGTGTTCACCACGGGCAGCCCCAGGGCGGGCCCGAAGCACGCGAGGTCGGCCCCGTCCCAGTGACACAGGCCGGTGCGGGTGCCGATCCAGAGGAGCCCGACCTCGTCGAGCCGCAGGTGGATGACCTCCCGCAGGTCAGCCATGGCCTCTGGGCGCTCGAAGGCCCCGTCCCGCCAGCGGACCAGACCATCGGCTCCTCCGACCCACAGGCCGTCCGCCCCGGCGGGCAGCAGGGCCAGGACGGTCTCCAGGCCACCCTGCTCCGGCCCCAGGACATCGAGCAGACGCCCTGCATCCAGGTCGTAGCGCGACACGCCGCCGCTCCAGCTCCCCAGCCAGAGGGTGCCCTCGGGGTCCTCGGCGAAAGCCCAGATGCAGGACTCGTCCCGGCTGGGGAACGCGGGCAACCGACGATCCAGGGCGCCATCGATCCAGCGACGGGCGCCGTCACAGTCCACGGCGGTCCAGAGGCCTCCGCGCGAGTCCTTGAAGAGGGCGTGGACGCTCTGGCTGTCCTGAGACGGGCCCACCTGCCTGGTCTCCACCCGCCGCGGCCCGAGGCGGGCCAGGCCGTGCTCCTGGGTGCCGGCCCAGATCCCACCCGCCGGGTCCCTGTAGGTGTCGCGGATCGCCGAGGGCAGGCGGCGCAGCGGCACCAGGGGCTCGCCCGTGCGGTAGCGCGCGAGCTGCCCGTCGCGGAACCCCACCAGGCGTTCGCCATCGACGTTGGCACCGATGCTGGTGACCGCCGCCGAGGAGACGGGGGTGAGCGCGCCGTTGGACCAGCGATGCAGACCCTCCAGCCCCCCGAGCAGCGCCGCGCCGACACCATCGGTCGCCACGACCCGCACGCCCGGTGGGATCGGCGCGATGGCTTCCACGGCCCGGGTCGCCTCACGCCAGCGCCACACGCTCCCGGCCTCGCCCAACACCCAGATGTCACCGCCGGGGCCGAAGTGGATCCCGTAGGGGCGGTCGCTGGCGGCCTCCAGGGCTCCACGGGCGTGGGTGTCGGGCCCCAGGATGCCCACCCGGCCCCCGCTGCAGGTGGTCCAGACGCGCCGCAGTTCGTCCAGGCCGAAGGCGAACGCACCGCAGGCCTGCTGCGCGGGGGTGGGGTCGAGCACGACGCCGTCGCGCATCCGCGAGACCCCGGTGGGGGTGCCGATCCAGAGGACCTGCTCCCCATCCACCGCCAGGGCGGAGATGCGATCCCCCACCAGCCCCGGCAGGTCGCGCTGCAGGTACCGCTCGAAGTGGACCCCGTCGAAGCGGTACAGGCCCGCGCCGGTCCCGAGCCAGAGGTAGCCCTCGGGGGCCTGGGCGATGGCCACGACCGTATGCTGGAGCAGGCCATCGTCGGCATCCCAGACCCGCACCACGGGCTCGGCGGCGTGGGCCGCCCCGGGGACCGCCAGCGCGAGCGCGGCCGCGGCCGCGGAACGGAGGACCCCTCGGATGGGAGATGGGCGGAGGAGGTGCATCAGAAGTACAGCTTCACCTCGACATATCCCACCGTCGGCACCATCCCGAACTCGGAGCCCACGTCGGCGCTGTCCAGCAGGTTCTCCATCAGCAGGTCCTCGTCCGTGATGGGGTCGCCGTGCTCGTCGAACAGGTCGTCCATGCCCACGGTGATGTCCCGGGGGCGGCGGCCGAGGCCCACGAAGGCGCCCGCGGCCAGCTCGGCGTTCTCGGCGGCGGACCAGGAGAGGGAGGGGCCCAGCATGGCGGAGGGGTCGGCCAGGTTGACCACGGCGAAGGCGGAGGCGTGCACCAGGGGGTCGATCTCGTAGGAGAGGCTGCCGGCGGCGTACCAGCGGCCGGCGGCCCAGACCTCGCCGCGGGCGAAGCGCTCCGAGGCGTAGACCTCGAGGTAGCCGCCGGAGTCCGCCGCGCCGAAGGTCTGCAGGTAGACCTCGCCCATGGCGCTCAAGCCGAAGTCCCAGGCGTGGTCGGCGCCCAGCACGGCGCGCACGAACGGATCCTCCTCCTCGGGGAGGGTCACGGTGGCCTCGCCGTGCCAGCCCACGGTGCCGATGGAGCCGGCCGCGTTCACCCCGCAGACCGGCTCGGCGCGGTTGGACGCCGCGAACAGGCCCACGTCGGTGACGCCGAAGGTCCAGCCGCCGTGCAGGGCGAGGACCGTGCCGTCCAGGCTCCAGTCGCCCGCGTAGGCGGCCACGGCGCTGACCTGGCCGGCCATCCCGAAGTAGGTGTCCACGCGGACCGCGTCCACGCCGGGTTTGTACTCGGTGTCGATGTCGGTGGGCGAGAACGGCGCCACCAGGTCCATGGGGGTGAAGATCCAGGCGGAGCCGAAGCTGACCGGCTGTCGCCCGAGGATGACCTCGAGGTGCGGCACGGACAGGCGCGCGGCCAGGCGGTCCACGCGGCCCTCGACCCCGAAATCCGGGGCGTCCACCGGCTGCCAGGACATCTCCACCGCCTCGTCGCGGCCGGTGCCCGCGGTGCCGAGGCTGATGGCGCCGGCCGACAGGGTCTGGGAGGCGTAGCTGGCGCCGGTGCGGGCCTGGGCGTCCAGCGAGAGGTGGCTGCCGATCTCGAGGCCGGCCTTCAGGCGGAGGTCCAGGGCACCCATGGCGAGTGGGTCCTCGGGCATCAGCGGCTCGGGCTCCATGCCCCAGGCGGCGAGGTCGTCGTCGGGCACCACGTACCAGTCGAAGGTGAAAGCGGCGTAGGAGAAGGTCTTGAGGTCGCCGGAGAGATCGAACCGCCAGCGCTCGGCGTCCACCAGCGTGCGCGCGGCGGCGGGGGAGGGGGCCAGCAGGGCGGCCAGCAGCCAGGCGCCGAGGGTCATTTTCGGAGGTCCTCGGCCACCTGGCCGTCCACGAGCTTGACCACGCGCCGGGCACGGTCCATCACGTTGGGGTCGTGGGTGGAGAAGAGGAAGGTGATGCCGAGGGTCTCGTTGAGCTGGCGCATGGTGTCCAGCAGGGCCGCGCTGGTGGCCGAGTCGAGGTTGGCCGTGGGCTCGTCCGCCAGGACCAG
The DNA here is from genome assembly GCA_043814015.1 of Pseudomonadota bacterium. Lineage (GTDB taxonomy): Bacteria > Myxococcota_A > UBA796 > UBA796 > JAFGLY01 > JBDRKM01. Next base: position 6,107 of record JBDRKM010000336.1, read on the forward strand.
CGCCGGCTCGCCCACGATGGCTCGGGCCACGGCCACGCGCTGCTGCTGCCCGCCCGAGAGCTCGGAGGGGCGGCGGTGCTCCATCCCGCCCAGGCCCACCTGCTGCAGGACCCGCATCACCCGCTCCCGGCGCTGGGCCTCGTCCAGCCCCCGCAGCAGGAGCACGAACTCCGCGTTCTCGTAGGCCGAGAGCACGGGGATGAGGTTGTAGGCCTGGAACACGAAGCCGAGGCGCTCCAGGCGGAGCTGGGAGCGGCGGGCGGCCGAGGCGGTGGCGAGGTCCACACCGTCCACCACCACGTGCCCGCCCGTGGCTTCGTCGAGGCCTCCGGCGATGTTGAGCAGGGTGGTCTTGCCCGAGCCCGAGGGGCCCATGAGGGTGGTGAACTCGCCGGGCTCGACGGCCAGATCGACCCCGCGCAGGGCGTGCACCAGCAGATCGCCCTGGCGGTAGTCCTTGGTGAGCTGCTGGATGCTGACGATGGGCATGGGGAGCTCCGGGGCCTAGTGGTGCTGGAGGCAGGCGATGGGGCGCAGGGTGGCGGCCTTCCAGGCCGGGTAGAGGGCGGCGAGCAGGGTCATGGCCACCGTGAGCGCGCAGAAGATGGCGACCTTGTAGGCCGAGAGATCCGCGTAGACGAGCGACTCGAACGCCACCCCGGCGGCCTCCATGGACTTCAGGCTCTCGCCGGCGATTTCGGCGTAGTCGAAGCCGTAGACCGCCAGGGGCCAGCTGCCCAGCAGCCCGAGGACGAGGCCGATGGCGGTGGAGAACAGGCCGAGCAGCAGCCCTTCGGTGAGCACCAGGGCCGCGAGACGGAGGGGGCTCATCCCGAGGGCCAGCATGACCCCCAGCTCCCGCATCCGCTCGAACACGGACATCAGCACGGTGTTCAGGATGCCCATGGCCACGATGACCGCGATGATCAGCACGAACACGTACATGCCCGCCTCGTCGAGCACGACCCACATGTAGAGATCGGGCAGGGCTTCGGGCCAGGGCAGGACCTCCACGGGATCGCCCGCCATGGCCGCGCTCACCCCGGCCTGCACGGCGTCCACGTCGCGGGCCGAGGGCAGGTGCAGGGAGAGCTGGGTGACGTCCTCGCCCAGGCCCAGCAGCGCCTGGGCCGTACAGATGTGGATCTGAGCGTAGAAGCCGTCGATCTCGTCGATCCCGTAGCGGAACAGGCCCCGTACGCGGAGCAGGCGGCTCTCGATCTCGCCCCCGTGCTGGACCATCAGCACCAGCTTGTCTCCGAGCGCGACCCCGAGGGTCTCGGCCAGGGTGGTGCCCAGGACGATGGCGTTGGGATCGCCGTCCAGGTACTCCCCGGCGACCAGCTTGGCGGGCACGTCGTTGACCCGGGGCTCCAGGACCGGATCCACGGCCGAGAGCGCGACCCCCACGGAGCCGTCGGGCGAGGTCAGCAGGCCCTGGAGGTAGACCCGCGGGACCACCGTGGCTTCAGGCACCAGGGCCTGGAGGCGCGCTTGGACCTGGGGGCTGTGGGGCACCGCGATGTCCGTCTCGCGCCTCTCCTGCCAGCCCCGGCCCTGGACCACCACGTGGCCGGCCATGGACGAGACGCCTGAGCGGACCATCTGCCCGTGGGCGCCATCCCCGAAGCCGCTGGTGACGATGAGCATGGCCAGCCCGAGGCTGATGGCCACGGCGGTGATGACGGTCCGGCGCGTGTTCCGGCGCAGGTTGCGGAAGGCCAGTCTCAGCAACAGCATGGCGCTACTCCTGCCGCATGGCTTCGACGGGCTGCAAGCGGGCGGCCTGCAGCGCGGGCCACAGCGCCGCGAGCAGCGAGATGGCGAACAGCCCGATCCCGGTGAAGAGGATGTCCTGCACCCGGATGACGCCGTACATCACGGGCTCGAACGCGACCCCGGCCCAGGAGTAGGAGTCCATCATGAAGGAGAAATCGAGCCCCATGAACGCCAGGTAGCCGTCGAAGAGCAGGCCGAGGGCCACGCCGCCCACCAGGGCCACGGCGGCCAGCGCCAGGGTCTCCAGCAGCACGAGCAGGACCACCTGCCGCGGCCTGAGGCCCAGCGCCACCATCACCCCGAGCTCCTTGGTGCGCTCCAGCACCGACATCAGCATGGTGTTGAGCACGCCCAGCGCGGCTACCGAGAACACCATCACCAGCACGATCCCGATGGAGGCGTCCTGCAGGGAGAGGATCTGGGCCATCATCGGGTTGATCTGCCGCCAGGTGCGCACCAGCAGGGCGCCCTCGGGCGGCGTGGCGGGCGGGGCGCCGTCGGCCGGGTGCAGTGCCTCCCAGGTCAGCGCGGGCCGCCCTGCGTGCTCCAGCAGGGGCAGCGTGGCGGTCGCCAGGGCCTGCGCGCGGTCGTCGTCCGGCGCCACCAGGGCGATCTCGTGGAGCTGGCCCGGCAGGACCAGCAGCTCCTGCAGATCCGCCAGGTGGAGCCAGGCGCCGGCGCGGTCCTGCAGCACCGAGCCGGTCTGGACGATACCCACGACGTTGTAGAGGTCGTTTCCCATGGAGCCGTCGGCCGCCTGGGTCACCGCCACCACGTCGCCGCCGACACCCACCTTCAGGCTCTCGGCCAGCCCGGCGCCCAGCACGATCTCGTGGGCGGGCGCGGGCCCCAGGAAGCGGCCCTCGTGGGTCTTCTTCCCGACCCCTGTGGCGGCCTCCTCCAGCGCGGGCAAGACACCGATGAGCTGGGCCCCGCCCGCCTCGTCGCCAGCGCCCAGCAGGGCGTAGCCGAACAGGCGCCCGGTGCCGCCGGCCGCCTCGGGCAGGGCGTCGAGCTGGGCCAACAGCTCCTCGCCCCCGGGGATGGTGTCGTACAGCGCGCGCTGCTTGGGGTAGTCCGGGTGGTGGATCTGGACGTGCCCCATGTTCTCGCGGACCATCATGCGGAACATGTCGTCGAACAGGCCGATGGCCAGCGCGATGGTGCTCATGGAGAAGGCCACGCCAAACGCCATGGCGCCCGCGGTGATCAGCGTGCGCCGACGCTGGCGCCAGATGTTGCGCCAGGCGATGCGCATCAGCATCGGCATGAGGCTCCCTTCCTCGCCTCCCAGCGCGTGAGGAGCCCGGGCAGCTCCTCGGCCAGGTAGGCGTGCAGGCCATGGATTTCCCGCAGCGCCGCGGCGCGCGTCGGGACCGCGGTGGCGGCGTGGCCGCTGGCGCGCTCCAGGATCGCGGACATCTCGATGAGGGGCCGCAGCTCGGCGCGCACCAGCGCCGCCCAGCCCTGGGGGCGGGCACGGAGGTGCGCGCGGCGATCACCGGGGACCGCCACGCGCTCCACGAGGCCCTGGCTCTGCAGCGCGCGGCTCATGGTGCTGACCGTGGCCTTGCTGGCCTTCAGCGCCCGCCCGATGGCGGCCGCCGGCTGCTCGGGCGGCTCGCAGACCAGCAGCCACGCGAGCATGCGCCCCATCATCCGCGGCTGGCCCATGCGCGCGAATTGCAGGCCCAGCTCCTCGACGAAGTGCCGCTCGTCGTACTGGGTACCGAGGGGCATGGGACCTCCAGGCTGGGGTGGTCCGGTAGGAAGTTGCGGAGCGTTCGGCAACGACTGAACGCTGGTGCCTGTGATCCGGGTCATGGGAACCTCTCGAAATGTTGTTTCAAGGGTGGAACAGACCAACCGTGCCCGCTCCGCGGAGCGAGGGCGACGCTGGAGGGCGGCAGGGTGCGCGGGTCCCGCTTGACGGTGGCGGAGGCGGCAGCTACCATCCGCCGGACGCCTGAGCGGCCAAAACGACCGCGTCGCAGGCAATATTCCGGGTGTTTTCTTGACATGTTCGCGCCCGTCGCGACCACCATGCGGAGGATGTCCCCATGCGCAGTCATCATCTCCTGCTCCCCATCCTGCTCGTTCCGTTCCTCGCGGGTGCCTGCGGCGACAAAGACCCCGACGACAGCAAGACCCCGGACGACACGGACGCAGACACCGACGCCGACGCCGACACGGATACCGACACCGACACCGACGCCGACGCGGACACCGACACCGACACCGACACCGACGACACCGGGCACGAGGACCCGCAGGAGATGCTCGGCTTCTACACCCCCAAGCGCGTCGAGGGGCCCATGGTGGTCGTGCAGGTGAGCGAGGACTGGCAGACCTTCCCCGAGGTGGGCAACACGATCTGTGTCCTCAACCCCACGAAGGAGGGCTTCGGGGGTCCCTGCAAGCCGCCCGAGGAGGCGCTCACGGACAGCGAGACCTGGGGCACCACGGCGGCCAACTTCGCGGCCTTCGCGTTCGACGACGCGAACCACAACAACCAGCGCGACGCGGAGGAAGCCATCACCGCCATGAGCTGGTACGGCCTGGTGTACCTGGGCGGGGAGCCCCTCGTCGAGCTGCAGGAGCAGGGCGCCGCGCAGGGCTGGAACGCGGTCGACGTGTACACGTGGCTGGCCCGGGGCGTCCTGCCTGTGACCAACCACCGCGAGATCATCCTGGAGCGGAACGTGGAGGGTGCCCTCTCCGCGCAGTTCGCGGGCACCGTGGCCTACGAGGCCAGCGCCAACGCCCGCCTGGCGGCCCACTTCCCCGGAAAGCACGCCGTGACGACGGACCTCGGGGCCCTCAGCGATCCCTGGGCGGTCGAGGTCAGCGGCGAGCCGGACTCCGACTCCCTGCGGCCACTGGAGGGTGACATCGAGCAGGCCAGGGGCATGATGATCGCCTACAACGACAACGACGGCGACGGTGAGTACGGCACGGGCGACGAGATCGCCGCGGTGATGTACGCCGCCACCGGGGCGCAGGTCGGCGTCGCCTGGACCACCCCGCCGGACAACGCCCCGAATATCACCATGCGGTTGCTGATCACCACCAACCTGGTGCGCTTCGGCTGGTCCGTCATCAACCAGTCCAGTGGGCGGCCGCCAGCGAGCACCGACGATCTCACCCTGGCTCCGCTGGGCCCCTAGTGCCGCTGCCCGGAAGTCCCTGACCAGGGACTTCCGGCGGCGCTAACGCGCCGGCCGCAACGTGGCGCATCGGCACTATCCATTTTTTTCCCGGGGGGCCGCGCCCCCCACGCGCCCTGCGGGCGCTCCCCCGCGGGCGGCCGCAGCCGCGGCCGCCAGTGCACGCGCCGACGGTCTTCGGAGGGGTGGTCAAGGACTTCCGGGCGCGTGCACTAGTCGGTAGCGGGCCTGGGGGGAATCTCGGACTTCACGCGGCGCCGCTATCGTCGGTAGCGCGCGCCGTGCGCGCGACCTGGTGGAGATCTGCCGAGGAACTGCACAGCAGGCCCGCGATGCCCGGGTCAGGTTGGGATCGGCGCCGCCGCCAGGAGCCCCGCGAGCGCTGGCACACCCCTTGCCTACCGTCATGCGGGGCCCCAGCCCGGCGCCCCCGTCCGTATCCCCACCCCGGAGCCCCTCATGAAAGCCATCCCCCGCATCCTCGCCATGATCTTCATCTTCATCCTGACCAGCATCGCCTGGGTCAGCTTCGGCGGCATCATGCAGGGGCGCTCCTCGCAACAGCGCGGCTCGCTGTACGGCGACGTGGCGGAGCTGTGGGGCCAGCCCTTGGCTCAGCAGGCGCCCACGCTCAACTTCCACTGGGTCACGGTGGAGCAGCGCCGCGAGACCCAGACATCCGCGAAGGGCGAGGTCACCGTCCGCACCTACGACGTGCAGGTGCCCCACGACAAGCAGGTCTTCATGGCTTCCACCGACATGGACGTGGGGATGCACCTGGACCAGCGGCGCAAGGGCCTGCTGTGGTTCTCCCTGTACGATGTGGACCTGCAGGGCACCTGGACCTACGTCCACGATGAGCCGGTGGACGGCGTGATCACCCTGATGTTCGACTTCCCCAGCGACCAGGGCGTGTACGACGGGTTCCACATCCAGGTGGATGGCGAGGAGCGTACCGGCGCTGTCTCGCCAGGCTCGGGCCAGGTCCAGGTGGCGGCGAACGTCACCCCTGGTCAGACGGTCACCTTTGGCCTCGGCTACCGCTCCCGAGGCATGGACCAGTGGGAGTACAAGCCGACCCAGACCGTGGGCGAGGTGCGCGACTTCCGCCTCACCATGACCACCGACTTCACCGAGATCGACTACCCGGCCTTCACCATGTCCCCCTCCGCCCGTGAGCGGCAGGGGCAGGGCTGGAAGCTGGACTGGGACTTCTCGGGCCTGGTCACCGGCCACGGCATCGGCATGGTCGTGCCCCAGCGCATCCAGCCGGGCGTGCTCGCCTCCCACATGAGCTTCTCGGCGCCCATCTCGCTGGGCTTCTTCATGATCTGGATCTTCGTCATCGGTGTGCTCAAGAAGGTCGAGGTCCACCCCGTCAACCACCTCTTCCTGGCGGCCGCATTCTTCTCCTTCCACCTGCTCTTCGGGTACCTGGCCGACCACCTCGCGGTGGGCCTGACCTTCGGCATCGCCGCCGCCGCCAGCGTGATCCTGGTGGTCAGCTACCTGCGCCTGGTGGTGGGCACCCGCTTCGCCTTCCTGGAGGCGGGCATGGCTCAGCTGCTGTACCTGGTGGGCTTCTCCCTGGCCCACTTCTGGGAGGGCTACACCGGGCTCACGGTCACCATTCTCGGCATCTTCACCCTCTTCCTGCTCATGCAGCTCACCGGCCGCATCAAGTGGAGCGAGGTGCTGTCGGGGCAGGCTGGGCGGAGTTAGCTCATCTGGCGAGGCCCGCGTCCCGGGCCGGCCGGGTGCCCCATCTCCAGCAGCGAAGCACAGAACACGTCCGTTCCCCGGCAGCCACCGGGCCGACGTCCCCACGGGTGCGGTGTGTTCACGCGCTCGTTGCTCGTGGGGGCTGCCCTGTGGGGCTGCAACGGGGCGCCGGAGGACAGCTCGCCCGACGAACCCGACGACAGCGCGGCAGCCGGCGACTGCCCCATCAGAGACGATCTCTTCACCGACATCGAGGCCGCGCCGGCGACGATCCCCCTGGCTCAGCGCGTGGCCTGGGACAGCGTCCTCGCGAGCGAGGCGAAGGTCCGCTTCACCGATGGCGAGGTGACCCTCGAGAGCCCCACCTGCCCGGCAGGATCCCACCAGGAGGCCGTGCTGGCCGGGCTCGGGTCCGAGGTGGAGGTCACCTGGCAGATCCGCGCGCGGGATGGCGACGGCTGGGTGTGCAGCGCCCCCCGAAGCTACCGGGCCGGGAGCCTGGACTCCGATTTCCCGAGCCTCTCGGTCACCCTGGCCGGCGAGGGGGATCACCGTCCCCTCTGCCTGGTGCCGCTGCTCACCCTGGAGACCTCCTTCCTGGTGCTGTTCGATCGGCGGGGCGCGGTGCTCTGGGCCGCGCGAATCCACTCCAACGAGCGGCGCGGCATCCCCGACGCCGTGGGCAGCGCCTTCCTGACGTCCGAGCAGGCCCAGGATCCCAGCACGGGGGCGCAGTTGAGCTGGATCACGTGGGAGGGCCGCCGCTCCGACGCGGCGGTCGCGATGGGAGGGCACACCGACGTCGCCCTGCTCCCCGATGGCTCCATGGCGACCCTCGGCTGGGACCTGCGGGAGCTCGACGATGACGGCCAGGTGCGGCGTATCCTGGGGGACACCCTCCTGGAGATCGGCCTGGACGGGCAGGTCCGGGAGGTCTGGAACGTCTTTGACGACTTCCAGCCCGATCTTGACCAGGAGTACCCCACCGGGTGGCTCCCGGGGGATCCCACCGCGGAGGACTGGAGCCACATGAACGGCCTCAGCTACTCCCCGGAAGACGAGACCTACTACGTGAGCATCTCGGGGATCGGCCTCGTCGCGGCCGTCGAGCGGAGCAGCGGCAGCTTGCTGTGGTCCCTCGGTTCGCAGGGCGCCAGTGTGCCCGCGGAGCCGGGGCTGATCGCGTCCCCCCACAGCATCGAGCGGCTGCCCGACAGGGATTTCCTCGTCTTCAACCGGGACACCGGCGCCTGCTCCCACGTGGACCGCTTCGCGGTGGACCCCGACGCCGGCACGGTCGAGCCCCTCTGGCGCTACACCTCGCCCGACTGCCTGCGCGTCGATTACCTCGGAGACGCGCGCCTCACCTCCGCGGGCGACGTCCTCGTCTCCTGGTCCTCGGCGGGCCGCCTCGAGGAGGTGGATGCGGCTGGCGACGTACGCCTGGCCATCAACGCGCCCCTGGGCTGGACCTTCGGTTTCGTCGAGGATCTGGACGCCTGGCCCGGGTTCATCCAGGTCCCCTGAGGGCTACGCCAGCTTCCTCTGCAGCCCCAGCAGGAACGCCTCGAGATCGGCGCCCGCGGCGTCGTCCTCCTTGCGTTCGATCCAGGAGATGCAGTCGCCGTGGCGGATCTCGATCTGGTCGCGATCCGGCTTGCGGATGAGCCGCAGGCGGTCGATGGCCCGCAGGGGGATCAGGGACTCGGAGAACCCATCGGTGGCCGCGCGCACGTCCAGCAGGACGTTCCCCACCAGGACGCAGACGTGCAGCTCGGCCGAGGGCTCGCCACCGTCGAGCGGGGGAGGCGCCGTGCTCAAGCGGAAGAAGACCGGAGGCTCGGGTCGCCAGGGCGCGAGGCGCTCGGTGACGGCCTGGAAGAGGGGCTCGGGGCAGCGGTCGCTCAGGCCCTGCTGCAGGATCTCGAGGGCGTGGTAGCGGGAGGTCAAGGCTCACCTCACGAGGCGACGCAGCACGTCCGGCAGGCGCGCGGGGAGCTGGTCCACGTTGGTCAGGGCCAGGAATCGCCCCGGCCCGAAGATGCGCCTGAGGTAGTCCGGCGCGTCGTGCCCCGCATCCAGGCCGACGCAGAAGGTGTGCACGCCCAGGCGGGCGCCCTCGGCCACGGCCATGGCGGAGTCCCGGATGCCGTAGGCCCCCTGGTAGGGCGCGCGGCCGTCGGGCTTGCCGTCGGAGAGCACCAGCAGCACACGGCGGGGCTCGGGTCGCCGCGCCAGCAGCAGGGCGCCGTGGCGCAGGAAGGCGCCCAGCCGGGTGGCGCCGCCGGGCTGCAGGTTGGAGATCCGCTTGAGAACGGCCTCCTCGTAGCCCTCGTCGAAGCCCTTGAGGCGCTCCAGCCAGCAGGCCTCGGCGCCGTCGTCGTGGAACCCGTACAGGCCGTGGGGGAAGCGCAGGATCTGCAGGCCCTCGGCCAGCAGCACCAGGGCCTCCTGCTCCAGGTGGACCACGTGGCCCTGGGTGGAGCCGGAGAGGTCCACCAGCAGCAGCAGGGCCACGGGCTGTCGCTGCCGCTGCCAGCGCTTGGAGATGCGTGGGTCGGGGTCCTGGCCGGCGGCCAGATCGCAGAACGCGGTGATGGCGCGGTCCAGGTCGAGGTCGGTGCCGTCGAGCTGGCCGTGCAGCCAGCGCTCCTCCAGGCGCAGGGCCTCGAACTGGCGGCGGACCTCGGCGATGCGGCGCCCGTTGGCTGCTACCAGGCGCGTGTGGCTGGACAAGGGACCCGAGGGCGCTGGGCGCTCGATCACCCGGGTGGCGCCGAGGCGGTAGGCCTGCAGCGCGTCGTCCCACTCGTCGTGGCGCGTGCCCTCTTCGGCCGCGGGCAGGGCGGCTTCGGCCTGGGCGAGGACCTCCTCCACCGACCTCCCCGGCGCCCACCGGGCGGGCCCGCCGGCGTCGGCGCGTTGGCGCTGGTGCTCGTCCCTGAGGGCGCCGTAGGCGGGGGCGCGCCGCAGCTCCTCCGGGTCGCCCGAGCCCTGCAGGGCGCGCTCGAGGCCGGCCTTGAGGCGCCCGCGCAGGCTGCGGCG
>JBDRKM010000337.1:0-47043 GCA_043814015.1 Pseudomonadota bacterium
CCCCCTCGGCCCCCCCCGCCCCCGCCGTCCCCCCCCGGGGGCCCCCCCCCACGCCCGGGAGCCAGCCCTGCGGCGGGTCGTGGACACCACGTACGACCCGCTGCAGGTCTGCCACACGCTGCTCGCAGATCTCACCTGGGATCGCCTGACCTGCACCGGCTACGGCCGCCACCTCTTCGCCGAACACTGGCCCGAGGCTGCCGTGATCACCGAGATCAAGGCCGTCTCCACCGGCGCGGCGCACCTGCTGCCCGGCTGCCGCGCCCTGGTGGACATCGGCGGCCAGGACACCAAGGTGGTCACCCTGGATCCCGCCGGGCGCGTGCGCAAGTTCGCCATGAACGACCGCTGCGCCGCCGGCACCGGGCGCTTCCTGGAGGTGATGGCCACCGCCCTGGCGTTTGAGCGCGACGCCTTCATCGCCGCCGCCCAGCGCGCCCCGCGCGCCGAGAAGCTCTCCAGCATGTGCGCCGTCTTCGCCGAGTCCGAGGTGGTCTCCCTGGTGGCCCGCGGCCGCGATCGCGACGCCATCGCCCTGGGCATCCACACCGCCATCGCCCAGCGCACCGCCGGGCTGGCCCGCACCCTGCCCCTGGAGGACCCGCTGCTCTTCGCCGGCGGTGGCGCCCTCAACGCCGCGCTGGCCCCCCTGCTGGAGGCCGCCCTCGGGCACCCGCTGCACGTCCCGGAGAGCCCCCAGACCGTGGCCGCCCTGGGCTGCGCGCTGGTGGGGGAGCGGGGCTGACGCCCGGCGCCGGCACGCCGGGGCGTCGCTGCGTAGCCGCGGAGTGTCGGTGACCCGAATCGTCGGCTCCGCCGACGAAGCCGTCAGGTATCAGCCGTCAGCAATCAGCTCCTTCGGGCAGCAGCCGGCGCTCGCGCCCTTCACCCTCGGGGTGAACGGGACCGAGCGGGGTGACTCGCGAAGAATGTGCTTGCTGAATCCTGATACCTGAAAGCTGATAGCTCTGTACCCGACGATTCGGGTCGGGGAGCGTGCCCCTGAGCGCCCAGGGTACCCCCCGAAGTTGCCAGAACCCGCCCAGGGTACCCCTGAAGTTGCCGTTCGGCGCCTCGCCGACGAGGGAGGCACCCGAAAAGTTGCTTTATTCCTTCACGACCTCCCCCACGGGGCCACGCAGTGGCAACTTCAGGGGGGGGGCTGGGCGCAATATGGCAACTTTGCGGGGGGCCTTGGCGCCCGGTGCCCGCGTCCAGCGGGCGAGAAGCCGCGAAAAGGACGGGTTCCGCCAGGCATCGTGGGTTCCGGGGGCGACGGGCCCCCGCGGGCGGTCCCCGGCTGGTGAAGTCTGAGGATCGAACCGGAGCCGCTCAGGTTATCCTCCCCAGGTGACTCCGGGTCCGAGGTGTGCGTGAGGTGTCAGCGCGACATGGCGACCGGAAAAATGCAGCCTGGCAAGCTGCAGCACTGCCACACGCGCCCGGCCCCGTCGCCAGCCCGCATCGCGCTCCTGCCCGTGGCGCCGCGGGCCAAGCAGCAGAAAGGCGCCCCCGCCCTGAGCGCCCGCGCGCCGCGTGTCCTCCTCTGCGCACCGCTTCTGCCGGCCTCTCCCAGGATCGCCAAGCCCATCGCCCCTGGTCGCCTGGCGGCCGAAGCGCGCGCGGATCGCCTCCAGCCCTCCCGGCTCAAGATCCAGCCCCCCTCCGCCGCCCTGCGCGAGGCCTGCACCAAGCCCGCCAAGGTCCCGGGGGCGCTGCAGGCCGCCAAGCAAGGCGGCGCCGCCAAGCCCGCCAAGGTCGCGCTGCCCAAGCTCACTGCCCTGCCAGGCGGGGCCCCGGTCCGGCGCCGGGTCGATGCCCCCGCGCCCCGGATCGCGCGTCCCGTCATCGTTGGCGCCCCCCACATCTCGGATGCGCCCCGCACGGCGCGCCCCGTCAGCGCACAGCCCGCCGCCACGGAGGCCGCGTCCTCCAAGGGGGACGACGACCCCGGCCCACAACCCGACGCCGCCGGCGGCACAGCCGGCGGCGGTCGAACGAACCGGGCCCCGACCGCCGCCCATCAGGCCCCTGACGCCGCAGCCGCGCGGAGCCTGTGCTCCGCCGTGGCCGGCCGCGGGGCCACAGCACACCTCCAGGAGCTGGCCGCGCCCCCCCGCGCGGTCCTGGCTCCCTCCGTCTGCCCTCTCCACCCGTGGGAGCAGCCATGAGTCAGCGTGAACGCGAGCTCAAGAAGCGTCGCAGCAGCAGGTCCCTCGCCTCCGTACAGGAGACCGTCTCCCCGGAACGGCAGGAGGCCGTCCAGCCCGGACAGCGCCCGGCGGAGCACGCCGTGGGCCGTATCCAGGACGCCCTGGGCAACCAGCAGCTCGTCGACGCCCTCGCCAGCCCCGCGCCCGAAGGCCTGGCCGCCACCACGGCCGAGACCGTGGCCCTGGGCCTGGCCGGTGTGGATCCCCAGGAGCGCCTGCCCGGTTCCGGCTCCATGACCGTGCTGCGCGCCATGGTCCACGACGAGCTGCGCGCCCGCGCGGGCTTGCCCACCGCCGACCTCGGCCGCCTCGCCCGGCGCGGGGGCCGCCCCCTGCCCGAGGCCGTGCGCGCCCGCATGGAGCGGGTCTTCGGCCACGACTTCTCCCACGTGCGCGTCCACACCGACCCCGAGGCCTCCCGCACCGCCACCGCCATCGAGGCCAAGGCCTTCGCCACGGGCGCCGACCTCTACTTCGGTCCAGGCCGCTGGGCGCCCGAGAGCCCCGCCGGCGAAGAGCTGCTCGCCCACGAGCTGTCCCACGTGGTCCAGGCCGATGAGGGCCGCCTGCCCACCCCTTCGGGCCTGCAGATTTCCGCGCCCACGGATCGCGCCGAAGTCGAGGCCGAGGGCATGGCCCGTCGCGCCGTGGCCGCCCTCGACGCCCCCATGCGCGAGCCGGTCAGCCCCCGGTCCGAAGCCCGCCTCGCCAAGCAAACCGACGCTGGCCCATCCGGGCAGCGCGCGACCGTCGACGCCTCCGCACCCGCGTTGCTGCGCGCCCCCATCCGTGCCCCGCGCCCCACCCCCTCCCGCGGACGACCCGAGCGACGCGGCCGTGAGGATCGCCGCGGCGGACGTGACCGCGAGCGCCAACAGATCGAGCCCATCGACGTCGCCACCACGCTCGTCGGCGTCATCGCCACCAGGCTGCCCAAGCCCGAAGAGGAGGAGGAGAACGAACGAGGCCGCCGCGAGCGCGAGCCGGGTGCGCGCGGCCCACGCGGCCGCCAGGCCGGCCCGGGCGCGCGCCCCTCCCCCAGGCGCGAGGAGCCCCACGACGAGCGGAAGGCCAGTGGTCGCCCAGGCCGGGACGATGGCAGCCCCGGACAGGAGGACGAGGACACCGAGTTGACCCCGGAGGAGCGCCTGCGCCAGGTGGTCGAGGGGGCCGCCACGCCCCCCGCCTCCGACGACGGCGAGCACGAACCCGACCAGCTCGGGCGCGCCTTCGCGGCCCTGGAGCCCAAGGAGCGTGGCCACCTGCTGCACCTCTCCCACAAGGGCGTGCCCAAGCCAGAGCAGGTGCTCGAGGCCCTGGGCCCCAAGGCCCTGCGCCGCGGGGGCCGCGCCCTCGAGGCGCCGGCCGACGCGCCGGAGGAGGCCCAGGGCGAAAACCTCGAGCTGCACCTGGAGCTCGACCTGCCTGACGCCCATCTGGAGCTCGGCCTCACCCTCGGGCTCCCCAAGCCCTCCTTCGGCCTGCCGGTCCTCGAAGGTCCCCACGATCCCCTCACCCAGAAGCCCGGCAAGGCGCAGCATCTCCCCCGCCCGGGCGAGCGGCCCGCGGGCGGCCCCGGCCAGGCGCCTCCGGCCGGCGAGCTGCTTGGCCAGAACAAGGGCCAGAAGAAGGAGAAAAGGGACGACGCGGGCACCCTCGACGACACCGCCCAGCCCGCCCCCGACGACGCGGCACAGGCCAGCGCCGACGATAAAAAAGCCGCCAAGGACGCCACGAAGAAAGAAGACGAGAAGGAGAACAAGGGCGCCGGCGCGGAGAAGGCCGAGCCTCCCATGTCCCAGAAGGAGATCCGCGCCGAGATCGAGCGCCTGACCATCCAGAAGGGCTTCATCGAGCTCGACGTGGAGTTCCTGGACAACGACATCGCGAAGATCCAGCTCGATCTGGGCGGCAAGCAGGAGCGCGTCGGCAAGGTCCAGTCCCAGCAGGAGGACACCAAGGCCCGGGCGGCGAAGCGCAAGGAGTACCTGGGCAAGAAGGCCCAGGCGGCCAAGAGCCGCGGCGGCCAGCCCGCCAGCCCCGACGCCGACAACAACGTCAAGTTCCTCACCCGCGTCGCCGGGCGCTTCCCCAAGCAGATCGCAGGCCTCCAGAAGACCATCGACAAGCTGCAGCGGGACAACACCCGGATCAACGACGAGGAGACCGCGAAGAACGAGGAGATCACGGCCCTCGACGAGCAGATCTCCGAGCTGCAGAAGAAGCTCAAGAGCGGCGGCGGCGGTGCCCACGGCCCGCCCAACGTCCCCGAGATCTGCAAGACCCTGCTCGAAGACATCAAGAAGAAGCACGAGAAGGACAACAAGGTCCTCGACAAGGAGAAGAAGGCCGAGACCGAGCTGAAGGACCGCCTCAAGGGTCTCAAGACCGAGATCGCGGCGCAGAAGCAGGCCCTGTCCGACATCGACAGCGATCAGGGCCGGGCGAAGGCCGAGCTCAAGGGGCTCGACAGCAAGATCGCCGCCCGCAAGAAGGTCATGGCCGACGCCGCCGCGGCGCCCAAGGACGCCAAGGACAAGGCGGGCACCGACACCGGCCCGAACGTGGCTTCCGACGAGACCGCCAAGGGTTGGGCCACCCGCCGCGCCGAGGTCAAGCGCCAGATCAGCCTCAACGACCAGAAGCACAAGACCGCCGAGCGCAAGCGCGACAAAGCCCTCAAGGAGGAGGAGCAGAAGAAGCTGCGCCTCACCGAGAAGCAAGCCGACATCAAGGAAGCCGAGAAGAAGCTCGATCTGATGCAGAAGGCCATGGACACGCTGGCCAAGCCCACCTACGCCTTCCAGATCATCGCCGACGGCGTCGGGGTCAAGGCCAAGCTGGTCTACCTGCCCGTGGGCGCCAGGCCCTTCGAGGAGGGCGACGAGGACCTCTCCCCCGGAGGACCTCAAGAAGAAGGACCAGGACTTCAAGGACGACAAGAAGAAGAAGGAGGAGGAGGCCAAGCAGAAGGAGAAGGACGCCAAGCTCGGCCCGGTGGACCTCAACACCGCCACCGGCAAGAAGGTGGATCCCACCACCGGCAAGCCCGTGGATCCCAACGCGCCGGCCACCCCCAGGAAGGAGACCCCGGAGGACAAGGTCAAGGCCAAGAAGATCGAGGAGGACAACCTCCTCATGCAGCTCTCCAAGGCCCGCGACATGGCGCCCGAGGACCGCGCCAAGCTGCTGGAGCAGCTGGCCAAGTCCCAGCAGCCCAAGCCCCAGTCCGAAGCGGCGGTCCAGAAGAAGATCCAGGAGCTGAACGCCAGGTTCGACGCCAAGGTGACCCAGGTCGCCACCAACCTGCCGGCCGACATGAAGGGCAAGCCCCTGACCGCCAAGCAGATGGAGGATCTCTCCAAGCAGCCCGGCGGCCCCTCGGTCGAGGACCTCAAGCGCTACAACGAGGACCAGAAGCGCAAGGAATTCCAGGCCAGGGCCATCCAGTACCTCGGCTTCGACCCCAAGGACCCGGAGGCGGGCCAGAAGGCCCAGGACCAACTCTACCGCCTCGGCAAGGACCGCGGCCTCAACCCCAACGGCATGCTGGAGCGCCTGCAACTGCTGGACCCCAACGGCAAGGTCCCCGACGACCTCAAGCCCTACATGCAACACGTCCAGTCCGCCAAGCAGAGCGACGAGGACTACAAGAAGAAGTACACCGGCGGCGACACTCAGAAGGCGCTGCTGGAGCAGTGCCAGAAGCAGGCCAACGAGGCCGAGTCCAAGGTCAAGGACAACCGTGAGATCGCGGGCAACCTGAACATCACCGTGACCGAGGTGGAGAGCTACGTCAAGACCCTGCAGACCACCTCCGGCGTCACCGAAGCCGAGGCACGGCGCCAACTCAAGAAGAAGGGTCCGGCCAACTACGACGCCAACAAGAGCGCGCCGGACCCGGCCAAGCTGGCCGCCGACCTCAAGGCGATCCACGCCATCCCCGACGCCAACAAGCGCCGCGAAGAGTTGGACAAGATCATGGCCAGCATGCCGCCCAGGGCCATGCTCGGCGCCCTGATGCGCGCCGGCGAGGAGGGCGACGGGTTGGTGAAGGGTCCGGTGGCCAACGAGGCCCTCAAGACCCAACTGGATGGCGTGGAGAAGCTGCCGCCCGACAAGCAATGGGAAGCCTACGTCAACCTCACCAACATGACCGGGATGCCGTTCCGGGACCTCAGGCTCTCCTACAAGAACCGCGACACCAAGGAGCAAGCCCTCAACGGCGCCAGCGGCATCCTCAACAACAACAAGCTCACCGAGGAGGAGCGCCAGAAGAAGCTCGAGGAGCTGGGCAAGAAGCTCAACCTCAGCGCCGAGCAGCTCCGCAAGGCCTACGCCGCCGAGAACAAGCGCACCGAAGAGGCCCTCGCCGGCTACATGAAGGCCACCCCCAAGGGCGTGCCCACCAACCTCAAGAAGGCCATCGAGGAGCTGCAGA
Organism: Pseudomonadota bacterium; assembly: GCA_043814015.1. GTDB lineage: Bacteria > Myxococcota_A > UBA796 > UBA796 > JAFGLY01 > JBDRKM01. The sequence goes on from JBDRKM010000337.1 coordinate 6,655, forward strand.
CCAAGGATCTCACGGGCGACGCCCTGGAGCAGAAGCTCAATGAGATCTCGCGCCTCACCGGCGTGCCCGTGGATCAGCTCCGGCGCTACCAGGCCGAGAAGTTCCGCAAGAGCGAGGGGCAGAAGTACGGCGAGAAGCTCGGCCTGCCCGGGGACAAGGCCTACGATCAGCTCCTGGAGTGGTCGCGCCAGTACCAGTGCACCCCCGAAGAGATGATGGCGATGCTGCGCAACTGCTCGCCGGACAAGTGTCCGCCGGAGCTGGCCGCGGCCAGGGCCAAGCTGCTCGAATACGACCGCACGCACCCCACCGAGGACACCACCGAGGAGCAGAAGCTCAAGGCCATGAAACGGGCCGCGGGCATCGGCGAGAATGAGAAGGCCCAGAAGTTGGTCACGGACCCGGACGCGATCAACAAGATGCCGGACGGACCCGACAAAGCCAAGGCCATGATGGACCTCATCAAGTACCAGATGAAGGTCAACGCCTTCCGGTCCAAGCTGGATGAGTCCATCGTCGAGGACGACGAGGCCTACGCCCTGCTCAAGGACATGAGCCCGCGCGAGATCGCGGCCATGCAGGCCGACAAGAACCTCGTGGACGAGGACGGCGTCAGCCTGTTCAAGTCCTTCCTCGACGGCTGCGATGGCGACCCGTACCAGAAGTGGGGCAAGGAGCTCTTCAAGCAGGGCGACGCCTACAACGAGCTGCTCAACTCGGATCTGCAACAGAAGATCGACAAAAAGCAGCACGACGCCGACGCCATGCTCGAGCGCGGCCAGCAGAACAAAGCCCTGGCCGCCGCGCTGGGTGGCACCGACGCCAACGGCACCGCCACGCCCATCCCCATCCAGGACGCCTCCTCCTACGTGGACGCCTACGCCCAGGCCCACGGCCTCTCTCGTGACCAGGCCATGGGCGAGCTGTCCAACCCACCGCCGGGCAAGACGGCCAAGGACCTCATCGGCGAGCTGTACAAGCCCTCCATCCACAAGGACCCGGCCACCGGCAAGACCATCTCCGAGCCCAGCGCCTACCTCAAGGCCGAGCTGAACCGGATCAACGCCCTGCCCGAAGACGAGCGCGGCCCCGCGTATCACCGCATCATGGGGTACTCCGGCCTCAAGGAGAAGGACATCCAGGCGGCCCAGAAGCAGGTCACCATCGAGAACCACATCGTCCTGTCCCTGGCGGCCGTGGAGATGCTGCCGGAGGCGGAGCAGAAGAAGGCCCTCGAGAAGCTGGCCGAGGACCTCGGCAAGAAGCCCGAGGAGATCCTGCAGATCCAGGACACCTACAAGAAGGCCATGGGAGAGGCCAACGCCCGCTTCGAGGCAGCCAAGAAGACCTACCCCGCCTTCAAGGCCGATCTCGACGCCCCTCACCGACCCCGAGAAGTGCCCGGCCTCCGAGCTCAAGAAGAGCGTCGAGGACCTGGCCCGCAAGATGGGCATGAGCCCGGACGAGCTGCTGCGGGTCGTGCAGCAGCGGCGCTTCCACGAGAACCAGGCCTCGGGTGACCTCTCCCGCTGGGGCGGTGGCACCGACGCGGGCCGCGACGAGTTCCTCACCGCCGCCTCCAAGCACCACATGACCCCGGAGGAGTTCGCCGACTACCTGACCCGGGTCCCGTCGGGCAGCCTCAACGAGGACATCCGCAAGTTCAAGCAGAACGTCGACCCGACCAAGGACCAGCAGCTCACCGAGGCCGAGCAGAAGGCGCGCCAGAAGGCGCTGGGCGATCCCAACGATCCGGCCTACATCCAGAAGCACAACGCCCTGCTCGGGCAGATCGTGGAGAAGCACGACGACGCCGAGATCCTCCGCATCCTCGCCACCATGACCGCGGCCGAGCGGGCCTTGTTCGTGCGCGAGTACAACAAGGCCAAGGCCCAGGGTGTCACCGTCGATGGCGATCCCCTGCCAGATCTGCGCGAGGCCTTCTACGACGCCCTGCAGGGTGACGACGAGGACAAGGGCATCGAATTCCTGAACGCTGCCGAGGCCTACAACGCCCACGCCAAGGACTTCTCCCTGCAGCAGGTCGATGTCCACGCCGACAACAACTACACCCAGCGGCGGGACGAGCTCTTCAAGGAGCTGCAGAGCCCCTTCGGGCCCAGCAAGAGCGCGGTGAAACACCTGATGCAGGGCATGACCCCGGCCGAGCGCTCCATGTTCCTGCAGGAGTACCAGCAGCTCCGTGCGGCCTGTCTGGCCCAGACCGGGACCAACGAGCGCAAGAGCAGCGAGGTCCCGCCCACCATCGAGGAGCTCTCCAAGGACGACGACGCCTTCTCCATCATGGTGACGGACGCTTCCCGCTTCCAGCAGGACCCGATCACCGCGGCGGCCGTCAAGAAGGCCGAGAGCCTCGAGAAAGAGGTCGCGGACACCGACAAGTTCATCAAGGCCACCCAGTGGCAGGGAGGCAGGGACCAGGCCTACGCCATGCTGCAATCCATGGCGAAGCAATACGATGTGTCGCCGAGCAACATGGCGCGCCTGCTCAACGGTGAGCGGGCGGTGGACGAGAACCAGAAGTTCCCACCGCACATCACGGCCCACCTCCAGAAGCCCCCGAGCCAGGTGGGTGGGTTCTGGGCCGCCTCCACCCAGCGCATGCAGGACAACCAGGCCGCGCTCAACGGGGTCGACAAGACCTCCCCGGCCCCCGGCAGCCTGTCCGGGCTGACCCTGCGCGAGGACATGGTCGCGAAGAAACGCGACACACTCAACGCGTATCTCTCCGGCAAACACATGTCGGACAAGGCCGTGCTGGACCTGCTCTACGGCTGCAACGCCCGCGAGCTGGCCGAGCTGGACAAGACCCTGCCAGGCGGCCTCGAGGCCCTCGTGGATGGCCGCCGCAACGCCTCGGGCGGCAAGCTCGTGGGGATCGACGGCGAGGACAAGATCGAGCTGCTGGCCCTCATCAAGAAATCCGACGACTTCAAGGCCAACGCCAAGGACGACCAGCTCGTCCTGGACCTCAAGAGCACCGACCCTCGCGCCTCGGCCGACCCGAACTCCCCCGACGGCCTGGCCCAACGCATGGCCTTCGCCAAGGACCTCCCGCCCGACCAACGCCTGGCCGAGCTGAACAAGCTGGTTCAATACATCAAGACCGATGGCACTGTATCACCCGGCGAGCAGATCACCCGCGCCTTCCTGGCCGGCACCCTCGGTGGCGACGGGCAGGTGATGACCGGCGCCCTGGAGCAGCAGGTGGCCGCGGCCCAGTCCCTGCCCCCCAGCCAGCGCGCCGCCTTCCTGGCCCAGCTCGCTGACTGGGGCGGCTTCAAGGGCGACGTCAAAGAGCTCCAGAAGGCCGCCAAGACCTCCTCCACCAACCTCAAGGCCGCCGCCGAGTACCAGAAGATCCTCTCCCTGCCCCCGGTGGAGCAGGCCCAGAAGCTGGCGGAGCTCACCACGAAGTTCAAGCTCACCGAGGGCGAGCTCGACACGATCCTCGACAAAGCCCAGAAGAACGGCATGCTCCAGGCCCCCGCCAAGGAGGTCCCAGCCGAGGTCGACGCCCAGCTCGACAAGATCAAGGAGATCAAGGACCCCGACGAGCGCCGCCGCCGCCTGGCCGAGCTCGGGCGCCTCTATGACCTCAGCACCACGGATCTCGTGGCCCACGTCAACAAGAAGAACGCCGAGGCCAAGCAGCAGCGCGAGCTGACCACCCAGGCCCGTACCCAGGCCGAGGAGCTGCGCAAGAAGGTCAAGGAGGGCGACCGCGACGCCATCAAGAAGATGGTGGAGCGCTACGGCAACGATCCGGCGGCCTTCCAGCGCATCCTCCAGGAGTACCCGGAGGGCGCCGAGGCCCTCAAACAGGCCCTCAAGGAGACCTTCAACAAGAACAACGCCACCTCCTGGGGGCGCAAGGCCCTCAACTTCATCGGCGTGGGCAACGGCGCCAGCGGGGACAACGACCCCGAGTACATCGATCTGATGGCCCTGATCGACAAGGCCGAGAAGTTCGAGCCCGTGCCCATGCTGCCCGAGGGCATGAGCAACGACGACTCCAGGGCCCTGCAGGACATCCTCAAATCCCTGCCCGACAAGGAGAGCCCCGACTACAAGGCCGCGGTCGAGCAGTACAAGCTCGCCAAGGGCCTCAACGAGGGTGACTTCGGGATGCTGCTGAAGCATGCCGAGCACCAGGTGAAGTTCTTCGACCAGGAGGTGGAGCGCGCCCACCAGGCCCTCTCCGCCGAGGTGGACGGCAGCCTCCTGTGGGTGGATGAGGAGCGGGTCAAGACCATCATCGAGCGCCTGCCCCACGACCAGCTCGCCGCGTTGTACGCCAAGTACCCCCGGCTCGTGGATGAAGCCCTCGGGAGCACGGGCGGCGACATCCACAGCGACTTCGACAACAAGCTCGCCACCGCCCGCAAGGCCGCCGGCCTGCCCTACGAGGAGCGCAACCAGTACATCACCAAGGAGCGGGTGGACTACAAGGCCAGGGAACTGGAGGACGAGTTCGACTCCTGGTTCACCGTGGACCGGGATCGCATCAAGGCCCTGCTCAAGGACTGCTCCGAGGAGGAGCTCAAGCTGCTGGACAAGAAGTTCGGCGGCAAGCTGCAGGAGAAGATCGACGAGGCCATGCGGCCCACCTTCTTCGAGGCGGCCGTGGCCGTCGTCGCGGTCGTCGTGGTCTCCTCCGTGCTCGGTCCCATCGGCGGCGCGCTGGTGGCCGGCGCCATCGCGGCCTCCTTCTACGGCAACATGATCGACAAGGACGTCATGGCCATCAAGGGCCGTATCAACGCCACGAAGACGGACGCGAATGGAAACTACCCGGTCGACAACGCCAAGATCGATGAATCAGTCCAGATGCTTCAGGAGGAGCTCGACTCCGCCCTGTGGGTGAGCGACGCCGCCCTGCTCGGCGCCTTGACGCGCCTCAACCCCAAGGAGCTGATGGAGCTGGATAAGCGCATGGGCGCTCCGCCGCCCCGGGGCGTGCAGATCACCGACTCCAAGGGCAACGTGCTCTCGCTGCAGGAGCTCATCAAGAAGCACCTCGGCGGCGACGAGAAGGCCATGGCCGTGGCGCTCATGGACAGCGCCCGTGACCACGACGCGGGCGTGAACCGGCGCGAAGAGCTGGATCACTCATGCCGCGAGCTGGCCATCACCCAGCGCATGAAGGACCTGCGCAAAGACCCGGCCAACAAGAACAAGTCACCCCAGGAGATCTACAAGCTGGCGGTGGCCGACGGCAACGCACTCAACAAGCTGATCCAGGAGAAGAAGACCAAGGTCTCCGAGTCGGCCAACTCCCTGTTCAAGGCCATCGACGGCTGGGGCGACGACGAGAAGACCGTGCTCAAGACGCTGTCGGGCCTGACCCCCGAGGAGATCGAGCTGGTCAAGGTCGAGTACCGGCGCCACTTCGGCAAGGATCTCGAGACCCAGATGCGCGAGGACATGGGCCTGGGCGAGTGGAAGCCCGAGGACGGCTTCGCGCCGGGCGGCTGGTGGGAGAGCCACTTCACCGACCACAACGAGGGCAAGATCGCCCTGATGATGATGTCCAAGGAGCACCGCGTCGAGGGCATGCGCGAGTTCCTGCTGGAGTACTCGGACCGCGCCATGTTCGAGGACGAGGACCTCATCTTCAACACCCTCGAGAACCTGACCCCAGAGGAGCGCACCAAGCTGGTCAAGGGCCCCGAAGGCCGCGACTTCCTCGACAAGGTCAAGGCGGATCTCGGCACCAACGAGGCGGCCATGGTGGACGCCATCACCGAGATCAACCCCGCCACCGGCGTGGCCGACGCCAACCCGGCCCACATCGCGGCCGTCAAGATGAAGATGGCCATCCACGGCTCGGGCGACTGGTGGGACTTCTCCTCCTGGGGCACCGAGGAGGACGACTTCCTCAAGGCCATGGACAAGCTCACCCCGGCTCAGGTCCAGGAGGCCATCCAGTACTACAACGCCCACCTCTCCGACGGTGGCTCCTTCATGCAGGAGGTCGTCAGCGACTTCTCCACCGACTCCCCCGAGTTCAAGGTCATCGACGCGGAGGTCATGGGCAACAAGGCCGCCGCCGACGCCTGGCGCCTGGAGTACGCGGCGGACGGCTGGGGCACCGACGAGAAGCTCATCGAGGAGACCCCTCAAGGCCGCACGCGAGGGCCGCGGCGGGCGCACGAAGGCCGACTTCGACCGCCTCAAGACCTACTTCAACGCCACCTTCGGCGGGGAAGGAGGCGAGTACGCCGACGTGGGCGGCAGCGGTCAGAGCGCCCTGCAGATCATGCTGGGCGAAGAGATGGAGGGCCTGGAGCGGGTGTTCTTCGAGCAATTGGCCGAGAAGGGCGAGGCCGATCCCGAGCTGGAGCTGGCCTACGCCATGCACGGCGCGGGCACCGACGAGGAGCGGGCCAAGAAGATCCTGAAGCAGGTCAACGACATGTCGCCCGAGCAGCGGGCGGCCTTCGCGCGCCGCTTCGAGGCCCTGTCCAAGGACGTCCTGGGCGTGGACCAGACCCTGTCGGAGTGGGTCGAGGGGGACTTCTCCGGCTCCGAAGGCTTCGAGATGCGCATGCTGCTCATGGGCAAGCCCACGACGCCGGCGGAGTACCTCGAGCGCGCCCGGATGCGCTACGACTTCGAGCGCAGCGGCGTCATCAACTCCATCGGCAACGTCTTCATGGACGGCCTGGAGATGCTGGGGGCCCACTCGAACAGCTCGCTGCTCAACCAACACATGGCTGACATCGAGAACATGTTCACCCCTGACGGCCAGCTGAAGGACCCCCACGCCTTCGAAGACCTCAAGGAGCTGGCCGGCTGGCAGGAGCAGGACCAGAAGAACTACCGGGAAGTGCGCGACAAGGCCACCGACTACGTGGTCACCGCCATCCAGGCCATCGGCGCGGTGGTCTGCATGATCATCCCCGGTGGGCAGGCATTCTCGGCCGCATGGATCGCGTATCTGGTCAAATTCCTGGCCTCCATGGCGGTCACCGCCGTGTCCATGATCGCCAAGTACGCGCTGTCGGGCAACGGCTACGGTTGGGAGCAGGCCGGCATCGACCTGGCCCAGGGCGTACTGGAGGCCGCCACCGCCGGGCTCGGCGGCATGCGCGAGTTCCAGAAGGCCGCCGCCGGGGCCATGGCCGCCGCCAAGGGCCTGGCCGTGGAGGGCGCCAAGAAGAGCTTCAAGGTCGTCGCCAAGGAGGCCCTGGAGCAGACCGTGACCGAGGGTGCCCAGAGCCTGCTGTCCGCCGTGATCACCAGCGAGCAGGTCTGGGAAGGCGGGGGCGAGGGCGAGCTCTTCAAGTACCTCGCCAAAGAGACCCTGCTGGGGGCAGCCAAGGGTGGCGCCATGTCCTTCCTCGGCGAAGGCATGAAGAAGACCCCCTGGGGCAAGAAGCTGGAGAAGGTGGAGCAGGCCATGGGCGGCGACGGCCCCAAGCCCTCCTTCCTGACCCACTACGGGCTCAAGTACGCCAATGAGGTCGTCACCACCGGCGTCGGCACCGCGCTCGATCACCACAAGTGGGAGGCCTGGGCCAAGGGCGAAGGCTTCGACGCCAACCTGCTCAAGGCCATCTTCATCGACCCAGCCTGGAAGGGCGTCCTGCAGACCGGCATCTCTCGCTCCTCGTTCAAGCGCAGGCTCGAAGCCTCCATGGAGATGGAGAAGGCCCAGACCGACCTGCAGCGATACACCAAGATGCTTCAGTCCGGGGACTCCGACCTCGAGCCCCAGGTGCTCAAGAACCTCATCCAGAAGACCCGCGAGACCATCGCCGAGAAGGACACCCAGCTCAGGACCATCGACCAGAAGAGCGCCCAGGAGGTCGAGGAGGCCATCCAGCAGAAGGAGCAGCAGGTCGCCAAGGGCAAGGGCCAGCTGCGCGCCAAGGAGATCGACCCCGACGAGATCGGCTCGAAGAGCGAGCACGTCGCCCTCCGGAGAGAGGTCGAGGAGGGCCTCGAGGCCGTCACCGACGAGACGAAGACCCTGAAACGCAAGGTCGCCGACGGAGATGTGTCACAAGGAGATGAGACCGTCACCCTCCAGCAGAAGACCACGAAGCTCGCCGAGGGTGAGACCCTCCCCGGAGACCAGGACCCCACGCGTGTCCTCGGCGCCAAGCCCCACCAGGACGTGGAGGCCGAGGGCGACGCGCGCTGGGCCGCCTTCGGCAACCACAAGCAGCTCGCGGATGACACGGCCGGCATCCTCGGCGCCCGCGCCCTCACGGACGACGGCGAGTTCAGCCCGGAGCTGAAGGCCAAGCTGGAGAAGCTCGGCTACACCGTGCGCAAGAACAACGTCATCGCGCGCGGTGACACCGATGGCCAGGTCCCCCTGCACATCGAGGACGGACGCATCGTCTCGGGGCTCAAGCCCCAGGGCAAGAGCAGCACCCCGACGCATCTGGCCGACGAGCTGTTGCCGGGTGGCTCCAGCGGGGCGGTCTGGAACAACGCCAAGGGGCTCAAGGGCCAGCAGATCACGCTGGACGACGGACGGGTGGTCACCGTCGCCCGCGTCGTCCCCACCGTCATCAAGGAGGGCGTGGACTCCGAGGGCAACGTCCTCGCGGGGCGGCGCATCGCGCTGCACACCGCGGACGGCGAGGTGGTGGTTCGGCCTGTGTCGGACTTCGAACAGACCCTCGATCCCAAGAAGATGGTGCCCGCCAAGGAGCACGCCGAAGTCGAGACCAAGCCGGTCATCCAGGCCCTCGCCCACGGCGACGCCAGCGCGCTGACCGGCGGCGATACCGCCGCGGCCACCCAGCTCTTCGAGTCGGCCGCCGTGCGCAAGGCCGTGAACCAGCACTTCGCCGACGCACCCGAGGCCCCGGCGGAGCGCCATCGCCAGGTCAAGAACCTGATCGACTCCTTCGGCGGCGACTTCGAGGCGGCCCACGCCGCCTTCCACGGAAACGACGCCCCCGCCGTGCAGAAGGCGCTGAACCAGCATCGCGGCAGGGCCGTGGGTGGCCTCATCGCCGAGGTGCAGGACGCCTTCCCGGGCCTCAAGGTCACCGCCCGGCGGCTGGACCCCAACAGCCCCACCATCACCTTCGAGTTCGAGGGCGCGGCGACACCGCACGCCCGCGCTTTCCTGGAGCGGGCCGCCGAACAGCTCTATGGCGGCTCCCTCAAGAGGGCCCTGGGCGTCACCCTGTCCGAAGCCCCGGTCAAGCTGCGCGACGACGCCGACACCACGGCCACCGGAGGCCGCCAGGTCAAGGGTGAGTTCTCCGACCCCATCTCCTACGAGGAGGGCGGCGCCGCGCGCTTCTTCTCCGACGGCAAGGGCGGCAGATGGGGCTACAAGACCGCCTTCGGTTTCACGGGGGACATCGCCGACGACGGCGCCTTCGTGGTGCGCCAGAAGGTCGTGCTGGTGTCGGACGACCCGGACGACGCGGCGGTCAAGCGCGTCAAGGACGACGTGGAGCAGGCCAACGCCACCTACTACAACGATCCGAAGCACCGCATCGACGTGGACGGCGTGGAGCGCCCCATGCGGCAGGAGCTCGAGGTCGAGATCGTCACCCGGAAGCAGCTCGCCGATCGGGAGGCCGCCGCCAAGAAGGCCGCCGACGCCGCCGCCTCCAGGGGCGAGGCCTACGATCCCGGGATCGCCCCCACCGTCATCAACGTAAACAAAGGCCAGGGCCGCGCCGACTCCTCCAACCTCTACACCGAGGGGCCCGACGCCCCGGCCACCGACCAGTACCGCCAGATGGTCATCGCCCACGAGCTGGCCCACGCCGTCTGGGGCCTGGCCGACCGCTACCAGGACGGGCCCCGCCGCGTGCAGAACCCGGCCTACGACCCCGCCAAGGACCACCCCTCCAAGAAGTTCATCGACATCCGATCCGAGTCCCGCAAAGCCCACGACGCCCTGCACGTGAGCCACGAGGGCGGCCTGATGGAGGACTTCAACGTCGCCTACGTCCAGGGCTCCCACAAGCTGGACGCGGCCAAGAGCTGGGAGGACCTGGCGACGGCCAACGAGCACGGCATCGTGACCCTGTACGCCAAGAGCAACAAGACGATGCCCGTCAAGCCGGACGGCAAGCCCGACCTGACCCTCGCGCTCAAACGGCTCAACCCGCAGCTGGTGGACGATCATGGCCACTTCCCCACGCGACTGCCCGCCGGCGGCGAGGTGGTGCTGCCCAAGCTCACCGCGCCCGAAGGCTGGGGTGTGTCCAGGGGCAACCTGAAACAGCTCGAGTGGCACATCGCCCAGGCCAAGCACGGCCAGGTCAAGTTCGAGCTGGGCGACGGCTCGGCGGCCGACCACATCGTCCGCAAGGAGAAGGCCGGCGACTACCGCGGGCCCGACCAGCGCTACTCCAAGGCCGCCATCGCCCGCGCCAGGTCCCTCGGCTACGACACCGACGCCCTCGACGAAGGCGCCATGGTGGCCGGCGGCAAGCGCCGCAAGCTCACCGACGACGAGAAGGCCGTCATCAAGCGCCCCGTTCCCGTCGCCGACCCCGAGGAGGTCACCGCCGAGCTGCCCGCCGTGCACGCCCACGCTCCGGCCATGGACGCGGCACCCCCGGCCCACGGCCCCACCCCCCACGGCGCGGCCACCCCGAGCGACGATCTGGATCGCACCCAGCCCATGCGGGCCGTCGTCGCCCAGCACGAGGCCGAGGCAAAGACCCGGACTGCCAAGCTCACGGACGCCGAGCAGCAGACCCAGCACGTCGTGCGCGGCCGCCTGCGCGACTTCATGGACGAGATCAAGGCCGACGGCAAGGGCGGCCTCACCGCTACCCCCAGCAACAACCACTACGCCTCGGACTACGGGTTCAAGGGCGAGGTGGCCGACGACGGCACCTACGTGGTGCGCAAGGCCATCCAGCTCATCGATCAGGGCGGCGCCAACATGGAGCGCGTGCGCCGTGAGCTGCAGGAGAGCGTCCAGGAGGTCTTCAACGACCCGGGCCACCAGATCACGGTGGACGGCATCCAGCGCCAGATGAAGGTGGTGCTGGAGTTCGTGGACGACGTCACCAAGCACCCCGACCTCGTGCCCAACCAGGTCCGCGTCCACAAGGGCGTCGGCGCCGTGGACGCCGGCAACTTCTACGACGACGGCCCCCAGGTTCCCACCGACTCCGCCGGCCGCAAGCTGGTGTTGGCCCACGAGCTCGGCCACATCATCTTCGGCCTGTCCGACACGTATCAGGACCGCGGCCGCGAGGTCTCCCCCGGCGTCTGGAAGGCCTCCAAGCACCGCTGGAAGCAGGACGGCCTCTACAACATCGCCGACCGCGGCCTGATGGACGGGCCCCAGCGACACTTCACCGCCGGACGCGCCAAGGCCGAGGTCGGTGACACATGGGAGACGCTGGCCAACAAGTATCGCGTCGGCCTGGCCGACAAGTATCGTCAGCTCGGCGCCAAGCCGCCCATCGTGGCCGACCAGTATTCGTTCTTCCAGCGCCTGGTCGCCAAGCTGCCCCTGGTGGGCCGCAAGCTGCACGAGCAGGGCAAGCGCCACGACTGGGTGGCGGCGCTGCAGCGCGAGAACCCGCAGCTCTGGGACCCCACCACCGGGAAGTTCCGCCAGCCGCGCCCCGGGGACGACCTGCAGGTGCCCGTGCACACCGCCAACGAGGAGGTCGGCCTCACCACCGAGAACCTGCAGCAGATCCAGTGGGCCATCGCCAAGGGCAAGGCCGGCCGAGCCGACTACGTGCTCGGGGACGGCCAGGTGCCCGACCAGCTCGCGTCGAAGGCCAAGGAGGGCGCCGTCGGCCACGAGCCGCTGTACAAGAACAAGGAATTCAAGCAGCTCATGAAGGACCTCGGCCTCGCGGTCCCGACCCCCGAGCCGCCGAAGAAGCTCTCCGAACGCCAGAAGCGCAAGCTCGTGGACCAGGAGCTGAAGGAGCTGAAGCGCCTGCTGCGGGACGATCCTGCCAGCTTCGACGCCCACATCGCCAAGCTGGACCCTGTCGCCAAGGCCGAACCCGACCTGGCCAAGGTCCAGAAGGCCGCGCGCGACGCCCACGCCGACCCAACCCGCGTCCTGCCCGCGGTCACGGGTGAGGAGGCCCCACGGCGTGCCACGGCACGCCCCGTGGTGCAGGAGGAGGGCACCGGGCTCCGGCGCCAGGACAAGGTGCAGATCATCGACCTGCGCAAGCTGGGCCTGTGGCCAACCGACGAGGGTCACGAGACCACGGCGAGACCCGCCCCGCGCCCCACGGTGCGCCAGGACGTGGCCGACACATCCGATACACCCACCCTGATCATGCCCGCCGTGCGCCCCGAGGAGGCCGCCCCCCGGCCAACCCGCCTGGCGGACCTGCTCCCCGGCGATCACGAGACCCTCGCCGGCGGGGATGCGGGCGCCACCCGCGCCCTGTTCGACGATCCCAACCGGCGTCAGGCCCTCTCCCGCGGCCTGGCCGCCACCGAGGGTCAGCCCGAGGTGCGCGCGCGCATCGCGGGCGAGCTGCTGCAGGGCTTCGGCGGTGACTTCAAGGCGGCGCATGCCACCTTCGCCACGCAGGGTCATGACGACGTGGCCCTGGCCCTGGACCAGCACCGCTCCCGCGCCCTGCGCGGCCTGGTGGAGGACCTGCAGCGCCAGTTCCCCGACCTGCACGTCCAACCCCGCCGGCTCACCGAGGGCGACCCAACGGTCACCCTGGAGCTGACTGGCGGCGCCACACGCGAGGCCCGCGCCTACCTGGAGGCCTCCGCCCAGATCGAGCTGGGCGGTGACCTGCGCCGCACCCTGGGCGTGGAGCTCTCCCAGGCCCCCGTGCGCGTGAAGCCCACGGTCCCCGGGGCCGAGGCCGCCGCCTCCGGTCCCGACACCGTCCAGGGCGTCTTCCGCGACCGCCTGGCCCACATGGTGGCCGACGGCATGGGCGGCGCGCGCCGCGAGTTCATCCCCGACGGCCGCGGCGGGGCCCAGGCCTACGTCGGCCAGTACGGCTTCCGCGGCAGCGTGGCCGACGACGGCACCTACGTCGTGCGCAAGGCCGTGCAGCTGGTGGACAAGGACGGCGCCAACCTGGAGCAGGTGAAGCAGCGCATGATGCAGGCCGTGGAGGAGTGGTACAACCAACCCGGCCACCGGATCACCGTGGATGGCGTGGAGCGCCAACTCAAGGTGGTCCTGGAGTGGGCGGAGGACGCCAGCGAGGACCCCACCGCCGCCAAGGTGGCCGTGGGGCGTGGCACCGGCCACCACGACGCCGGCAACTTCTTCGACGAGGGCTCGGACCAACACTCCGACGCCAAGGCCCACCGCCAGGTGCTGGCCCACGAGCTCGGTCACCTCATCTTCGGGCTGGCCGACAACTACCAGGACAGCGGCGGCGTGGACGTCGGCATGCCGGGCGTCGCGGGCGCGGTGCACGCCAGCTCCGGCTACCGCACCTACGACAACGACCCTCACAACATCGGCGATCGCGGCCTGATGGACAACTTCACCGGCCGCTTCACCCAGGGCGAGCACCAGGCCGCCGCGGGCGACAGTTGGGCCAGCCTGGCCCTCCGCCACGGCCCCGGCCTGCTCGACCGCTACACGGCGGCGGGCCGTCCGGCCCCGGTCAAGAACGGCCAATACGACCTCGAGCGCATGCTCAAGGACGCCAACCCCCACCTCTTCGACCCGCGCCACGGCTTCGCCGATCTGAAGCCCGGCGACGTGGTGCGCGTGCCGCGGCAGACCGCCTCGGACGAGGCCGGTCTGAACGAGCGGCACCTCAAGCAGGTCGAGTGGCTCATCGCACAGTCCAGGGCCCGCCACGGCGGTGCCGTGGACTTCGAGTTGGGCGATGGCGGCGAGGTGGATCGGTTGGCCCGCGAGGGCAAGGAGAACGAGGGCGGCCGCGGGCTGCTGCACCAGGACCCCGAGTTCAAGCGCATGGTGCAGGATCTCGGCCTGGAGGAGACCGGTCCCATGGCCGCGCCCGGGGCCAAGCCCAACAAGAGCATCGACGAGGAGCTGGCCGAGCTCAAGCGCCGGCTGGCGGAGCACCCCGAGACCTTCCCGGAGCTGGAGGCGCCGCTGGAGCCCACCCGGGTCCTGCCCGTGGTCACCGGCCCCCGGCCCGAGCTCGAGACCACGGCCCCCCTGCCCGGCCTGGTGCGCAAGGCCGCCCCCGAGGAGGTCACCGCGCCCCTGCCCGAGCTCAGGCCCAAGGCCCCCGACGCGGGTGCCCCGACGCACGGAAAGACCCACGAGCAGCTCAGCGAGGAGGTGCAGGAGAGCACCAAGGGCCGCAGCCGCACCCAATCCACGGGCGATCTCGACGAGCTGTATCAGCAGGCAGCCGAGGCCGACGTCCACCTGCGCGACGCCACCCAGCGGATCGCCGGGCTCACCGGCGGCGAGGCCATGTTCCCGCCGGGCCTCAAGGGCCGTGCCCGCGCCCAGGAGAAGGCCGAGACCGAGTACGGCGGTGACTACACCCAGATCACCGACCTGTCCCGCGCGTCCATCCAGTACGACTCCATGGACGCCCTGTACAAGGGCCTGCAGGCCATCTCGTCCGAGTTCGAGATCGCCCGCCTGAAGGACCGCTTCCAGACGCCCGCCCCCGGCGGCTACCGCGACATGCTGCTGAACGTGCGCATGCCCAACGGTCACGTCGTGGAGCTGCAGCTGCACCTCAAGGAGATCCTCGAGGTCAAGGGCGGCCGCGGCCACGCCATCTACGAAGAGATCCGCACCATCCAGGCCCACGCCTCCCGTGACGGGCGCGACTTCACCGCCGAGGAGCGGCAGCGCATGGCGGATCTGACCACCGAGTCCGAGGGCTTGTACGGCGCCGCCTACCAGCGCGCCCTGGGCCACCCGCCCGCGGGCGAGCAGGTCCCGGCCGCGCCCGAGGCGCCCGCCAGCCCGGATCGAAAGGCGCTCCAGCCGCCCAAGGCCGCCATCGTGGACCTGGACCAGGCCGACGTGGACGATCTCGTCCAGGCCGGGTTCACCAGGAAGGAGGCCCGCCGCATCCAGGCCCTGCGCGAACAGAACGGCGGGGTCTTCGACTTCGCGACCTTCGCCGCGCTGAACGCCGATCACGAGGTGCGCGTGCTGGCCAAGGCCGCCAAGCTCTCGGGCCGCGAGCGCGAGGCGGTCAAGGCCGTCATGGGTCCGCACGAGAACGAGGCCGAGGCCGCGCAGCGCATCGGCCTGGACCCCCGCCCCTTCGGGCGCCATCTCGAGGTGGAGCGCGTGGCCGAGGTGCACAACCACTACAAGGGCATCCTGCCGGCCGAAGAGTTCCCTGGCCTGCTGTTCCCCGACCTCGCGGGCCAGCCCCACGAGGCCGCGGCCGCCACCGTGGACCTCTTGCGTCGCCTGTATCGCGAGGATCCCGACGGTGAGCTGCACCTGCCCCACAAGAAGCCCGCCACCGACCGGATCCTGGCCATCCTGGAGAGCGACGAGGCCCAGCGCGACCCGGGTGAGGCCCTGCGGCGCGTGATGAGCGCCAGCGCCGAGATGCCCTTCGACTTCACCTACGATCCGCGCGGCCTGCTCATCGACCACATGAAAGGCCAGGGCCGGGCCGAGGAGCTGGTGGAGGCCACCGTCCTGTCCCTCAAGCGCCAGGGCATCACCTACGCCGAATTGCAGGGCAAGCTCGACACCCCGGGGGTCGAGCCCGAGGCCTTCGCGGCCATCGGCGCGCGCCACGGCGTCACCATCCGCATGCTGCCTCACCTGCTGACCCAGCAGTTCTCCGAGGGCGGCGGAGGTTTCACCGAGGAGAAGCTGCACAAGCTGCTCTTCGGGAAGGACTGGAAGGAGCATGGCGAGGTGCCCGACATGGTCGCCGGCATCGACATCTGCGGCCCCGAGAACGGCCGCTGGGACGAGGCGGGCATGGAGCACATGGAGAAGGCCTTCTCCATGCTGCACCGCCAGGCCGAGCTCTCCGGCCGCAAGCTGGTGCTGCGCCCCCACGTGGGCGAGGGCTACTCGGGCACCGAAGGCCAGCGCCGCCTCGGCGTGGAGGACGACGACCGCCAGGGCCGCATCGCCCACGAGAACCTGGACGCCATCCTCGGCCGCATCCGCAAGATGCGCGACGAGGGCACCTACCAGCCGCCGCCGGCGGGCAGCGTGGAGATCCGCCTCGGCCACGTCACCCAGGCCACCGACGCGCAGGTCCGCCTGATGAAGGAGCTCGGCGTCATCGCCGAGGTGAACATCGGCTCCAACATGGTCACCGGGGCGCTCGGGCGCGCCCAGGGCGAGTCCGCCTCCCGCCTCGAGGAGCACCCCCTGCTGATGCTGCTCTACCACGGCGTCCCCACCCTGCTGTCCACCGACGCCCAGGGCGTCATGAGCACGGACATGGCCAAGGAATATGGCTTCGCCGCCGATCTGGTGGATCGCTTCCGCCGGGGTGAGGTCGCCCTGACCGTCCCGGACCCCGAGGACCCGACCCAACGCGTCCGCGTGCGCTTCAGCGACCTGCCGCCCGAGCTGCAGGAGCGCTTCGACGCGCGCCGGCTGGAGAAGGCCGCCCAGGACTACGCCGCCGAGGCCACCCGCCCACGGCGGCCAGGGCTGCCCTCCCCAGCACCCCGGGTCCACGGCCGCCACCCCGGCGCCCAGGCTCCCTCAGACGCGGCCGAAGCCTCCGAGGCGACCGCCGCGCCCACCCTCGGCCACGCCCTGCCCGGCGCGGCGCCTTCCCAGCGCCGCCGTCTCGCCGAGCGCGCCCGCACCTCCACGAGCATCGCCGACCGCGTGGCCCTGCTGAACGAGCTGCTGGCCCAACTGGAGGCCCTGCAGGCCCAGGACGCCACCGCCGAGGGCGACGCCCGCCGCGAGATCCTGGAGTACCGCGACGCCACGCTCGAGGGCCTGCAGCGCGACCTGCGCGCGGAGCACCCCGGTGCCCGCATCCAGCGCACCTCGCTCGGCAACGACCGCCTCGAGCTGCGCATCGAGGGCGGCGACGAGGCGCGAGCCGCCGAGGACCTGGACAAGCTGGGCGAGCGCGAGCTTGGAGCCGACTGGAAGGCCATGTTCGGCCTGCGCCTGGTCAAACCCGGCCCCCACGCCGGCCGTAGATAGGGCAGCAGGACCTCCCCGTGGACACCCTCCTGCCCGTCCTGCGCCCCGCGGGCTGGCCCGACCGGGCTCACTGCTGGGCCCGCCCCCTGCTGCCCCTGCCCGACGCCCCCCTCGTCACCCTGACCCAGCAGGTGCAGCCCCTCCTCGTGACCCTGGGGCCCCGGCGACTGGCCCTCCTGGGCCTCACCCCGTCTGCCGCCGAGGCGCGCGCCATCGCCAACCTGGCCCTCCTCCCAGCCCCCTGGCGTGCCCTCCAGAGCCCCACCCCGCGGGGCGGATGGCTGGAAATCCAGGTCCTGCGAGGCCCCCTGGCCGCCTCTCGCATCCTCGACACCCGTGCCCTGGCCGCGCTCGGCCGCCAGATCATCGGCGCCGACTCCCTGGCCGTCGCCCTGCCCCGCGCCGACCTGTTGCTCGCCACCCCCGCCGCCTGGGCGCTGGACGGTGACTTCGGCGCCGTCGCGCTGGGCCTGACCGTTGGCTCCCCCGAGCCCCTCTCCCCGCGCATCTTCCTGGTGGAGGGAGGCGTCCTCGTGGGGACGTTGGGGGCGCGCTGACTCCAGTTCGCCTACGAACCTTCCCCCTCCCCCGCCAGCATCCCCTCGACCGCTCGGATGGCGTCCCAGGCCTTGCGCGCCCCGAGGCGCGCGTTGATGGCGCGCAGGTCTGGCAGCAGCTCCGGCAGACCGGGCTCGACCTCCTCCAGCAATGCGACGATCTCGGCGCGCCGGGTGACCATGTTGGCCTCCCGCCGGGCCTGCGCGGCGGCCTGCGCCTCGATCCGCGCGGCCTCCTCGGCGCGGTGGCGGGCGAGGTCGGCGACCACCTGGGCGATCTCGTGGTGCGTGGGCTCACGGCGGCGGGCCCGCTGGCTGTCGGCGCGGGCGATGGTGGCGAGCTCTTCCAGGGCCTCGCCCTCGCTGACCGCCTCGGCCGCGAATTTCCGGAGGTAGCGGGTGGCGCCCTCGGCGGGCCGGGCGTGGCCCAGCTGGAAGAACACGTCGTGGAACCGCACCAGGGCCAGGAGGCGCTCGCGCTCGCCCGGGACGTCCTCCGCGAAGGGCGCCAGCAGCCGGCGCGCGATGGCCTCGGACTGCTGGTGGTGGCCATGGAAGGTGTGCCTCTGTTTCTTGTCGTCCCAGGCGTGGGTGGGCACCTTGCCGAGGTCGTGCAGCATGGCCACCACCCGCAGGCGGCGGGCGCGATGGGGCCGCCAGCCCACGGTGAGGGGGGCGAGATCCTCCAACACCCAGCGGGTGTGCTCCAGCACGGACTCCCCGTTGTGGTGCCCGTCGTCGCTGTGCCGCACCTCGGCCATACGACGGGGCAGCTCGCGCAGGTCGAGATCGCCCACCCGCAGGGTGGGCTCCGGCACCAGGGCGATCAGCTCCGCGAGCCGGCTCTCGAGGCTGGCGGCGCCTACATCCAGGGTGGAGAGGGGGCGGCTCACGCCCGCGCCTCCGCCCAGGCCGCGGGCTCCCGGTACTCGGTGCTGAAGAGATCGCGCTCGACCACGAAGGCCCGGCCGGTGTGGGCGCCGTCGGGGCAGAAGCCGCTGTGGGGGGCGGTCACGAGCACAGGCTGGCCCGGGGTGAGCGGCAGCTCCCGCACGCCGTCGCCGTCGTGCAGCAGGAGGGTCAGGCGGCCCTCCAGCAGCAGGAACAGCTCGGGGCAGGTGTGGCGCTCCAGCTCGGGACAGCCAGCGGCGGAGGTGGCGGCCGGGGAGTAGACGCCGACGCGCCAGTGCTCCGCGTCGCCGCAGAGCACCTGCCAGAGGCGGCCGGGCTCCGGCGACAGCGGGGTCTCCGTGGGGACCTCCGGGAAGGAGGGGGCCTGGACGTGGACGGTGCGCATGGGGAGCCTCCCGTGAAGGAGCCCTCCCTATCGCGGATCCTCCACGCGCCCGATGAACAGGATGGTGTCGGTCAGGCGGTCCCGCAGCAGGAAGAGGAAGGGGTGGTCCACACGCACCTCTTCGGACTCGGGCGCGGCGCTGAGGTTCACCCCGAAGCCGGTGGCGGCGGCGGCCCGGGTGCCCTCCTCGAAGACCTCCACGTAGGCCTTGTGGCGCGCGGCCCCGACGAAGGTGTCCGCGCCGGGGATCATGCCGGTGAGGTCGGCCGCGCCGGGCTGGAACATGTCCACGATGCCGAGCGCCTCGAGCGTGGCCTGCAGGGGCAGCTCGTAGTCCATGGTGAAGCGCGGCAGGTAGACGTCCACCTCGCCCGCTGGCGAGAGCGCGGCGAGGTAGCCGGCCAGGATCTCGGCGGAGAGGTCGGCCTCGAGGTCCGCCAGGCCGTCGTCGTCCTCGGGCAGCAGCACGACCATGTCCAGCTCCTCCTCCTCGTAGGGCAGGGAGAGCACGGTCAGGCCGTCCTCGTGGGCTACCTCGTAGCCCTCGCCGTGGTGGAACATGGTGGGGACCTGCACGGCACCGTCCGGGGTGCGGAACTCGCGATCCGTGGTGCTGTCCTCCTCGAAGGCCTCGGCCCACTCGGCCTCGAAGAAGATGGCGTTGCACAGCACCACCACGGTGCTGGCGTCGATGTCGCCCGCCTGGAAGAGCTCGGGGATGTAGCCGTGGGTCTGCCGGGAGACCCACTTGTTGACGTCGTGCAGGGCGCCCGCGGCGTCTCCCGCGAAGTCGGTGCGTTCCACGGGGGCGAGGTAGTCCTCGTCCAGCACGGTCTCGAAATCGGCCCCCAGGGCGAGGTCGTCCTGGGCCCAGACCCGATTGGCGCCCGAGAGCGTGTAGGCGCGGTGGTGGTTCCCCATCAGGTCGTCGGCCAGGGCGCCGAGGTTCTCATGCCACAGGGCCTCGTCCCCGACCCCCATGGCGGCCGCGATCTGGGCCTCGGTCTCGCCCTCGGCGCCGGCGTAGACCATGGAGAGGGCCGAGGTGATGGAGAAGGGGGAGATGAAGAGGTTGCCGTCCTCCAGGGCGGCTTCCTGGTAGAGGTCCACGGCGAAGGCGTTGCTGCCGTCGACCACCACGGCGAGATCGGCGTCCACGGCGGTGATCTGGCGGGCATCGCGGCAGCCGGCCGCGGCGGCGAGGGCGAGGAGGAGGAGGGCAGGACGGGTCATGGTGGCGTGCTCCAGGGCGGGTTCGCACAGGGAGTTTCCAAGAAGCGTGCCAACGGTCGAAGGCCTGTTTTCGGCCGCTCGGCGCGCCAGACCGTGATCCCAAGATCATGCGCAGCGCGGGGCTCCGCCGCCCGCGAGGCCGAGCTCCCCCAGCGGGGCCACGTCCACGAAGAGGGAGCGTCGCGTTCGGCGCTGGGTGAGGCCCGCGGCCAGCTCGAGGAGCCTCCGCCGGGCCCGCGCGAGCGTCCCGGGGGGGCGGAGAGAGATCGTCATGGGGTCTCTTGCCGGCCTTTGAGGTTACCACGCCCTGGCGTGCCGGCCGTTCCCCCCGACCGCGGCGGAGACGCCCATGACCCATCCAGACTCCACCCACGTCACCCTGCCCCACGTGGGCAAGCGCGTGCTGCGCCTCGGCATGGCCGCCAACTACGGGATGAAGCCGGCCGACGTGTTCCACGCGGCGGAGCGCGGGGCCAACCTGTGGGTCTGGACCAAGGGCACGGCGAAGGCCGCCCCGGCGCTGCGGGTCGTGCTCCAGCAGGATCGCGACCGGCACGTGGTGGCCTGGCTGGCCATGGCGTTCACCGCCGGCGGCGTGCGTCGCGCCGTGGAGCGCGCCCGGCGGGAGCTGGGGGTGGACCGCCTCGACCTGTTCCTGCTCTCCTGGCTGGGGACCGGCTCGGCCTTTTCCCAGGGCGTGCAGGACACCCTGCTGGCCTTGAAAGGCGAGGGCAAGGTCGGGGCGATCGGCACGAGCATCCACGACCGCCCGCGGGCCGGGCGCCTGGCCCAGGACTCCATCCTCCAGGCCTTCATGCTGCGCTACAACGCGGCCCACCCCGGCGCCGAAGAGGACGTCTTTCCGCACCTCGCGGCCCGGAACCCGGCGGTCATCGCCTACACCGCCACATCCTGGCGCCAGCTCCTGAAGCCCGTGCCGGGCCTGCAGATGCCTCCCTGGCCCGGGGAGGGGAGCGCGCCGCCGCTCACGGCGGGGCTCTGCTACCGCTTCTGCCTCCAGAGCCCCCACGTGCACGCGGTGCTGACCGGTCCGAGCAACCGCAGGGAGCTGGACGAGAACCTCGACGCCATCGCCCACGGGCCGCTGACCGCCGCGGAGTACGCCTGGATCCGTGACTACGGGCGCGCCGTCAAGGCGCGCAAGCGCATCCCTTTCCTCTAGGCCGACCACCCCGCCACCCCAGGTCACCCCCATGTACGCTCTCCTCCTGCTCGCCGGCCTCGCCTGCCACGCCTCCCCCACCCCGGCCACCGACGCGAGTGAGACGCGGGCCCTGCCCCCGCCGGTGACCACGGGGGGCATGCCGCTCATGGAAGCCATCGCGAAGCGCCACTCCACGCGGGACTTCTCCAAGGACCCCGTCACGGACCAGGTCCTCTCCGATCTGCTCTGGGCGGCCTGGGGCGTCCACCAGCCGGACGACGGCCACCGCACCGCGCCCTCGGCCATGAACAACCAGGAGATCGACCTCTACGTGATCCAGGCCACAGGCGCGTGGCGCTACGACGCGCAGGCCCACGCCCTCGCGCTGGTCACGGCCCAGGATCTGCGCCGCGACGCGGGGATGCAGCCCTTCGTCTGGAAGGCGCCCCTGAACATCGTGTACGTGGCCGACCACGCGCGCATGCGCAACATCCCGGAGGGCCAGCGCGAGCACTACGCCGCGGCCGACGCCGGGTTCATCGCACAGAACGTCTACCTGTACTGCGCCTCGGCGGGGCTGGGCACCGTGATCCGCGGGTTGCTCGACCGCGACGCGCTGAAGGGCCGCCTCGGCCTCGGCGACGACCAGGCGGTCCTGCTGGCCCAGACCGTGGGGTGGCCTGAGTAGGGCCGCGACGCCGGGGCTGTCAGGGGAAGGTAGAAGGGCACGCTCGGCGGGCCGGCGGGGGCCATGCACACGAGGAGGGGTGTCGGGACCACGGGGAGGGCCGGGGCGAGGTCATGGGCGGGCGGCATCCAGGGCCCGGGCCAGGGCCTCGATCCGCGCGCGCTCGGGCAGGACGGCGAGCCAGGCTGCGGGCAGCACCGCGCTCCCGCCCGCGGCGCCCAGCAGCATGCCGCAGAGGCAGGCGACGCTGTCCGAGTCGCCGTCGATGCGGGCGGCCCTGTCCACGGCGGTGGCGAAGTCTCCACCCCAGCGCAGGGCGGCGGCCACGGCCAGGCCGAGGGCGGAGCCGGCGCGCCAGCCCCCGTCGCCGGGGGGCACGGCGCCCTCGTCCAGCCAGTCGCCCGAGGTGGCGGCCACGGCCAGGGCACCCTCCAGGGAGGCGGCGACGGACCCGCCGCGGGCCCAGGGGCCTCGGAGCGCCATGATGGCGGCGCGGACCAGGCCGGCGTCGAAGCTCCCCTCCTCCAGCGCCGTGCGGCACAGCCAGGTGCCGGCCATGGCGGCCTCCAGCGCGTTGGGGTGGGCGTGGGTGAGCACGGCCTGCACCCGGGCGGCCTCCAGCAGATCCTGGCCGTGCACGGCGATGGCGACCGGTACGATGCGCATGACGGCGCCGCAGCCGTCCGAGTGGGGGACGCCGCTGGTGCGCCAGTCGCCGCTCTGCTCGAAGGCCCGCGCGCCGCGCATGCAGGTGTTGCCGGGCGCGGTGGAGGGGGTCAGCGGGTCGTGCAGCCAGGCCACGAAGCGCTCCCCGACCTCCCGGCCGAAGCGCTCCGAGTCGAGGGGGCCGTCGGGTTGAGCGAGCAAGGCCTCGGCCAGGTACAACGCCATGTGGGTGTCGTCGGTCCAGCGGAAGCGGCCGGGCGCGAGGGAGACCGGCTGGGTGCGGACGGCGGGGCCGTGCACGAACTCCAGGGGCTGCCCCCAGGCATCGCCCAGGGCCAGGCCGAGGAAGGCGCCGACGGCGCGATCGGTGATGTCAGATGCCATGGTTCGCCTCTACGGGTGGAGGTGGACGAGGAGCTGCTGTGTTCCCGGCGTGATCCTCGGGCGCCACGCCGGTGCCGTGGCGGACAGCGGCGACGCGATCGGAGGCAGGATATTCCGGGCAGCCCCGGAGGAGGCACCCCTGGACGAAGAGACCAGCTGGAGCTGGTCCAGGAGGTCGTCCAGGACGCGCTGCGCGAGGAGCTGGGCGGCGCGGAGCTGCCCATCGCCCGCCGCGTGCTGAACGGGCGCGTGCTGTTCGAGGACGATCAGGGGCGCGAGGTGCGGGTGCTGGAGCAGAAGATCAACAACTCCGCAGCGCTGGACGAGGCGGACAAGCTCCAGGGCGCGGGGGGCAGATCAGCGGCAGAGCCCGCCGCCCTCCACCCGGTAGGAGCCGAGCTCGTCCTCCCAGAACTCGCCGTTGAAGGGCCAGTACACGTCGCGCTGGTTGGGGGCGTAGACGTAGACCTCGTCGTTCCGGGCGACCGCGGGCGGGGTCCCGGCGGCGAGCTCCTCGTAGTCCTGGCGGGCGGCCTCGCCGCTCTCGAAGGCGATGACGTCGACCTGGGCGAGCAGGTCGGCGAGGTGGGCGTCCAGCGCGGCGGCCTCCGCCAGGAGCTGCAGGCCCGCGCGGCGCTGGGTGCGGTGCTGCTCGGCCTCGAGCAGGGGCAGCAGGACGGGCTCCATGGCATCCCGCCAGCGCGCCTTCTGGGCCTGCACCGCGCGCCGCTCGGCGGTGATGCGGTCGAGGCGGGCCGCGGCGAGGGCGAGGTCGCGATCGCCGCCGAGGGTGGCGCGGATCCCGGGGCCCACCTCCGGCGGGCGCGGGCCGGACCAGGCGGCCCAGGCCTCTTCGGCGAGGGGTGGTGCACCGGGCGGGGCGTACTCCCGCACGAAGGCGTGCAGGGCGCCCCGCCGGGGGCCGACCTGGGCCTTGAAGTCCGTGACGACCCGGGTGGTCTCGTGGAGATCGCAGAGGGTGTAGAGGCTGATGGCGCGCAAGACCTCCGCCTCGGGCTGCCAGGGGTCGGTGGCGAAGAAGGGGCTGCGGACGGTCATGAGCTCACCGAGGCTGCCCTCGGGGTCGTTCGCCATGAGGCGGGCCCAGGCGGCCTCGAAGCGCGCCTGGGGCCAGGCCTCGGCGTCCCTCTCGACGTGACCGTAGATGCCCAGGGCCTGCTCGTAGCGCCCGATGCCGTAGTAGAGGCGGGCGATGTCCATGACGGCCAGGTTCTGCAGCTCCTGCAGACGCCGGGCCTCCTCTCGATCACGGGCGGTCACGCTGGCGTTGACGACGGCCTTGAAGCGGCCGGCGGCGTCGCGCGCGTGCCCCTGGCGCGCCAACAGGACGCCCTCGAGGTAGCGGGCCTGCAGGTCGCGGTGGGCGCCCTCGGGGACCTGGGCCAGGGCGTCGAGCGCCCGCCCCACCTCGTCGCGCTCGGCGTAGAGGAGGCCGGCGGCCCAGGCGAGGTCGGGGCGCACCCGCCGGGGCCAGGCGTCCTGGGGGAGGCGCGCGACCACGCGCTGCAGGGCGTCGTGATCGCCGGTGCGCTCGCCGAGGGCCACCAGGCTCACCAGGGAGCGCTCGAACCAGGGATCGGCGGGGCCCTGGCGCAGGGCCTCCAGCAGGTAGTGCTCGGCGAGGGTGGGCATCTGGAGGTCGTCGAGGCAGGTGGCCAGGTGGAAGGCGATGCGGCCGCGCTCGGCGGGGTCGACGCCCTCGCGCAGCAGATCGGCCAGGGCGAGGCTGGCGGACAGCGGCTTGTGGGCCTGTCGCAGGCGGATGGCGCGCTCCAGGGCGTCGGGTGGCGCGGAGGGTGCGGCTCCAGGCGCGGCGTCCAGGCCGAGGGCCTCATCGCGGGCGTGGGCGCGGGCGGCGGCCAGCACCTCGGGCGGGAGGCCGCGGGCTGCGAGGCAGGCGAGGTCGTCGGGGTCGAACAGGGTGCCCGAGGCCTCGATGGTCTGGACCACGACCGAGACTGGCGCGCCCGCGCCCGCCATGGCGGCGATCTCGTCGCAGGTGAGGGCCAGGGCGGCGCGGGGCAGGGCCAGGGCGAAGGGGAGGGCGAACAGCACGGTGCGGCGATCCATCGGGGGCTCCGGGGGGCGGGGGGCCTGCCCTTGGACAGCGGGGGACGTGACAGGTTCCTGACATCGATGCTGGCCGACCGCGCGGCTGAACAACGGACGGGGCGTTTTTGAGATCGGGTGAGCAAGGGAGGAGGCCTTTTTGATAGCGTCCGCCGGCTGCGGGTGACGAATCCCCGCGAAAAGCGACGTTCCACGGTAGGCCCAAGGTGGCCATCCCGCCGATCACCCCTGGAGCCCGCTCAAAAACAGTGGTTCCGTTGTACACCCCCTCTCAAAACCGAGGGTTCCGTTGTACGCATGGTCGCCGGAGGGCCTCCTACCTCCCCTCCCCCACCCACTGCTCCAGCTCGTCCACCCAGAGCTCGCCGGTGAAGGGCCAGGTGGCGGCCGGGGCGGTGGGCTGCCAGGGGGCGTTCCAGGCGTCGGAGAAGGCCGGGCTGGGGGCTGGCGGGGTGCAGGGGTCGTCCAGGCGGGTGCGGGCCTCCGCGATGCGCGGCCCCAGGGCCTCCATGGCGGCGCGCTGCTGGTCAAGACCCGCGAGCAGCAGGGCGCCGGCCCGGACTCGGGTGGCGGCGCGGTCGGCGTCCAGCTCCGCGGTGAGCTCGGAGGCCAGCTCCGCGCGCCAGGCCGCGGGCTGGGCGGCGATGGCGACGCGCTCAGCCTTCAGGCGGGCGAGCCTGCGCAGGGCGGCGCCGAGCTCCGGGTCGGCGCGCAGGATCTCGACGAAGAGAGCGCTGGTGAGGGCCGAGCCCTCGGGGAAGCCCTCGAAGTAGGTGGCCCAGGCGCCGGCCGGGTCGCTCCAGCCGTCGGTTGGATCGCGATGGGCGGCCACGAAGCTGGCCAGCTCGGCCTCCTGGGGGGCCACCCGCACGGCCAGACGGGCCAACCCGGCCTCGGCCTCGTGGTGGCGGCACAGGGCGAGCTGGGCCTCGGCCTGCAGCAGGTCGGCCTCCAGGACCAGCCGGTCGGCGCGGACGTAGGGGCTGGTGGCGGCCTGCAGGCGGTCGAGCGCGGTCCAGGGGTCGCCGCGCATGAGCGCGGTGCGGCCGAGCACGGTCAGGGCCTCGGGCCACGAGGCGCTGTCGCGGGCCACCAGGCCCGCGTACCCCTCGGCCTCGTCAAGACGGCCGATTCCTTCGTAGATCGCAGAGATCCGCAGGGCGGCGAGGGCGGCGAGCTCGCGGCCACCGGCGTCCTGACCGGCCGCCAGCGCGGCTTCTCGGTAGGCCTTGACCGCTGTCTTCTCCCTGGACTCCTCCTGCGTGAGTCCGCGCACGTAGGCTGCCCGCGCGAACGGCGGTGAGCCCTCGGGCACACCCTCCAGCAGCTCCAACGCCTGCCGTCGCTGGCCAGCCCGCCACGCCGCCAGCCCCTGCTGGTAGAGGATCTCGGCCCGCGCAGCCGGAGGCAGCTCGACGCCGGCGTAGCGGGGCGCCACGGCGCGCAGGGTGGACTCGTCCCCGGTCTGGCGGGCGATGTCGAGCAGGCCGGGTAGGGCGTGGAGGAAGAAGGGATCCTCCGGGCCGGCCTCCGCGAGCTGCCGCAGCGCGCGCTCCGCCGAGATCACCAGGCCCAGCTCGTTCAGGCTGCGCGCCAGGTAGTAGCGGGCCCGCGCGCGCGCAGCGGGGTCGGCCTCCCCGACCAGCACCCGGTGCAGAGAGACGCTGGCTTCCACGGGCTGCCGGGCCCTAAACGCCGCCACGCCCTCCTCCACGGGCGTCGCGGCCCGCAGGGACGCGGTCAGCAGGAGCAGCGCGAGCAGGAGCGGAGGCACGGAGAGACGATACCACCGGTGGGGGCGAAGCTACCCCAGCATCAGCAGGCTCACGGCCATGACCGCCATGCCCGCCACGAGCCCGTAGATGGCCTGGTGACCCCCGCCGTATTCCCGCGCGGCGGGCAGCAGCTCGTCCAGGGAGATGAACACCATGATGCCGGCCACCGACGCCAGCAGCACCCCCATCACGGTCTCGGAGAAGAAGGTGCGCAGCAGGAGCCAGCCCACCAGCGCCCCGGCGGGCTCCGCGAGCCCCGAGGAGAAGGAGAGCCAGAAGGCGCGCTTCCTGTCCCCCGTGGCGTAGAAGATGGGCATGGAGACGGCGATGCCCTCGGGGATGTTGTGGATGGCGATGGCGACGGCGATGGAGATGCCGAGGGTGGGGTTGGTCAAGGCCGAGGCGAAGGCCGCCAACCCCTCGGGGAAGTTGTGGATGCCGATGGCCAGGGCGGTCAGCACGCCCACCCGCATGAGCTTCTGCGGGCGCGGTCCGGGCGGCTCGTGGGGGTTGACCTGGGTGGGCACGAGGCGGTCGATGAGCGCGATGACGCCGATGCCACCGAAGAAGGCCAGCACGGCCCAGGCGGCGCCGGCGCGGGGCCCCTGGGCCGCCTGCAGCGCCAGGTTCGCCTGCCCGAGCAGCTCCGTGAAGGACACGTAGATCATCACCCCGGCGGAGAACCCAAGCGCGCCGGAGAGAAAGCGGGTGTCGGTGCGCCGGGCGAAGAAGGCCAGGGCGCTGCCGATGCCGGTGGACAGGCCGGCCAGCAGGGTGAGCCCGAAGGCGAACAGGACGTTCTCGTGCATGATCGCTCCAGGCTGGGAAGGTGTTCACCGACCGGTGCGGCGGCGAGCGCGCCGAGGCGCCTACCGCCGGCCACGCGAGGGCCCCACGCTCCGCGCCAGCTCCAGCTCCTCCAGGGTGCGCGGCCAGTCCTTCTTCAGCAGCTGGGAGAGGGCGCGGTCCGCCAACAGGCGCCCCTGGTTCTGGCAGGCGGCGCAGTAGTCGCACTCGTTCTCGGCGTAGAGGATGCGCTGGATCTCGGCGCCGCAGCGCACGCAGGGCTGGCGATGCCGGCCGTGCACGGCCATGTCGTCGCGAAACGCGGTGACCTTCTCGGGGAAGCCCTCGCCCACCTCGGCCCGCAGGTGCTCGGTGAAGCGGTTGAGCACCGCGCGGGTGGCCTCGAACAGGCGCCGGCGCTCCCCGGGATCGAGCCGCGAGGTGAGCTTCATGGGCGAGAGCCGTGCCTCGAACAGGATTTCGTCGGAGTAGGCGTTGCCGATGCCGGAGAAGAGGCGCGGATCGGTCAGGGCGCGCTTGAGGGTGCGGTTCTCCCGCAGCAGGGTGGCCTCGAAGGCCTCGGCGCTGGCCTCGAGCGGCTCCAGGCCCGGAGTGTGGTGGGCGGCGAGCGCGTCACGGCCGGCGAGCACGTGCAGGGAGGCGCGGCGCTTCTTGCTGGCCTCGGTCAACAGCAGGCTGCCGGCGTCGAAGTCGAAGGCGCACAGGCCGTCGCGGCCGGGGATCGCGGCGCCAGGGGTGCGCCAGCGCAGCCGGCCGGCGATCATCAGGTGGATCACCAGGAAGAGCTCGCCCGCCAGCGCCAGGACGATGCGCTTGCCGAGGCGCTCCACACCGAGGAGACGCCGGTTGGCCGCGGCGGTGAGCGGGGGCTGAACGGTCCGCAGCAGGAAGGGGCTCTGGAGGCGCACCCCGGCCAGCACGGAGCCTCCTGCCAGCGCCTCCAGGCGCTCGCAGTACAAGGTGACGTCGGGCAGCTCGGGCACGGGCTATACGCTGAAGTGCTCGCGCTGGACGAGATCGTCGTAGATGACCACCATCGCGGAGGTGTAGACCATCCAGCCCAGGAAGGTGCCCACGAGAGGGATGTAGGCCAGGAACACCATCCCGAAGGTCAGGATGAACATCACCACCAGGATCTCGAAGAAGCGCGGCTTGACCAGGGCCCAGGAGGCCTTGGCGCAGTCGATGGGTCCGAGCTCGCGGTCCACGGCCACCAGCCGGGTGAAGAACAGGGCCGCCGCCACCAGGAAGACCGGGAAGTAGCAGAGCATGACCGCGGGGAGGGACAGGGCGACCTGCACCAGACCGACCCCGATGACCAGGCCCGGGTGGCGGAACCCCCAGAGCAGATCGGAGCGGTCGGTGGGCTCGCTGCGATGCAGCTTGAGCACCACCCGCAGGTAGCCCCAGAACAGGAACGTGGTCGCGATGATGACCGCGAGGAAGACCAGGCCGCCGATCCCGAAGACGACGAGGGACACGACCCCGGCCACGGCGCCGCTGTGCGTGAGGCTGCCGAGCACCGACGAGAGCACCCCCCCCAGGAGAAACACCGGCACCAGCAGGAAGCCGAGGGCCAAGGCCGGCGCGAGGGTGATGAGCATCGGCGGCAGGTGCTTCTGCCAGTGCAGGGAGAGGTGGGCCTTGGTGAGGTTGAACCAGGGGCCGAGGTCGTTCATGGCACGCTCCACGGAGGGATCGCGGAAGAAACTAACGCCCCGGGCCCCCCTCGCGCGCCAGCGACTCGTGGATGGCCACGGCCGAGGAGGTGACCAGCGCAGCGGCCACGCCGGGACCGAGCAGCGGCCAGAAGTAGATGAACATGGCGCAGAAGGCGAAGACCGCCGAGACCAGCAGCAGCGCACCGTAGGCCCGCCCGCTGCGGCGCCAGCCCCGCCCGAGGGCGGCGAACAGGCCCACGTCGTCGGCCGCGAGCGACACCGCGGACAGCAACAGCCACGGGCCGATGAAGACCAGCGGCAGGTAGAACAACGCCGAAGAGGTGAAGAAGAGGAACCCCGCGAGCAGGCCGAAACCCACGACCCGCACCGGGTGGCGCAGGGGCCAGGCCAGCTCGCGCCAGTCCACCGCCTCACCCCGCTCCCGCAGGGTCGCGATGCGCACCCAGCCCAGCCACAGCGCGAGGGCCGTCACGTGGCCCAGGGCCAACAGCAGGCTCCCGAGCATGGCGATCCCGAAGAAGGCCGCCAGCGCCATGCTCTCCATCTTCAGGGCCGCGAACAGCATCGTGCCGCCGAAGAGCAGCAGGTACAGCGCCAGTATCCCGAACCCGAGCAGCATCATGGCGAAGGTCACCGCCACTCCGCCGGCGAGGTGGACGAGCCACTGGCGCGTGAGGTGGTCCATCAGCGCCTTGAACCAGCCCTCGATGCGCTCCATGGATCAGCCCTGCTTCGCGGCCTTCGCCCAGGAGTCGCGCAGGGCGATGGTGCGGTTGAACACCAGGGCTCCGGGCCGCGAGTCGTGGCGATCGGCGCAGAAGTAGCCCAGGCGCTCGAACTGCCAGCGGCTCTCGGGGGCGGCGGAGGCCAGGCTCGGCTCCAGCAGGCAGCCCGCGATGTGCTGCACGGAGCCCTCGTTGAGGTTGGTGAGCCAGTCCACGCCCTGGGGCACGTCCCGCGGCTCGGGGGCCTTGAACAGGCGATCGTACAACCGCACCTCGGCGGTGAGCGCGTGGCGCGCCGAGACCCAGTGGATCGTGCCCTTGACCTTGCGGCCGTCGGGGGACTGGCCGCCGCGGGACTCGGGATCCCAGGTGCAGCGCAGCTCGATCACGTGGCCGGCCGCGTCCTTCACCACCTCCTGGCATCTGATCAGGCAGGCGTAGCGCAGGCGGACCTCCTGGCCGGGAGCCAGGCGGAACCACTTCCGAGGGGCCTCCTCCAGGAAGTCCTCGCGCTCCACGTACAGCTCGCGGCAGAAGGGCACGGGCCGCGAGCCCATCTCCGGGCTGTCCGGGAAGTAGGGCGCGTCGAAGATCTCCTCCTGCTCCTCCGGGTAGTTGGTGATGACCACCTTGAGGGGGTCCAGCACGGCCATGACCCGGGGGGAGGTGACGTTGAGGTCCTCGCGCACCGCGTGCTCCAGCAGGGTCACGTCCACCACGCCGTCGCGCTTGGAGATGCCGACGCGATCACAGAAGGCGCGCAGGGCCGCCGGGGAGTAACCGCGGCGCCGGAGCCCGCAGAGGGTGGGCATGCGGGGGTCGTCCCAGCCGGACACGTGCCCCTTCTGGACCAGGTGCAGCAGCCAGCGCTTGGACAGCACGGTGTAGGAGAGGTTGAGGCGGCCGTACTCGTACTGGCGCGGGGGAGCCTCTACCTCCAGAGCCTGCAGGAACCAGTCGTACAGCGGGCGGTGGACGTCGAACTCCAGCGAGCAGGTGGAGTGGGTGACCCCCTCGATGGCATCCGACTGGCCGTGGGCCCAGTCGTACATGGGGTAGATGGGCCAGGCCGTGCCGGTGCGGTGGTGGGCGGCGTGCACGATCCGGTACAGCAGGGGGTCGCGCAGCATGGGGTTGGGGCTGGCCAGGTCGATCCTGGCGCGCAGCACGCGGCTGCCGTCGGGAAACTCCCCGGCGCGCATGCGGTGCAGCAGGTCGAGGTTCTCGGCCACGGGGCGCTCGCGCCAGGGGCTGGGGGCGTCCGGGGCGTCGGAGCCGCTGCGGCGGGCGCGCATCTGCTCCAGGCTGGAGTCGTCCACGTAGGCCAGGCCCTTCTCCACCAGGCGCACGGCCCACTGGAAGAGCTGCTCGAAGTAGTCGGAGGCGTAGGCGAGGTGCTCGCCCCACTCGAAGCCCAGCCAGCGGATGTCCTCCTGGATGGAGGAGACGTACTCGACATCCTCGGTGGTGGGGTTGGTGTCGTCGAAGCGCAGCGTGCAGACCCCGCCGTACTTGTCAGCCATGCCGAAGGCCAGGTTGATCCCGATGGCGTGCCCGATGTGCAGGTAGCCGTTGGGCTCGGGCGGGAAACGGGTCTGCACGCGGCCGCCACGGAGGCCGGCGGCCACGTCGGCCGCGATGATCTCGTCGATGAAGTTCGGGGATCGCGCTGTTTCTTCGGTTGTCATGGGGCACCTGGGGGTGGTGGGCGCCCGCCCCGATACGGGGGGGGGCCGGTCTGCTAGCGCGGGCCCCCCGGGGGGGCAAGGCGCCCCTACTCGATGTGCAACAGCTCCACATCGAACACCAGCAACCCGCCCGGGCGGCCGGGCTTGCCCTGGTAGGCCAGGTGCTCGGGGATCCAGAACCGCCGCTGCTCCCCCACCACCATGAGCTGCACCCCCTCGGTCCAGCCCGGGATCACGGCGCTCAGGGGGAAGGTGGCGGGCACGCCGCGCGTGACCGAGCTGTCGAACATGCCCTGCTCGGCGCTCCAACCCGAGTAGTGCACGGTGACCCTGCTGTGGGGCCCGGGATGGTTCGCGCCGATGCCCGGGACGAGCACCAGGGATGCCAGCCCCGAGGGCGTGACCTCCGCGGCGGGATCGGGGCGCTCGAGCCAGACCGGCGTGGGTGGCGTCGAGACGATGTGCAGCAGCTCCACATCGAACACGAGCATCCCCGCGGGGGGCCCGGACCGACCCTGGTAGGCCAACTCCTCGGGGATCCAGAGGCGCCGCACCTCGCCCGCCACCATGGCCTGCAGGCCCTCGGCGAACCCGGGGATCACCGCGTTGAGCGGGAAGGTGGCCGGCTCTCCGCGCGCCACCGAGCTGTCGAACATGGCTCCGTCCGTGGTCCAGCCCGTGTACTGCACCACCACCCTGTCCTGTGGTCCGGGGTGCGGCCCGGCCGGCGCCGAGCGCAGCACGCGCATGGCCAGCCCGCTCCGGGTACGCAGCACCCCGGGGGGCGGCGCGGCGACGTCCGACGGGGCGGGGATGGAGGCCGCGGGCACCGCCATGCTCGCCTGCACAGGCGCGCGATGCTGGCAGGCGGCGAGGACGACTAGAGTCAGAAACAGGAGGTGGCGCACGTTGGGCTCCGGGCGGGATCGAGGGGTCCGGCTATCCGACCCGTGACGGGGCCACAGGTGTCAGGATGTTGCTATTACGATTATTTCTTCGATAATGGCCTTCGAACCGTGGCGGGCGCCCGAAAAAAAGGCAGTCGCAACATCCCGACCCCATACACCCTTCGATAATGGTCTTTGAACCGTGGCGGACACCTGAAAAAAGGTAATTACAACGTCCTGACCCCTTGCGTGGTCCCAGGCGCCCGGGCCGCAGCCCGCTGATTTGTTTCTTGATAGGCCCTCCCCGCCCCCTCCCCACGGAGCCCCTCCATGGTCCTTCTCATGCTCCTGTGCTGCTGGCTGGCCGCCGCCCCGGTCCGGGCGCAGCAGGGGCCGGACGCGGCGGCGGAGCACGCGCGGCTCGAGCAGGTGCTGCTGCCCGCGCTCGCCGGCCGGCGTCAGGCGGCGGAGGCGCGGGAGGCCGCGGCAGAGCGCTTCTTCGACGGGGAGGGTGACTGGCGGGCGGCCTTCCCGGAGCTGGCCGAGGCGCCGTTGGGGGATGCGGGCTTTTTGCGGGCGCGGGCCTGGGAGCTGCAGGGGCGCGCGCGCGCGCGCGCGGCCGAGGCGGCACGGCCCGCACCCGAGGGGTTGCCGGGCCTCGGGGTGCCCGACGTGAAAGCCTGGCGCCGGCAGCTCAGCGCGGCCAACGCGGCCGAAGAGCGCGCGGACACCCTCGAGCAGCGCTTCGTCTCGGGCCTGGAGGCGGCCCTGGTCGCCGCGCCTGGGCTCTCCGACGTGGCGGTGACCACCCAGGCAGCCTCCTGGGAAGCCCCTCTCCAGGCAGCAGAGGGCGCCCAGCCCACCGAAGATGAGCTGGCCCTGGCCGCCGCCGCTGGGCGGGCTCGCCGGGATCTCGAGGCCCTGCGCCAGGCCGCCTGGCGTGCGGCGACCGTGCCCGGCGATGGGGTCCTGACCGCGACAGTGGGGGACCAGCTCGATCCCGTGCCCGATCCCCTCCCTGCCGGCCTGGCCGAACGGCTGGCCCTCCTGGCCCGGATCGACCGCCTCCAGCGCGCCGCCCCGTTGCTGCCCTCCGCCCTGGCCGGGCAGGTCGATGACCTGGCCACCGCGCTGGAGCGGGGCCTGCTGCTGGAGGAAAAGGCCGCCATGGAGGCCGCCCCCGGCGATGCCGCCGACGCCGGGGCGGGCCTGGGCGTCGAGAGCCTGGAGCGCCAGGTCCAGGAGCTGCAGCAGCGCCTGGTCCGCGCCCGGGAAGATCTGGAGCACGTCGTGGAGCAGGCCACGCCCGCGCCCATGCGGGAGGACGTGGCGCAGCTCAGGGTCTGGCTGGCGGAGAAGCGCCTGGCCACCCGCACAGGGGCCCTGGAGCGCGCCCGCCGCCTCGCCACCACGGGCCTGACCGGGGGCAACTCCGACGAGCGGGTCGCCCAGGCCCGGCGCGATGCCGACCTCGCGCGCCAGGCCGTTGACGACGAGGGCACCCGCGCCACTGAAGCAGAGATGGCCCTGCGCCAGGAGGTGGCCACCCGCCGCCAGGAGATCGCCGCCCTGGTGGAGCAGGAGCGCGCCCGGAGCGCGGAGAGCCAGGCCAACATCGAGGCCCTCGGGCTGCGGCTGCAGGAACAGTCCGACGCCCTCGCCGCCGCCCTGGCGCTGCCACCGCTGGATCGCGAGCGCCGCAGCCAGATGGACTCCACCTACCTGGCCTTGCGCGGCCTGGTGGACGATCTGCGCGCGACGCTCCAGCGGCACGCCGCCGCCCGCGCGACCCTCCATACCGACCGCGCCCATCGCCTGGCACGCCTCGACCGGCCCGTGGCGCTGCCGGAGGGCCTCACCTCCGAGACCATCAGCGATCTGCTCGCGCAGGTCCAGGCCGCCGACGGAGATGTCCGGCGCGCCCTCGACGAGCGCGGCGCGGCCGTGGACCGGGAGCTGGACGCGCTGCTCGACCTGCTGACCAAGGCCCGCGTCCAACGCCGGATCGCGCGGGGGGAGGCATCGGGCGGCGCCCGCCAGGCCATCACCCGCGCCTTCCTGCCCGAATTGGTGGCGGAAGGGCGCGAGCTGAACCAGCGCGCCCTGGCCAGCCTGCGCCACACCGGCCCCTGGCTGCGGAGCCTGCCCGACAGGCTGCTGGACCTCTCCGCCCTGTGGCTGCTGGCCGCCGGCTCCTTCGAGCTGCTCCTGTTGGCGCTGGCCTGGCTCTGGCTCCGGCGCGCCGCGCCGGCCTGGACGGCGGGCCTGGTGGAGTCCGCCCACGCCGCCACCCTCGACCGCGAGCAGCGCGGGCTGGGCCGGCTGGTGGCCGAGGCCGCCGGGCGCTGGCTGGAGCCCGGCCCCCTGCTGGCCATGGCCGGCCCCTGGGCGGATCTCACCCGCGCCCTGGTGGACCTCATCGCGGCCTGGCTGGTGGCGCGGGTGCTCTCCCACGGCGCGCCCATCATCGCCCTCACGGGCTGGCTCTTGGCCGCCGCCATCACCTGGCGCGCCCTGCCCGGCCTCTTCCCCGCCCTGCTCGCCTCGCCCGGCGAGGGGCGGCCCGCGCTCAGGACCGTGGCGCCCGCCACCCGCGAACGCCTGCTCGGCCTGGTCCGGGCGATAGTGGCGTGGTGGCTGGCGCTCTCCCTCGGGCACCGGCTCGCGCTCGGCCTGTTGGGGGCCGACCGGCTCGACGACCTGGTCGGGACCCTGGGCAGCCTCGCGTTCTGGGCCGTGGCGCTCGTGCAGGTCCACGGCTGGGGGCCCACCCTCAAGGCCGCGCTGGGCGATCCCCCCGAAGGTCGCCTCGCCACCTGGGCCAGCCAGCCCGCGTCCCGCTGGCCCCTGGCGCTGCTGCAGGGCCTCACCGCCCTGCTCTTGTTGGCTGGACGCCTGCTGACGGCCGGCGCGGTCCGCGTCTCCGGCACGGGTTCTCGCCTCTCCTGGATCGCGGCCCTGGTGGCCCGCCGCCAGCTCGGCGATGCCGCCGAGGCCCACGGCGAGCCCCTCCCAGAGGCCCTCACCCGCGATCTGCTGGCCCTGCGCCCCCTGCTGCCGGGCGTCTCCGCCACCCTGGTGGAGCTCACCGCCCGCCACGCGGCCTGGCTCGGTCATCGCGCCCAGGGGCTACGCGTGCTCACCGCCGCCCGCGGCATGGGCAAGAGCGAGCTGCTCACCCGCTGGGCCCGCGCCCTCGGGCCCGAAGCCACGGTGCTCACCCCGCCCGAGGGCCTGGACGACCCGGCCCGCGCACGCGCCTGGCTCGCCACCGCCACCCTGGGCGAAGGCGCCGATGCCACCTGGAGCCGCGACGATTTGATAGCCCGCATCGGCGCCCTGCCAGGCCCACGGGCCTTCCTGGTGGACACCATGGAGCGCCTGTTCCTGCGGGAGGTGGGGGGCTTCGCGGCCCTGCACGCGGTGCTGGAGGTCATGCACGCCACCTCCGACGAGCACTTCTGGGTCTGCGGCTTCCACGGCCCCACCTGGGCCTACCTGCGCGGCGTACCCCAGGCCTTCGACCCGGCCACCTTCACCGAGGTGCACCAGATCCAGGCCGCGGCCCCTGAAGCCATCGCCCACTGGCTGGGCACCGTGGCCCAGCAGTCGGGCCACGAGCTCTCCTTCACGCGCCTGAGCGCCGTGCCCGCCAGCGCCCCCGAGGCCGACCGCGCCCAGCGCCGCGCCCGTGCGGCCTACTGGCGCCTGCTGCACGACAAGAGCGGCGGCAACCCCGCCGTCGCGCGCCAGCTCTGGCTGGAGGGGCTCTCCCTGGAGGGCGACACCCTGAGCGTCGGCCTCTCCCAGGACGCGAGCCCCGGCGAGCTTCGGGACCTCGCCGACAACGAGCTGTTCGTGCTCACGGCCGTCCTGGTCCACGACCGCCTCGGCGTGGACGCCCTGGCCCGCGCGCTGAACCTGCCCGAAGGCGGCGTGCGCACCGCCTGCCAGCGCCTGGCGGCCCTGGGGCTGCTGGAGCGAACCGACGCCTCCTCCCCCCTCCACGTGCCCCTGCGCTGGCTGCCCGCCACCGAGCGCCACCTGCGCCTGAAGAACTTCCTCCACACCCGGTAGCCCATGCCTGCCGCTCCCGACACCGCCAACCTGCTGCGCTTCGTGATGCTGGACCGCATCCCCTACGCGATCGTGGTCATCGTGATCACGGTGGTGGTGATCCGCATGATCACGCGCTCGCTGGACGTCCTGGGCGAGCGCTTCACCGGGCACCGCCTGCTGCTCAAGCAAACCTCGGCCATCAGCCGCTTCGTCCTGCTCATCCTGGCCACCGTCCTGGTAGCCGGCAGCGTCTTCCACTTCACGGATGAGCTGCTGCTGGCCGTGGGCGGCTCCGTCGCCGTGGCCGTGGGCTTCGCCTTCAAGGACCTGGCCGCCTCGCTGATGGCCGGGATCATCCTGCTCTTCGACCGCCCCTTCCAGGTGGGCGACCGCGTGGAGTTCGGCGGCACCTACGGCGAGGTGCGCGAGATCGGCCTGCGCACCGTGCGCATCGTCACCCTCGACGACAACCTCGTCTCCATCCCCAACCACCGCTTCCTCAACGACGTCGTGGCCTGCGCCAACGCGGGCGCGCTGGACCAGATGTGCGTGCTCGACTTCTGGATCGGCTGCGGCGAGGATTTCTCCGCCGCCAAGCGCCTGGTCTACGAGGCCGCCGCCACCAGCCGTTACATCTTCCTGGACAAGCCCATCAACGTGAACGTGCGGGAGCAGCCCACGGGCACAGGCACCGACGGCTACGCCATCAAGATCACGGTGAAGGCGTATGTGCTCGATGGCCGCTACGAGACGGCGTTCGGCACCGACATCACCGAGCGGGCCAAGCGGGCGTTCAAGGGGGCGGGGATCAGGACGGCGGGGGAGATCGTCACGGTAGCCGCTTCTTGACGCAGGCATGAGGGGTGCGACGAGCTGGAACAGCAACAAGGCCTATCCAAGGAGTGGTCGATTCACCCTGGACCTGGGCAGCAACCCGAGGCAGTCCATCACCGTCTACCTCGACGGCAAGGAGGCGGCGTCCGTCTACGTCGACGGCCACGCGACCGTGCACCTGGTGAGGCGATGATTCGTAGCGCTGAACCTGTCCCAGACAAAGCAGATATCCTTCAAAGCACACTCCGCGGATCCACATCCACCGTCACCCGCACCCCCCGGCTCTTGGTGGCGATCTCGTGCAGCAACCCGGCCCGCTCGTCCAGCCAGCGCCGGAACGGCCCCGTCTCCCAGCCGCGCAGGATGAGCTGGAAACGCCAGCGGCCCACCAGGCGGGCGAGCGGTGAGGGCGCCGGGCCCAGCACGTCCACCAATCGACCGGGCGGGCGGTCGCGGCGCAGGGTGCGGGCCAGATCCTGGGCGGCGTCGCGCACGGCATCGCGTTCGGTGCCTTCCAGGCGCACGAGCACGAGGCGGGTGAAAGGCGGATAGCCCAGGATGTGGCGCAGCTTGCCCTCCCGGGCCAGGAAGGCCTCGGGGTCGTCCAGGGTCTGGAACACGAAGTGGTCGGCGTGGTGGGTCTGGATGAGCACCCGTCCGGGCAGCTCGGCGCGGCCGGCGCGGCCGGCGAGCTGAGTGACCAGGGCCCAGGTGCGCTCGGTGGAGCGGAAGTCGGGCAGGCCCAGCACCATGTCGATGTTGACCGCGGCGGCGAGCTGCACGTCGGGGAAGTCGTGGCCCTTGGCCACCACCTGGGTGCCCACCAGCAGGCGCGCCTCGCCGCTGCGGAAGGTCTCCAGGATGCGGTGATGGGCGCCGCGCGACGCGGTGGTGTCGGCGTCCATGCGCACCACCGGGGCCCAGGGGAAGCGCTTCTCCAGGGCCTCTTCCAGTTGCTCGGCGCCCTCGCCCAGGATCTCGTGGGTGCCGCCGCAGGTGGGGCAGCGCTCCACGAAGGGGCGCGTGAGGCCGCAGTAGTGGCAGGTGAGCTGGCCGCGGCGCTTGTGCAGCACCATGGAGATGTCGCAGGAGGGGCAGGTGTAGCGCCCGCCACAGTCGGGGCACTGCACGATGGTGGCGTAGCCGCGGCGGTTGTGCAGCAGGATGGCCTTGCCGCCGCCGGAGAGCGTGCGCTCCAGGGCGTCCACCAGCGGATCGGAGAGCAGGGGCACGCGGCCGTGGGCGTCACGGCGCACGGTGTTGAGGTCCACCAGCTCCACGGCGGGCGGGGGGCGGGGGCTGACCCGGCGGTGCAGGTGCTCCAGGCGGTAGCGGCCGGAGATGGCGTTGTGCAGGGTCTCGGCCGCCGGGGTGGCCGAGCCGAGCACCACGGGGCAGCCGGCGAGCTGCCCGCGCACCACGGCCAGATCCCGGGCGTGGTAGCGCACACCGTCGTCCTGCTTGTAGGAGTCGTCGTGCTCCTCGTCCACCACGACGAGGCCCAGCGCGGAGAAGGGGGCGAACAGGGCGGAGCGCGCGCCCACCGCTACCCGAGCCTGGCCGCTGCGGATGCGGCGCCAGGAGCGCAGGCGTTCGACCCCGGTGAGCCCGGAGTGGATCACCGCCACCGCATCGCCGAAGCGCGCGCGGAAGCGGCCCACGAGCTGGGGGGTAAGGCCGATCTCGGGCACCAGCACCAGCACCTGCTGGCCTCTCTCCAGCACCCGCGCGGCAGCCTGCAGGTAGACCTCGGTCTTGCCGGAGCCGGTGACCCCGTGCAGCAGCAGCGTGCCGGGCCCGCCAGCATCGAGCCCGTCGAGCACGGCCTGCTGGTCGGGGGTGGGGGGCAGGGGCTCCACCGCGGCGCCGCCGAGTTCGCCGGTCACCACAGGATCGTCGCGCTCGCGCTGCACGATCTGGAGCACCTCGGCCTGCTCCAGGGCGCGGATGGCCACGCGCGCGTGAGCGCCCTCCAGACGCAGCAGCTCGGCCAGGTCCATGACCCCGCCCACCTCGGCCAGGCGCGCCACCACGCTGCGCTGCCGCAGCCCCGCGCGCGGGGCGTGGGCCGCGAGCTCGGAGGCCTCGATCCGGAGCCGTACCTCCGGCACCCGGTCGCGCGGCGTGCTCTGCTCCTTGTAGGCGGCCTGGAGCAGGCCGTCCCTGCGCAGGCGGTCGAGCGCGGCGCGCACCGCCGGGGCGTCCAGCTCCTGGGCCAGGCGGCGCTGGTAGACCCCCGCGGTGCCGCCGGGGCGCTGGATCACCTCGCGCAGCACCCCGGCCCGCGGCTCGGGCAGGCCGCCAGCCACCAGAGCCTCGGCGGCCGCCTCGGTGGGCTCCAGCACCCGCCGCGGGCGGGCCTTGGCCCCCGAGGGCATGGCGGTGGCCAGCATCTCGCCCAGAGGCGCCAGGTAGTAGCGCGCGGCCCAGCGCAGGAAGCGCAGCTGCTCCGCGCCAAAGACGGGCACAGGATCGAGCAGGCGCGCGATGGGCCTGAGCTGTGCCTCGGGCAGATCGGGCTCGCCCATGAGCGCCACCACCCAGCCCGACACGACCCGCGCGCCGAGAGGCACGAGCACCGCGTGGCCCGGCGCGAGCGCCAGACCATCGGGCGCGCCCTCCAGCGACGAGGGCACCGCGTAGGTCAGAGGCTCGGGCAGGGGCGCGGCGACCGCGACCTTGGCGCAGGGGGTGGGCATGTGGGCGACTATCAAGAAACAGCCATCAGGTGTCAGCCGTCAGGTATCAGCAGGCAGCGCACCAGGGGCCTCGTC
>JBDRKM010000338.1:0-5321 GCA_043814015.1 Pseudomonadota bacterium
CCGGAGGCCGCGGAGCGGGCGCGGGGGCGGCTGGACCGCGGGCTGCGGGTGGCGCGGGTCGCGCGGCTGCTCGGTCATCGGGGCGCCTGTGGGCTGAAGGAGCACCAGCTCGAGTGCCTGGCCGGCGTGGACGACGCGCTGCTGGCGGCCCTGGGCGCCAGCCTGCGGGCGAGCCCGCTGAAGGCCACGAGCTCCGCGGCCCTGCTGAAGCGGCTGCGGAAGGTGGCCGAACGGGAGGGCCTGGTGGTGCCGGAGGCGGTCGCGGCGCGCCTCGGCGCGGTGACGGCGGAGCATGTCCAGAGGAACCTCGCCAGGGACGAGCGCGACATGAACGAGCTGTACGGCCCCGGTCTGCGGCTGTACCTCGGGTCGGTGGGGCTGCCCGAGGGGCTCGGCCTGTGGGCGGTGGAGGCGCTGACGGCGGCGGAGGACACCGGCCGGGCGGATCCGGTCGAGGTCGCGGCGTCGCGGCCGAGGGCTTCGGGCGCTGCCGGTGATCGCTTTCCCCCGCCTTTGATCGTGGCCCTGTGGCGGCTGGTCGCCTGGTGCCGGCGCCTGGCCCGTCAGCTCACCCCTTGCCTGCGGGAGCGGCTGCTCCTGCCCGTATGACCCCCGGGTGCGTGCACCCGGGGTGAGGAGGATGGACGATGAGGACGATGTTCGCGCTGCTGGCGCTGGGAGTCATGGCCTGCGGGCCCGAGAAGGACGACACGGGAGACGGTCCGGAGGCGGATGCCGATACGGACGCGGATGCGGACACAGATGCGGATGCGGACAGCGATGCCGACGCCGATGGCGACACGGACGTGGGCCCGGGTGATGGCTGCGAGGAGGGCGCCATCCCGGAGGCTTGGCCCGAGGTCATCGACGACGTGGAGGTGCACCTGGCCTGGGGTGGGTGGAACGCCGCGCTCGGGGACGTGAACGGGGACGGCTACGACGACATCGCGCTCGACGACGCGCTCGTGCTGCTCGGCCCCTTGTGCCCGGGGCTGGACCCCGACGACGAGGATCTCATTCACGCGGACCTGGTTGTCCCCAGCGGGTACGGCTACCAGCATCTCAGAGGGGCGGGCGATGTGGACGGCGATGGCCTGGCGGACATCCTCGTCGGGGATGAAGGCGACTATCGCACCACGGGCGAGGTGTTTCTTGCGCTCTCGCCGATAGAAGGAGAGGCCTACCTGCCAGACATCGCGGACGCAGAGATCGTCGGAGAGACCGTGCGCGGGTATCTGGGTGGAGCCGTAGCCGGTGTGGGCGATGTGGACGGAGACGGCGTCCCCGACCTGCTCGCGGGTGCTAAGTACGAGGAGGGTGGCGGGGCCGCCTGGCTGATCTCCGGCACCACGCGGGGCTACCACACCATCAGCGAGGTGGGCGTGGCCATCCGGGGATCGTCGGCGTCCCCCACGGTGGGTTGGAGGCTCGCGGCGCTCGGGGACACGGATGGCGACGGGCTGGATGATTTCCTCGTGGGTACGAGCAGCGCGATCGAGTCGCCCGGTGTGGCGCTGGTCCGTGGTCCGGTGGTGGCCGATCTTGCGTTTGAGGACGCGGACGCGGTGTTCCTCCCGCATCCGGACGATGAGGTGTACGGAGGCGCGTTTGGTGCAGCGTTTTCCGGCGCAGGGGACCAGGACGGCGACGGGCTCCCCGAGATCGTCATCAGCGCGCCGTGGACCACTCAGTACGGAGACTCGGATGGCGCGGTGTTCATCTTCGACGGAGTGGCTACCGGGCAGATCGACCCAACGGAATCCCGATCCGTGATCGTCGGCGAACGGGACTGCGCTGCGGGGTGGGGGGTGGGCCTCGCGGGTGACGTGGACGGTGATGGTCAGACGGATCTTGCAATCGGTGATCCGGGCTGGAATGAGGCTGACGGCCACTATGTCGGTGCGTTCTACATCATCCTGGGAGTCGCCCCGGAGGGTGTCGTGCCGCTGGCCACCGCTGATGTCCGCGTCGTGGGCACCTACGATGGGCACTCCGTCGACCTGGGCTACGACATCGTCGGGGCTGGCGACACCAACGGCGACGGGCTGGAAGACGTGCTGGTCTCGGGCTGGATGCAGCATGGCGGCGAGTATTACCACTCCCACCTGCTGCTCGGGAGGTAATGGGGATCGCCCGTTGCCCTTGTCGACCTTGCCCTGGCCCATACGACCGACAGGCTCCACCGCGATTCCTCGAGCGCGCCCTGTGCGGCCTGCTGTGACGAGGTCACGCAGGTCGGCTCACCAGCTTCATCCTCGGCTTATGGCGCAGCCGG
This sequence comes from Pseudomonadota bacterium, assembly GCA_043814015.1. Lineage (GTDB taxonomy): Bacteria > Myxococcota_A > UBA796 > UBA796 > JAFGLY01 > JBDRKM01. Next base: position 2,276 of record JBDRKM010000338.1, read on the forward strand.
CCCCAGGACTTCTGGAAGCGAGACCATCGGGCGTAGGTACATGCCCCTCACCTCGAGGTTGCACAGCACGCAGATGGGGGCCGGGTTCGTCGTGGGATCGGATGGGCGGACTTCGAGTTCCACGAAGGGAGCCTCGGGCGTGCCGCACAGCTTGACCGTACTCGCCTGGGGGGCCGCAGCCCAGTCCGCTGTGATCGCACTCGCGAACCCGAGGTCATCGGCGGGCGGCGGTGACGTGTCGGAGCCGCAGGTCACGGTCGGCACGAGCGAGACCACGAACCAATGCCCGAACGGCGGCGTGTCCGCAGGCAGTGGCCCCAGCTCGATCACCCAGGCGTCAACGCAGCCGGCGGCGGCCGCGGTGCCGTCCAGCCAGGCGATGTAGGCGTAGGACCAGGGTGGTGACGGGGGCGCTGCCGCTGGCGGGAGGGGGTCGGTGAACCCATCCTTGGCCACGAGACGCACCGCCATGGCGCCGCAGCTCGCGTCCGTGTGGACCCGCTCCGCCCGGCTGGCGCGGGCGAGGAACCAGGCGAGGCGGCGCAGGGTGAACCGGGCCGGTCTGGGCCAGGCATGTGTCCCGCATGTGAAGTCCTGTTGTGCGACCTCGCTGGGTCCGGCGGGCTCCGCGGTCGAAGCAAATGGGCCCTTGTACAGCACGTTCCGCAGTCCACAGGAAGAGTACAGACCCCAGCCCTTGTCCCCTGCGGTAAGCCCTCCCATGGATGCATACCATGTGACGAAGGTCGGCGGATTCTGCTGGGAGTAGGCGGCCAGCATGCGGCGTGCCACCATCCCGCCGTGGTGCAGCAGGGTGTTCTCCCTGAAGAACTCGTCCAGTCCTCTGAGGTCAGGCGTGGGATCCTCGGGGTCCGGTTCGACGGGATCGCTCGGCCGGCTTCCTTGGAACCCGACGCAGCAGCTCCACTCGAGGCTGCGGTCAAGAACACCCTGGACGTCGCTGTGCCTGGCCACCTCGGAGACCAGGTCCGCTGCCTCCTCAGAGAAGGCCGTCTCGGGGCGGTAACAGGAGTGAGGGCCCAGGGAGTCCACCCAGGTGAACGAGTGGAACCCGATTTCGTGCACCAGATCGCGCGCGTAGCTCGCGTGCGAAGTGGTCCACCAGAGCCAGCCCGCCTCTGACGCTAGACGTTCCCAGAGGGGGTCGGTGCTGGGGTTCTCGACCACCTCATGCCAGCGCCCCACCTCCTCGTGGATGCCCGTGGTGATGGTCTCGCGCAGCCACTCAAGGGTGAGGGCCCAGTCACCGGAACTGCTGTTTGGATAGTAGAAGAACGTCTCCCCGAGCCGCCCCCGCAGACCCAGGCCCTGGGCCATGATGGGGCCGGTGAGCAGGGCATGGTAGCGGCCGAACTCCCGTGCGGCGGACAGGCGCTTCTCTGAGGTGGTGAGGTCATAGAAGGTGTCCATCTCGTTGCCGCACTCGACGGCCGGAACGAGGTTCGTCAACCCCTCCGTCCCCGCAATGTACATCTTCAGGACCCAGTCCACCTGTGCCAGGAACTCGCCGACTACATCCGCGAAGGTGAGCAGGCCGAGGCACTTGCGGTAGCAGCACTCGAGGTGGTAGTCCGCAAGCGGCCCGCTCTTCGGGATCAGGTTTAGTGCGTAGCGCTGGTACCATCTGGCCGACGGATTGAGTGTCGCGCTGGGCAGGTTCCAGTACCAGGAGTCCCAGCCGGCCCTCGCCGGGATGTAGGCCTCCTTCTGGAAAAGAGGCCTGCCGGGTTCCGCTCTTTCGTTTCGGACGTTCGACCCGCCACCATAGCCGAAGATCAGCGGGACGATGCGTTGGCCCGTGTAGAGGCAGGTGATGACGGTGTAGAGGAACCGCCCGAAGGGACTCCAGTTGTCCGCGGAGAGCAGGTCGCACATCTGGCGCGGCGGGACGATCGGTACGTCATCGCCGATCAGGTGGAGCCAGGCGAGGTCGGGCTCTTGGATGTGGCGCAGGGTGCCTACCCCGATCCGCGCGAGGTCGAACATCACCTTGGGAGGGTAGTTGTAATTTTCTACCGTGCGGGCCGTATCGTCCGTCAGATCGTGCGGGTCCTCCTCCTCGAAGAACAGTGAGGGGTTGTTGACTCCGATCGCCGGATTCGGTGTGACCGCCTCCACACTGTCCGAACGCGCTGCGATGCACTCATTGAGGAGATCGATGGCGAACTGGCGGTCCCAGCCATGCACGACTGGATAGGGCGTCAGCCCCTGGTCCTCGAAGAACCCGAACACATCTTCGACGGACATCGTTCTATCGAACGCCAGCACGGGCACACCTGCCCCGACTCGCCCGCGCGGCCGCCCGATCCCCCCGAAAGGCGCGGTCCCCGCCGGCTCCTCCCCCGCGTTCACCTTGCCCACGAGCTCCTCGAAGGTCACGTACTTGCCAGCCATGGCTTCCCTCCTCGTGGGGCAAGGGTGGCGCGGACGGGCGCATCCCCGCGCCCGCCCCGAACGTCGCGGGTCTTTCAGGCGCCCTGGTAGAAGCGCAGGGCCACGGCGATGGTCACGACGCCGTGCTGCACCGTGCCGGTGTCGCTGGTGCCCAGCTCGAAGCGGATGCGGCGGCCGAAGTCCGTCTTGGTGGTGTACTCGGCCCCCACTCCCTGGCTGTCGGCGGTCACCTCGCTCATGATGTCACCGCTGAAGACTTCCCAGTTGAGCCCATCGATGGACCAGGTGGCGCGAAGCTTGACCTTGAAATTCGCGGTGGCGTCGGCGAGCTTGTAATGGCAAGTCAAACCTTCCATACGGGGGCCCGCGTCCACCAGGATGTCGGACACCGGGCGCCACTTGTACCCGCCCGCGCCCATGGTCACCTCGTGGCTGTCCTCCACCAGGTCCAGGATCACGACGCGCTGTCCGCCCAGGACCTGGGATCCGAACCGGTTCATGGAGTTGCTCTTCATGCTCTCTCCTCTCGGGGGTGTGGGTTGTCGGCCGCCCGGGACCCGTGGGGGTGTCTGTCCCCCGCTCTTCCCGCAGCGCACCTCCAGGCTGCCATGGATCCGGAGGGTGAGATCAC
>JBDRKM010000339.1:0-55615 GCA_043814015.1 Pseudomonadota bacterium
GAGGGACTCGAACCCTCGAGACTGGTGCGCCTTGCCTGGCGCACCCCGCACCGCTGACGCTCCCCCTCCCCCGCGCCCTATTGGCGCGCGCGCCTGCGGCGCGTGTTCTACTGCCAACGATTTTGCTCGTAAAACGCGAAAAATCGTTGGTAGTAGAACAGTGGCGCCCGACGATGCCGCGGCCCTGGAGGTGCGCATCACGGTGTTGGACGAGGACCTCAACGAGATCCAGTCCTCCACCACCGGCGTGTCCTGGGGCTGGTCGCGCGACGGCGACACGGGCGCGACCGAGCCGGTGCTGCTGTACCTGAAGGCCGAGGCCGAATGGGGCTGCGGGACCTATTCATTCTTCACGTTCGTGCTGTAGCGCGGAGGGGGCGTCGGGCGGGCGCGGCACGCGCGCCGCGCCATGACCCGCCCCGACCTATGGGTGCCGATCCTGACGCCCCGCGGAAGGTATGGGTCGGTTTGTCGACGCAAGACGTCATGATCCGGGGGCATACCCCGCCCTCGCGTCTGGATCGGGGTGCATACCCCCCTCCATGCGTCTACCCTGGGGGGCATGGGTCCATCGAGGCGTCTGGATCGGGGGACATACCCCCCGGACGCTCGCTCCGAGCCCCGCCCCCAGGCCGTGGCCTCTGGTGCTGTCTCTGCCAGGTCAGGTTCAAGGGCGCATTCTTGGTGTCTGGTCGAATCCGTGACCATGGCCCCCAGGGTCAAGGCCCTTCCCCCTCCCCGCTCACCCTGTACAGCTCCACGCGCTCCAGCGGCCCGAAGCTCCACCCCAGCGGCAGCGGCCCCAGGGTCTCGCCGTACCATCCCGCGGCCGCAGCCTGATCCGCAAGGCGCAGGGGGAAGCGGTCGGTGGCCTCGAGGTGGTCCACGGGGGTCAGCCGCTCCCAGGGCAGGGGCCCCACGCCCGCGCTGGTGGGGGTAGCCACCAGGGCCCCCGCGGCCCACTCCTGGCCGGGGACGACTGGCTCCCAGCCGGCGCGATCCAGGGTGGCGCGGAAGGCCCACTCGCCGGTGAAGAAGCCCTTCCCCTGCCGGTTCACCTGCTCGGCCAGGCCCTGCAGGGCCCAGGCGTAGCGCGCGGCGGCCACCACCATGACCACGGCCAGCACGGCCCAGACGCCCAGCAGCGGGCCGGCCAGGGCGCGGGGGCGGGCGTGGCGGCCCACCAGGCAGGCCAGGGGCAGGATCGCGGGCAAGAGGTAGCGGCCGGCGGCGTAGTTGTGACCAAAGCCGACGGCGAGGAGGGTGCCCAGGGCCCAGGCGCCCAGCAGGAGGTCGTCGTGGCGACGCAGGCTGTCCGCGGCGTCCACCCTGGCCACGGGGCCCTGCTCGGTGCCGAGGTCGGGGAGCCGCCACGCGGCGACCAGGGCGGCGCCGGCCTGCACGGCCCAGAGGGAGCCCAGGAAGGTGCAGCCGCCCAGGAAGGCGAGCTGTCCCGGCGAGAGCTCGGGCGGCAGGGCGATGGCCAGGAAGAAGGCGGCCAGGATGGCGGCGCCCAGCAGGCGCCTCTTGCCGAGCCACAGGAGCGGCGCCAGGGCCAGGCCGGCGCGCGCGAGCGTACCCAGCAGGCGGCCGAGCAGGGGGCCGCGGGCGATGTCGCCGGCGTGCGCCAGCACCACCCAGGGGTGGAAGGCGCCTTCGCCGAGGCCGATCCACAGCTCCACGCCACCCCAGGTGAGCCCGAGGGCGAGCCACAGGGGCCAGGCCGCCCGCATCAGCCCGAGCCGCCAGGCGTGCAGCGCCACGGCCAGGGCCGCCACGACCATGGGGTACTTGGTGCCCAGCGCCAGGCCCAGGAGCAGCCCGGCCAGCACGAGCTGGAGCCGGCGGCCGTGGGGCTCCAGCGCCTCGCGCCAGGCCGCGACCCCGGCGCTGGCCAGGGCCACGGCGGTCAGATCCACCATCAGCCCGGCGGCCAGGGCCAGGAGCGTGACCGGGGAGAGCAGCCAGGCCGCGGCGGCCAGGCCAGGCTCGGGCACCGTGCGGCGCGCGAGGCGGCCGGCGGACCAGCCCAGCAGGAGCGCCGGGGGCAGGCCGGCCACCAGGCGCAGGATCACGGGCGAGCTGTCGCCGAAGACGGACATGCAGGCCGCCACCCAGGACCAGTGCAGAGGCGGGTGGGCGAACAGGAAGGACCCGCCCTCCCAGGGCTGCATGGCGCGCTCCCAGGCGTAGGGCAGCGCGGGGTGGGCCAGGATCTGCCGCGCGAGGTCGAGGTAGACCTCCTCGTCCACCTCGGGGGGGTGCCCCGCCGTGAGCAGCACCGTCAGCCCAGCGAGCAGGGCCAGGGTGATCTCGAGCGAGACGGTCTGTGGCTTCACGCGGGGGGCGCCTCCAGGAAGGCCAGCAGGCGGCGGGTGAATTCTACGATGAGGCCGAGCTCGGTGTGCTCCCCGGCCTGGTGGCACTGGGCGGAGAGGCCGGGGCCGTGGTTGACCGCCGGGATCCCGGCCTCGGCCAGGCGCGCCACGTCGGTCCAGGCCAGCTTGGGCTCCACCACTGCGCCCATGGCGGCGAGGTAGCGGGCCACCGCGGGCTCGTCGGTGCGGGCCGGGGCGGCCGGGGCCTTGTCGTCCACGTCCAGCGCCACCTCGCCGCCGTGCTCGGCCACGAACGCCCGCAGCCAGGCCTCGGCCTCGGCGAGGGTGCGGTCGGGCGCGAAGCGGAAGTTGAGGTTCATGGCGAAGGAGCCGGGCACCACGTTGCGCGCGCCCCCGCCTCGGACCGCGGTGATGGACAGGGTCTCCCGGAAGACGAAGCCGCCGCTGTCCACTTGCCGCTCGGGCAGGGCGGCCACCGCGGCGAGCAGGCCGGCGGCCTTGTGCACCGCGTTCTCGCCCTGCCAGGGGCGGGCGGAATGTGCGGCGCGGCCGTGGAAGCGAGCCCAGGCGTGCAGGCAGCCCAGGCAGCCGAGCTGGATGCGGTTGTCGCTGGGCTCCAGCAGCACGGCCAGGCGGCTGGCGGCGATCCAGGGAGCGGCGGCGAGCACGGCGGGCAGGCCGCTCTCCTCGTAGGGGCCCTCTTCCCGGGGGTAGAACACCAGGCCGAGGTCCCAGGGGAGCAGCGCGGGATCGAGCAATTGCGCCACGGCCAGCATCACGGCCAGGCCCGATTTCATGTCGGCGGCGCCCAGGCCGTGCAGGACATCGCCCTCGCGCCAGGCGGGCAGGCGGGCGCCCTCGGTGCCGGCGTAGGGCCCGCCGGCCGCGGGGGGCACCGTGTCGAGGTGGCCCACCAGGGTGACCAGGGGCAGGCCGCGGGCCGGGCCGCGCACCGCCAGGCCGTCGCCCGCGCGGGTGACGCTCCAGGCCCGCTCGCTGCCCCGGAACCAGGCCGCGATGAGATCGCAGAGGTCGCGCTCGCTGCCGGTGACGCTGGGCACGGAGCACAGATCGAGCACCCAGCGGGCCAGCAGGCCCTCCAGGGCGCGGGGGTGCCCGTCAGACGGCGAGGGCGAATTCACGCAGCACCTGGTTGAGGCTCGTCTTCTTGTCGGTGCTCGCCTTGCGCTGGCCGATGATGAGCGCGCAGGGGATCTCGAAGGTGCCGGCGGGGAAACGCTTGGCGCGCGTGCCGGGGATGACCACGGCGCGGGCGGGCACCCGACCCTGGTGCTCCACCACCTCGGGGCCGGTGACATCCAGGATGCGGGTGGAGCCCGTGAGCACGGTGCCGGCGGCCAGCACGGCCTCCTCCTCCACCAGCACGCCCTCCACCACGATGCAGCGGGAGCCGATGAAGGCGCCATCCTCGATGATCACGGGGCGCGCGCCCGGGGGCTCCAGCACCCCGCCGATGCCCACGCCGCCGGACAGGTGCACGCCGGCCCCGATCTGGGCGCAGGAGCCCACCGTGGCCCAGGTGTCCACCATGGTGCCCGCGCCCACGTAGGCGCCGATGTTGACGTAGCCGGGCATGAGCACGCAGCCCCGCTCCAGGAAGGCGCCGTAGCGCACGGTCCCGGGCGGCACGACCCGCACCCCCTGGGAGCGCAGATCGGACTTGAGCGGGATCTTGTCGTACCAGGTGAAGGGCGGCACCTCCATGACCTTCATGTCGGCCACGCGGAAGTACAGCAGGATGGCCTGACGGACCCACTCGTGGATGACCCAGTGGCCGTCGCGCTTCTCGGCCACGCGCAGCGCGCCCTGGTCCAGCAGATCGATGACCTCCAGCACGGCGTCACCCTCCAGCTGGGCCGGGTCCATCACACCGCGCTCGATGCGGGCCTGCAGGTCGGCGAGATCCATGGGGACTCCTTCTCAGAGCAGGGGTTTCCAGGCGGCGATGGCGGCCTGGCAGCCGGCGAGGTCCGGGGCCATGGCCAGGCGGACCCAGCCCTTCCCGGCCGGGGTGCTGCCGAGGATGGCGCCGGGGGTCACCACGATGCCGGCGGCCTCCAACCTGGCGGCGTAGGCGATGTCATCCCCGCCGGGGGCCTGGAACCAGAGGTAGAAGGTGGCGCCGCCGGGGGCGACCGCGAAGCCGGCGTCCTCCAGGAAGCGCCGCACGCAGGCGCGCTTGGCGGAGAACATCAGGCGGCGCTGCTCGGCATGCGCGTCGTCGGACCAGGCGGCCACGGCCGCGGCGTTGACGAAGGCCTGGGGTGCGGTGCCCAGGTTGAGCCGCAGATCGTGGAGGATCGCGATCCAGCGCTCGTCGCCGGCCAGAAAGCCCGAGCGGTAGGCGGTCATGCCCGAGCGCTTGGACAGCGAGTGCACCACGACCACGTTCTCCGTCCCGACCTGCAGTGCGGAGGGGGGCGGCGCCTCGTCGTACAGGTCGGCGTAGCACTCGTCCGCCACCAGCAGGATGTCGCGCTCCACGCACAGGGCGTGCAGGCGGCGCAGATCCTCCAGGGGGGTGACCACGCCCGAGGGGTTGTGGGGCGAGTTGATGAAGATCAGCCGCGTCTGGTCGAGGACACGCGCGGGCAGCTCCCAGGGCCGGAAGCGCCAGTCGGCGCCCAGGGCCACGGCGTGGGGGGTGCCCCCGGCGAAGCGGGTGCCGCGCTCGTAGGCGGGGTAGCTCGGGTCCGGGAAGAGCACCGTGCGATCCGGCGCGGTCGGGTCGATCACCGCCAGGGGCAGGTGGAAGACCGCCTCCTTGGAGCCGGAGGTGGGCAGGATCCGGGTCTCGGGATCGAGCGTGACCCCGAAGCGCCGGGCCATGTAGCCGGCGATGGCCTGCCGCACGGCGGGCCCGCCCTTGACCGTGGGGTAGCGGCTGCGCTCGGGGATCGCGTCCCTGAGGGCCTCGCGGATGAAGCGGGGGGTCTCCTCCACGGGGTCGCCCAGGCCGAAGTCGTGCAATGGCAGGCCCGCCGCGCGGATGCGGGCGCGCGCCTGGTCCAGCCGGAGCATGGGGTAGGCGTCCATGGCGTCGAGCAAGGCGTTGGTGCGGGGCACGGGTCACCAGGGAGAGGGTGGGGGTGGAGGTAGCAAGGCGCGGGGGCGATGTCATATGGTGGGGACGACCGAGAGGAGAGGAGGCCGCATGTTCACATCGCTGCTGCTGGGCATGTTCGCCGCCTCCGCGGACATCGACATGATCCCCGAGGACGGCTCCTGCATGCCGGGAGAGACGATCCTGGTCTTCGCTCCCGAACCGGACACCGGCGAGGCCTGGACCTGCCAGTGGGGCGCGGACGAGGCGCTGGGCGGGCTCGACGGGATCTTCCTCGAGCTGACCTGCCCCGCCTGCGGCCGCCACGTCGAGGACCAGGTCTACTCGCTCTACGCAGTCTGCACGGACGCCGACGGCAACGCCCAGTGGGCCTTCGACGACATCGTGGTGCGGTGCAGCGAGGTCGAGGACGAGTGGCAGGACCCCACGGTGGGGGGGTGCTCCTGTGGGGCGGGCGGGGTGATGTCGCTCGCGTGGCTGCTGGTGGTGCCGGTGGTGTGGCGTCGGCGGGCGGGACCGTCCAGGTAGGTGCGGGATCGGGAAGATCGGGTGTCAAAGATCGGGTGTCAGGCACTAGGACTCAAGATTTTTCCTCCTGCCCCAGATCGTGGCACGCCAGGAACGCGCCTCACCCAGCCGCACGGCATGAGTGAGGTTCGCCCCGCCCAAAGGCAGCGGCCCGTACTCGCCGCTCGGGGTGCGGAGAGCCGGGTGCCGACCGCGTGGCGGGTCTCCACGGGTGGGGACAGAACCCCTCCATGCAGCTGTGAATCGCCGTGGCACCACGATCTGGGACAGCTAGCGATTCATCAAGAAATCTTGAGTCCTAGTGCCTGACACCCTTTCCTTTCTTTCCAGCCTCCAGCCTCCAGCCTCCGGTCGCGCTGTTTCTTGATAGGCCCCGCGGCTCGGAGGCCCCATGCACCTCTCCAAGCTCGAACGCCGCCTCCTGCGCGCGGTGGGCCGCGCGGTCCAGGAGTTCGATCTCATCGGCCCCGGCCAGAAGGTCCTGGCGTGCGTGTCCGGCGGCAAGGACTCGGTCGGGATGCTGCACCTGCTGTCGCTGCACCGCGCGCGCGTCCCCTTCGACTTCACGCTCACCGCCATGCTGCTGGACCAGGGCCAGCCAGGCTTCGACCCGACGCCCCTGCTGACCTGGGCCGCCGAGCGCGGGCACGACCTGCGCCTCGTGCGCCAGGACACCTACCGCACCGTGCGCGAGAAGCTCCAGCCCCATGAGATCCCCTGCCCGCTCTGCGCGCGCCTGCGCCGCGGGCGGCTCTACCGTGAGGCCTTCGAGCGGGGCGCCGACCGCATCGCCTTCGGGCACCACCGCGACGACGTGCTGGAGACCCTGCTGCTCAACCTGTTCTACAGCGGCAGCCTGGGCGCCATGGCCCCGCGGCTCACCTCCGACGACGGCCGCAACGTGCTGATCCGCCCGCTGTTCTACTGCGCCGAGGAGGACCTGGTCGCGCTCGCCGCGGAGCAGGCCTTCCCCATCCTCCCCTGCGGCCTGTGCGACGGCCAGCCCGACCAGAAGCGCCAGGAGATGAAGGCCCTGCTGGCCCGCCTGCAAGCCGACAACCCCAAGGTCAAGGGCAACATGCTGGCGGCCATGGGCAACGTGAACCCGAGCCACCTGCTGGACAGGAAGCTCTGGTAGCCCCTACAGCCGCTTGCGCCGCGCCGCGATCTCGGCCGCGCTCATCAGGCCGTCGGCCCCGACCACCTCCATCTTGTCGAGGTCGGCCATGGACAGGCCCCACTCGTTGAGGGCGGTCTGCATGAAGGCGAGCGGATCCGTGATCTCCACGACAGGGCCCACCGGGCCGCGGGGGGTGGGCCGGGCGGGGAGCGGCTGCGCCGGTGCCGCCGTCGGGGCTGGCGCGGGCGCCTGGCCCCAGGCGCTCTTGGCGCGATCGAAGATCTGGACGCAGCGCTCGTTGGCCAGGCGCAGCTGTCGGATACCGGCCACCGCGATCTCCTCCTGCAGGCGCAGGGCCAGGGGGCTGGCGACCATGAGCTGGCGCTCGAAGTCGACCCGCGACAGCTCCATGGCCACCACCCGGCCCCGGGCGCGCACGGTGGCGGAGCGCGGGGCTCGGTCCACCAGGGCGAGCTGCCCGACCAGGGCCCCGGGGTTCAGGGTGGCCAGGCGCCGGGCGCGGCCGCGCAGGTACCTCAGGACATCGACCTGCCCGGAGACCACCAGGAAGCAGGAACCGCCCGGATCGCCCTCGTGGCACAGCACGGCGTGGTCCTCCCAACGCATGGCGGGCGCCAGGCGGCGCAGGGAGGCGAGGGCGCCCGCGTCGGGGTCGCGCAGCAGGGGGATCGCGGAGAGGTCGATGTGGCCATGCTCGGGCACGGGGCGCGGACCGGGAGGCTCCCGCGGGATCGGACCCGCGGCGCCCTCCTGGCCCTGGCCGATGCGCGCGAGCTGGGCCTCGATCAGCCGGTTGGTGTCGCGCAGGCGGGCGCCCAGCTGGGCCAGGATGCCGCTGACGATGGCGGCGGCGGCGTGGGGGACGTCGCGGCGCAGGAAGGCCAGCAGGTGGCGATCGAGCTCCAGCACCGTGGCCGGCTCGGAGGCCACCACCGAGGCGGAGCGCGGCTGCGGGTCGAGGAAGGTCATCTCGCCGACGCAGTCGCCCGGCCGCACCTGGCTGACGGCGTTGTCGCGCCCGTGGGAGTCGCGCACCAGCACCACCAGCCGGCCCCGCGCCAGCACGTGCATGGACGCGCCGAAGTCGCCCTGGGAGAAGAGGCGCTCGCCCACGGCGAGATCGAGGGTGCGCATGGTGCTCAGGACGAGGGAGAGATCAGCCGGAGGCACCCCCCGGAGGACAGGTGCCCGGCGCAGCGTGGCTTCGATTTCTCCTTTCATCGCGTGCTACTCCACCCCCGTGCACAGGCCCCGGAGGCCCTCCAGGGCGTCGATCAGGGCCCGGCGCTCGGCCGCCTCCGGGGAGGTCTGCCAGGCACGCCAGGCGACATCCGCCTGCCCTTGCCGCAGCTCGATGGCCCGCAGCCGTCCCAGGACCTCGGCGGGCAGGTCGGGCTCGATCGCCGCCTGGGACGCGGGTGGGTGGGGGTCGAGGCGACGGAAGTCGGCGGGCTCCGGGGTGCGCGCCAGGGCCTTGTCGTCCACGCGGGGATCGGTGGCCGCGGCCCAGGATACGGCCCCGGCCTGCGCGGCGGCGGCCCAGGTGCTGTGCGCGAGGTAGGTACCCGGATCGCGGCGGTCCTGGGACTGCTGGCGCGCCACGATGGCGGCGCGGCGGTCGGCGCAGGCCAGGCGCATGTCCTGGTACCAGGACACCAGCTCTGGATCGAGGGGGGGCGCCTCCGCCGCGGGCGCCTCCGTGCTCGGCGCTTCTGGCGCGGGCGGGGCTGGCGCCTCGGCGGCCACGGGCTCGGAGGCCGCCGCCACGGTGTAGAGAGACCCCAGGAGGAGCGTGGCCAGCTTCATGCCCCCAGCATAGCGCGCATCGTCGGCTCCGCCGACAGGCGATGGGCCACGGGCCGTGGGCGACGGCCTCGAAACATCGAAGTCGTGCGGCTTCAGCCCGCGGACCCGCATGCCGATACCGCCGGCCCAGGCGCATGCGTACGTGAAGACCGCTTGATCCGGGTCCGAAGCGACGGTACACCTTTCCTGACCTCTCGCCTGCGCGCTCTCCCCTGATGCAGGCCATGGAGGCGCCCTCCATGCGGACTCTCGGCGGCTACGATCTCGGTGTCCCGCTGCATCGCGGGAGACAGACGGCGATCCATCGCGGCCGGCGAGTGGCCGACGGCCTGCCGGTCGTGATCAAGCTGCTGGACGCGGAGTTCCCCGACCTGCAACAGGTGGAGCGGCTGCGGCGCGAGCATCGCCTGCTGAGCCTGGTCGAGTCTCCCCACGTGGTCAGGGCGCTGGATCTCGTCGAGCAGGGACACGCGCTCGGGCTGGTCCTGGAGGACGTGGGCGGCGTGTCCCTGCGTGACTCGGAGCAGGCCGGGCAGGTGGATCTCGCCGCATTCCTGTCCGTGGCCGTGCAGGCCGCGCGCGGGCTGGCGGCGCTGCACGACGCCGGCATCATCCACCGCGACATCTCGCCCGCCAACATCGTCTGGAACCGCGCCGAGGATCTGGTCCAGGTGATCGACCTCGACATCGCGCAGCGGGCGAGCGTCCACGCGCGCACCCGGGGAAACCCCGAGCTGCTCGAGGGCACCCTGGCCTACATCTCCCCGGAGCAGACCGGGCGGATGAACCGCGCCGTCGATCAGCGCACCGACCTGTACGCGCTCGGCGCCACCCTCTACGAGCTGCTCTGTGGCCAGCCGCCGTTCGTGTGCTACGACACCCTGGAGCTCGTCCACGCCCACCTCGCCCGCCCGCCGCGCCCGCCGCACGAGCTCGACGAGCGCGTCCCCGTGCTGCTGTCGGACCTCCTGCTGCGCCTGCTCGCCAAGCGCGCCGAGGACCGCTACCAGACCGCCGCCGGGCTGGCGGCGGACCTCGCTCGCTGCGAGGAGGCCACCCGGCGTGTCGGTCACCTCGAGCGGTTCACGCTCGGCACCACCGATCGCAGCGTGCGCTTCGAGATCTCCCAGGAGCTCTTCGGGCGCGCGGCCGAGTTGGGGGCGCTCCAGGCCGCCTTCGACGAGGTGCGCGAGCTCGGGGCGGCCCGCGTGGTCCTCATCGCGGGCGGGCCGGGTGTGGGCAAGTCCACCATCGCCCGCGAGCTGGTCCGGCCCGTGGTGGAGGCGGGCGCCTGGTACGTGTCCGGGCAAGCCTCCGACGCTGAGGGGGCCGTGCCCTACGCCGCGTTCGTGGGCGCCCTGGGCGAGCTGGCGCACCAGCTGCTGGCATCGCCCGACGGCGTGCTGGAGGCCTGGCGGGTCCGCGTGCTGGCGGCGCTGGGTGCCAACGCGGGCGTGGTCACGGCCCTGGCGCCCGAGCTGGAGCGCGTGCTGGGGCCACAGCCCGCGCTCGCCGATCTCCCGCCTGGACCGGCCCAGGCTCGCTTCCGCATCACCCTCACCCGCTTCTTCCGGGTACTCGGAACCGCCGAGTCCCCCCTGGTGGTGTTTCTGGACGACCTGCAGTGGGCCGACGGGGGCACCCTGGATCTGCTGGATCTGTTGGTGGCGGACCCGGGCGTGACCAACCTGCTGGTCCTGGGAGCCCACCGGATCGTGACGCCGCCCCACCCCCTGGCCTCCCTCACCGCGCGGCTCACCGCGCGGGGCGGCGTGGTCCGCGAGCTGACCATCGGCTCCCTCGGGGTGATCGACATCGCCGATCTGCTGGCCACCTCGCTGCGCCGCACCCGCGAGCAGACCCTCCCCCTGGCGGAGGTCTGTGCGCAAAAGACCGACGGCAACCCCTTCTTCCTCACGCAGTTCCTGAGCTCGCTGCACGAAGATGGTGCCCTGCGATGCTCCCCCGACGGAGGCTGGATCTGGGAGCTGGATCGCGTCGGGCGGCTCGACGTCACCGACAACGTCGTCTCCCTGATGACCGCCCGTATGGTGCGGCTGCCGGAAGGTATGCGGGACATCCTCCGGGTGGCGGCCTGCGTGGGCCGGGCCTTCGATCCCGTGGAGGTGGCGGCCTTCGTCGGCGGCGAGCCGCTGGCGAGCCTGCGGCTGGTGCAGGAGGCCGAAGCCGAGGGCCTGGTGGCGGCGGTAGGCGGCGCCTTCCCCCTCGCCTTGCCGACCGAGGAGGTCTCCGGGTCCCTGGCACCGCGGCGCTACCGTTTCGTCCACGACCGGGTGCGGCAGGCCGCCTGGCAGCTCTCCACCGAGGCTCAGCGCCAGGATCTACACCTGGCGGTCGCCCGCGCCATGCGCGCGCGCCTGGCCGAGCCTCCCGGCGGCGAGGCGCTGTTCGAGGCCGTCGGCCAGTTCGCCCAGGCCGGGCCTCTGCTGCGGGATCCCGAGGAGCGCCTCGAGGTGGCGCGGCTCTGCCTGACCGCCGGGCGCCAGGCCAAGCGCTCCCTGGCCATGGGCACCGCGCTGGAGCACCTGGAGCGGGGCATCGGGCTGCTGCCGGGCGATCCCTGGTCGGGTCACTACGAGCTGTGCTGCTCCCTGCACCAGGAGGCCGTGCTCTGCGCCCAGCTGCACGGGGATGGGGCCCAGATGGAGCGCTGGGGCCGGGCGCTGCTGGAGCACGCGCGCACCCCGCTGGACGCCGTGCGCACCTGGGCCTCGCGCGTCGCCCTGAGCCACATCGACCAGCGCCCCTTCCGGGCGGTGGAGCAGTTCGTGGAGGGCGCGCGGCTCCTGGGGGCCACCTTCCCAGCGCGGCCCACCGTCGCCCGGATCCTGCTCGGCCTGGGCAAGCTGCACCTCACGCTGGCCACCCACCCGCGGCTTGATCCCGCGGGCGCGCCGCTCATGACAGATCCCAAGGCCCTGGCCCTGCTCGACCTGATCCGCGCGGTGTGTACGCCCGCGTTCATCGCCTCCCCGAACCTGATCCCCCTGCTGGCCTTCACCATCACGGATCTCACGGTGCGGCTGGGGGTGGCGGCCGTCTCGGGCTGGGGCGTGGGCGCCTATGGGTTCGTGCTGGCGGGCCCCCTCGGGTTCATGGAGCGCGGGCTGCACTACGCCGACGTGGCCGAGGCCTTCCAGGCTCGCCAGGGCGACGAGGGCCGCGCCAGCGGGGCGTTCCTGCAGTACGCCTTCTTCCACCACTGGCGCGCACCCCTGGCCGAGGGCGTGCCGATCCTGGATCGGACCGCGCGGGCCGCGCTGGATCGGGGCGACCTCGACGGCGTCTTCCTCTGCCGGCAGATCGTCGGCCTGAGCGCCTCCTTCTGCGGGCTGCCCATCCCCGCGCAGCGCGAGCTGCTGGTCGAGACCGAGCGCCTCACCCGCCGTTTCAAGCAGGGCTGGTACCACGACAGCAACGCCATGCGCCTGTACGCCCTCTGGCGCTTGTCCGGCGAGGGGGCCGCGCCCCTTGGCTTCGACGGCCAGCCCTACGAGCCCGCGGAGCGCTTGGCCCAGTGGGCCCACGACGGCGACCGGACCTGCACCGCGATGCAGCACATCCACGACGCCTTCGTGAGCTTCATCCTAGGGGATCGCGCCGAGTCCCTGGCCGCCTCGCGGGCCGCGGGCGTCTTCATCGACGCCCTGGTGGGCACCTTCTACGTGCCTGTGCACGAGCTGCTGCTGGCCCTGGGCCTGCTGTGGGCGGCCCGCCACGAGGAGGCCGACCGAGGCCGCCACCTGCGCCAGGCGCGCAAGCTGGCGCGCAGGATCCGGGGCTACGTCCCGCGCGCGCCGGAGAACTTCCTCGCCATGGAGCGCCTGCTGGAGGCCGAGCGACTCCGCACCCGCGGGCGGCCCCACGAGGCGGTGCCTCTCTATGAGGAGGCGGGTCGGTTCGCCCAGGAGTACGGGCTGTCCTGGGTGGCCGCGTTGGCGAGCGAGCTGGAGGCCGAGGCCCTGGGAGAGGGCGGCAGCGAGCGCCTGGCCCGGGAGGTCCGCTGGGAAGCCTGGTACTCCTGGAAGCGCCTGGGCGCGCTGGCCAAGGCCCAGCGCTTCGCCGCCGAGCACCGCGACCTGTCCCGTATGGTCACCGCCCGCGCGGCGTCCTCCTCCATCGCGGCGCTGACCAGCCGCACCACGAGCGAGAGCGCCACCGCGCGCCTCGATCTGGAGGCCGTGCTCGAGACCTGCCAGGCTCTCTCCGGTCAGCTCGTGCTGGCCGACCTGCTCGACCGCCTGATGGCGGCCGCGCTGCAGAACTCCGGCGCGCGGCGTGGGCTGCTGCTGGTGCGCCGGAGCGGCTCCTGGCGCGTGGAGGTCGAGCACGACTACTGCGGCGCCACGGCCCCCTGCGAGGCGTCGGCGCGCTACCCCCGCGAGGTGGTGCAGTACGCTGCGCGCACAGGCCAGGTCGTGGTCGTGGAAGACAGCGCGGCCGCCTCCCCCTTCGCCAGCGACCCCTACCTGCGCGGGTCCTCCCCCCACTCCCTGCTGTGCTTCCCGCTGGAGCACCGCGGCCGCCAGGTCGGCGTGCTCTACCTGGAGAACGAGGAGGTCACCCACGCCTTCTCCGAGACCCGGGTGAAGGCCCTCGGGATGCTCTGCCGGCAGATCGCCATCTCCATCGAGAACGCCCGCCTCTTCGCCGAGCAGGAGCGCCAGGCGCGGGCCGGCGAGCGCTTCGTGCCGCGCGAGCTGCTGGGGCTGCTGGGTCGACCCAGCGTCGTGGACGTGGTCCCCGGTGATCACGCCGAGCGCGAGATGACCGTCCTGTCCGCGCAGCTCCTGGGCCTCTCGGCCCAGTGTGAGGGTCTGGACCCAGCGCGGGCCGTGGCCCTGGTCAACGAGCTGCTGGCCACCCTCGAGCCGGTCTGCGTGCGCTACCGCGGCGTGGTGTACCGCCGCGCCGACCGCGGCCTCACGGCGCTGTTCCCCACTGGCGCCGACGACGCCATGGAAGCGGCCGGGGGCCTGCTGGAGGCGATGGAGGCCGCGCACGCCGGCGGCGCGGCGCGCGGTGTGCCGCCGGTCCAGGTCGCCGTCGGCCTCGACAGCGGCGCGGTGCTGCTGGCGGCGGTGGGCAGCGCCGAGCGCATGGACGGCGCCGCGATCGCGCCCGCCGTGGACCTCGCCGTCCAGATCGCGGCGCTCGCGGGTGCGCTGGGCGCCGACGTCCTGATCAGCGCCCGCACGCGCGACCGGCTGCGCCATGTCGGCCGCTACCAGCTGCGCACGGTGGGGTGGGTGCAGGCCGAGGGCGAGGGTGTCCCGGCGGCGGTGCTGGAGGTGCTCGACGGCGAGCCCAGCGCCTCCCGCGAGCTGAAGCGCGCCACCCGGGCAGACCTCGAGGCGGCCATCGAGGCCTGCCAGCGGGGCGAGCGCGCGGCCGCGGCGGAGCTGTTCACGCGGGTGTTGCGCCGCGACCCTGCCGATGGCGTGGCGGCGGCCTGGCTGAGGCGATGCCAGGGCGGCGGCCCGTCCGAGCGCGATCCCAGCCAGGCCTGAACCCGGCCTGGGCGCGGTGGTTCCCCGGAAGTGGCCCTTGATCCGGGGCCCGTGGGGCGGTACAGCTGCGTGGTGGCCAGCGGCTCGTCGCTCCCATCCCCTCCCTGGCCACCCAGGCTCCCAGGATGCGGACCATCGGCGGCTACGCGCTCGACACGTTGCTCTTCAACGGGCGGCGCACCACCGTCCATCGGGGGCACCGGCTGCACGATCGGCTGCCGGTCGTCATCAAGCTGCTGGACCAGGAGTTCCCTGCCATCGAGCAGGTGGAGCAGCTAAGGCGCGAGCACCGGCTGCTGCGGTCGGTCTCCTCGCCCTGGGTGGTCGGAGCGGTGGACCTCGTGGAGCAGGGGCGCGGGCTCGGCCTGGTCATGGAGGACGCAGGGGGGCGGGCCCTGCGGGAGATCGGCATCGATACGCGCCTCGACCACGGCCAGTTCCTGGCCCTGGCGGTGCAGGTCGCCCGGGGGCTGGCGGCCCTGCACGAAGCCGGCATCATCCATCGCGACATCTCCCCAGCCAACATCGTGTGGAACGGCGAGCGCGCCCAGATCATCGATCTGGGGATCGCGCAGCGGGTCAACGCCCACGCGCGCACCGCCGGCAACCCGGCGCTGCTCGAGGGGACCCTGGCCTACATCTCCCCGGAGCAGACCGGCCGGATGAACCGCTCGGTGGACCTGCGCGCCGACCTCTACTCCCTCGGCGCCACCCTCTACGAGCTGCTCGTGGGGCGGCCCCCCTTCCTCTGCAGCGACGCCCTGGAGCTGGTCCACGCCCACATCGCGCGCCCCCCGCGCCCCCCGCACCAGATCGACGAGGCCGTCCCGGTCGTCCTCTCCGACATCCTCCTGCGCTTGCTCGCCAAGCGCGCCGAGGACCGCTACCAGACCGCCGAGGGCCTCGAGGCCGACCTCGCCCGCTGCCTGGAGCGCCAGGAGAGCGCGCACGGCCTCGAGCGTTTCGTGCTGGGCACCGCGGATCGCGGCGCGCAGTTCCAGATCTCCCAGGATCCGGTGGGCCGCACGGCCGAGCTGGCCACCCTCACCGAGGCCTTCGACGAGGTGCGCGAGGTGGGGGTGACCCGGGTGGTGCTGCTCGAAGGCGAGCCGGGCACGGGCAAGTCCACCCTGGCCCGCGAGCTGATCCGGCCCGTGGTGGAGGCGGGCGGCTGGTTCGTCTCGGGCCAGGCCTCCGACGGCGAAGGGGCCGTCCCCTACGCCGCCATCGTGGGCGCGTTGAGCGAGCTCGCCCACCAGCTGCTGGCCTCCCCCGACGACACCCTCGAGGCCTGGAAGTCCCGCGTGCTCGCGGCGCTGGGCGGCAACGCCGGGGTGATCACCGCGCTGATACCGAGCCTGGAGCGGGTCCTGGGGCCCCAGCCGGCGGCTCCCGAGCTCTCGCCGGGGCCGGCCCAGGTGCGCTTCCGCCTCACCCTCGCGCGGTTCTTCCGGGTCCTCGCCACCGCCGAGGCCCCCCTGGTCGTGTTCCTGGACGACCTGCAGTGGGCCGATCGGGGCACGCTGGAGCTGTTCGAGCTGCTCGCGACCGACCCGCGCGTCGGGCACCTGCTGCTGCTCGCCGCCCACCGACCCCTGGCCGCCGTCCACCCCCTGGCCTCCCTGGCCGAGCGGGCCACGCCGCAGGGCGCGGTGGTCCGCCGCTTGACCCTGGGCGCCCTGGGCCTGGACGACATCGCCGCCCTGCTGGCCGCGTCCCTGCACCAGGCCGCGGACACGGTCCGCCCGCTGGCCCAGGTCTGCCTGGAGAAGACCGCCGGAAACCCATTCTTTCTCACTCAGTTCCTCTCCTCGCTGCACGAGGAGGGGGCGGTTCACGGCTCCCCCGACGGGGGCTGGCGCTGGGACCTGGAGCGCGCCCGGCGGATCGACGTCACCGACAACGTGGTCTCCCTGATGGCCCACCGCCTGACCGCCCTGTCCTCGGGCGCCCGTGATCTGCTCCGGATAGCGGCCTGCGCGGGTCGCAGTTTCGATCCGGCGGAGGTCGCGGTCATGGCGGGGCGCGACCCCAGGGTCAGCCTGCGCCAGCTCCAGGAGGCCGAGGCCGAGGGGCTGCTGGCCCCGGCGGGCGACGCCTTCTCCCTGGGCCAGGTCACCTCGGGGGCCCACAGCCGCTCCGGCCCGCGCCGCTACCGGTTCGTCCACGACCGCGTGCGGCAGGCGGCCTGGCAGGCCTCGTCAGAGGCGGAGCGGCAGGCGCTGCACTTGACCATCGCCCGCGCCCGGCGGGCCCGCCTGGCCGATCCTCCAGGGGATGAAGAGCTCTTCGAGGCCATCTCCCACTTCGACCAGGCCGCACCCTTGCTGCAGGATCCCGCCGAGCGGTTGGACATCGCCGGGCTCTGCCTGGAGGCGGGCAGGGCGGCGCGGCGCACCCTGGCCATGGGGACCGCCCTCGAACACATGGAGCGGGGAATCGCGCTGCTGCCCCCCGCGCGCTGGGAGTCCCACTACGAGCTCTGCCTGGCGCTGCACCAGGAGGCGGTGCTCTGCGCCCAGCTCGACGGCGACGAGATCCGGCTTGAGCGCTGGGGCCTGGCCCTGCTGGAGCACGCCCGCACCCCGCTGGACGCCGTCTCCGTCTGGCGCGCGCGGGTGTCCTTCAGCCACGCCATCCAGAAGCCCGATCGCGCCGTGGAGGAGTTCGTGCAGGGCGCCCGCCTGCTGGGTGCGCGCTTCCCGGCCAAGCCCACGGTCCCCGACATCCTGCGCGGGCTGCTGGGGCTGCAGCTCACCCTGGCCACCCACCGCCGGCTGGATCCGGAGGGCACGCCCGAGATGACCAGTCCGCAGGCCCTGGCGCTGCTGGAGCTGATCCAGGCCGTGACCCTGCCGGCCTTCGTGGTCTCCCCGAACCTGATCGCGCTGCTGGCCTTCAGCATCACGGATCTGACGGTCCGCGAGGGGGTGGCGCCGGTCTCGGGTTGGGGCCTCGGCGCCTACGGCTTCGTGCTGCTCGGCCCCTTCGGGATGGTCGAGAAGGGCCTGCGGCTGGCGGATGTGGCCGCCGGCCTGCAGGCGCGCTTCGGCGATGAAGGGCGGGCGGGGGCGGCCTTCCTGCACCACGCCTTCTTCCACCACTGGCGCGCGCCGCTGGGCGAGGGGGTCCAGGTGCTGACGGAGCAGGCGCGGGCCGCCCTGGAGCTGGGCGATGTGGACGGCGTGGTCCTTTGCCGCCAGATCCTGGGGCTGTGCGCCTCCTTCTGCGGGCTGCCGCTGTCCGACCTGCGCGCCCTGCTGCTGGAGACCGAGGCCCTGGATCGGCGCTTCAAGGCGGGCTGGTTCTTCGACAGCAACGCCATGCGGCTGCACGCGCTGCAGCGCCTGACCGGCGGGGACGAGCCGCCTCCGGCGCGCTTCCTCGGGGGCCCCTACGACCCGCAGGAGCGCCTGACGGAGTGGGCCCGCACAGGCGACCGCACCTGCATCGGCATGCAGCACATCCACGACGCCATGGTGGGCTACATCCTCGGGGATCGGGGCCGGGCCCTGGCGCACTCCCGGGCCGCCGAAGCGAACATCGACGCCCTGATCGCCACCTTCTACGTACCGCTCCATGAGCTGTTCCTGGCGCTCGGGCTGCTCTGGGAGGCCCGCCAGGAGGGGGCCGCGCGGGCGCGTCCCTTGCGTCGGGCGCGGCGCCTCGTCCGCCGCATCTCCGGCTACGTACGGCGCGCCCCCCAGAACTTCCTCGCCATGCAGCGCCTGCTCGTGGCCGAGACCTTCCGGGCGCAGGGGCGGCCGTACCAGGCCATGCCGGTCTACGAGGAGGCCCGGGGGCTCGCCAGGGAGCACGGGTTCACCTGGCTGGCGGCCCTGGCCAGCGAGCTGCTCGCCGAGGCCGCCGCGGAGGTGGGCGCCGAGGGGTTGGCCCGCGAGGCCCGCTGGGAGGCCTGGTACACCTGGCGCCGCTGGGGCGCGGCGGCCAAGGCGCAGCGGCTCGCCACGGAGTACCCGGGCCTGGCGAGCATGATCTCCCTGCGCTCCACCAGCCCGGAGCCCATCTCCACCAGCCACAGCACCTCCAGCGGCTCCACCGGGCACCGCCTGGATCTCGAGACCATCCTCAAGACCAGCCAGGCGCTGTCGGGTCAGCTGGTGCTGTCGGATCTGCTGGATCGCATGATGGCGGCGGTGCTGCAGAACACCGCGGCCCGCCGCGGCCTGCTGCTGACCCGCCGGGCGGGCGAGTGGCACGTGGAGGTCGAGCACGACCTCTGCGCCGGCGCCGACGCCATGCGCTTCGCCCGCGAGGTCGTACAGTACGTCGCGCGGACCGGCCAGGTGGTGACGGTCGGCGACTCCTCCAACGCGCCCACCTTCGCGGCCGACCCCTACCTCCGCCAGGTGAGCGCCCGCTCGCTGCTGTGCCTCCCGCTCGAGCACCGCGGGCGCCAGGCCGGCGTGCTGTACCTGGAGAACGACGAGGCCACCCACGCGTTCTCGGGAGAGCGGGTGAAGCTGCTGCAGATGCTGTGCGGGCAGATCGCCATCTCCATCGAGAACGCCCGCCTGTTCGCGGACCAGGAGCGACTGGCGCGGGCCTACGAGCGCTTCGTCCCGCGGGAGTTCCTCGGCCTGCTCGGCAAGACCAGCATCGTGGAGGTGGCGCTCGGTGACCAGGTCGAGCGCGAGATGACCGTCCTGTTCATGGACATCCGTGGGTTCACGGCCCTGTCGGAGACCATGCGTCCGGCGGAGACCTTCGCCTTCATCAACGAGTTCCTCTCGGTGATGGAGCCGGCCTGCTCACGCTACCAGGGCTTCGTGGACAAGTACGTGGGCGACGGCATCATGGCCCTGTTCCCCACGGGCGCGGACGACGCCCTCGCCGCGGCGGTGGAGATGGTGGAGGCCCTGGCGCGCTTCAACGCGGGGCGCACGCAGCAGGGGCAGCCCGCGGTGCGGGTGGGCATCGGGCTGAACAGCGGCCTGCTGATGCTGGGCACCGTCGGGGGTCCGGACCGCATGGACGGCACCGTGATCTCCGACGCGGTGAACCTCGCCTCCCGGGTGGAGGGGCTCACCCGGGTGTTCGGCTCCACCATCCTGATCAGCGGCCACACCCGCAGCCACCTGCGCGCCACGGAGCGCTTCGAGCTGCGCCTGATCGGGCGCGTGCGGGTGAAGGGCAAGTCCACCCCCGTGACCGTGCTCGAGGTGCTCAACGGTGAGTCGCTGGAGTCTCGCGAGCTCAAGCGGGTCACCCGCCAGGAATTCGAGGAGGCGCTCGCGGCCTACAACCGCCGCGAGTTCCAGGCGGCCGCCGGGATGTTCGCGAGCGTGTTGAGCTACAACCCGGCCGACGCCGTCTCGGAGCGCTACCTGCTGCGCTGCCGGCGCTTCCTCGATCACGGGGTCCCGCCGGAGTGGGACGGGGTGGAGGACATGGAGGGGAAGTAGCCCCGTTCACCCGACGTGGTAGCGCCAGAACGCGAGCCAGATGGAGGCTGCCACGCCGAGGATCACCACCGTGATCCCAGCAGCGCGCACCGCGACGGGCATCCCATGGCGCCGCGGCCCCAGCGACCAGATCACCCGCGGGTCCGCCAGCCCCGCCAACCCCAGCAGGGTCACGGTGGGCGCGCAGAACAGGGCGGCGAGCAGCACCTTGTGGGCGGTCTCGGCGCGCCACTCGTTCCAGCAGAGGCCCAGCACGCCCACGGTCAGCACCAGCAGGGCCACCACGCGCGGGGGCAGCGGCGGCCCGACGGGCATCAGGCCTCTTTCACCAGGGTGCGCCGGACCTTGTCGAAGGTGGTCTCGCCGGCCAGGGCGCGGGCGATGCCCGCCTGGTACATCCAGACCACGTTCAAGGCTTCTGCCCTGGGATCATGACGGCCCCTGGTCGTCGATGAGGCGGTCACGGCCCGCGCGCTTGGCGGCGTACAGGGCACGGTCCGCCCGCGCATACAGGCTCTCGGCGCTGTCGCCCGGGCGCAGGTTGGCCAGGCCGGCGGAGGCGGTCAGGAGCTGGGGCTGGGCGTCACCTGTGTTCGGCAGCGTCACCTGCGAGACCGATGCGCGCAGCCGCTCGGCCACCAACCGCGCCACGTTCGGCACTGCGCCCTGGATCATCACGGCGAACTCCTCGCCGCCGATGCGGGCGAGGGTGTCGTCCTGGCGGATGGTGGCGGCCATGGCCTGGACCGCGTCCGTGAGCGCGCGATCCCCGGCGGGGTGTCCCCAGGTGTCGTTGAGCGCCTTGAAGTGGTCGAAGTCGACGATCACGAGGGCGAAGGGGCTGTCCGAGGCCAGGTTGGTCTCGATCCGCCGGGGCAGCCAGCGGTTGAAGCAGCCCCGGTTGGCCACGCCCGTGAGGGGGTCGAGGGTGGCCTTCGTCTCCAGATCCCCGATGCGCTCCTCCTGCTCCTCCACGAGGTGCTCCAGGGCCGCGGCGCGGCTGCGGGCGCCCTCCAGGCTCTCACGCAGGGTGCGCGCTTCGGTGGACAGGCCCTGCAGATGGCCGCTCACCTGGCGGCGCACGTCGCGCATGCCATCGATGTCCGGCAGGGCCCACAGGGTCTGCACGAGGTCCTCCAGGCGCTCCGAGAGCCGCCCGGTCTGGGAGGTGTGCTCATCGAGGGCTTTGGCCAGGGCGGCCACGATCTCCGTGACCTCCTTGCGGCGCTGGTACTCGGCGCGGCGCGCCCGCCGCGCGGCGGCGTCCAGGGAGCCGGTGTCGGCCTCCAGCCGCTTGAGATCGGAGAGCGTCAGTCGCCTGGGGAGGCTGTCGCCGAAGGCGCGGATGCTGTTCTGGAGCTGGCTGTCCATCAGCGCCGCGTCGCCCATCACGGTGGCGATGGCGCGCAGCAGGGAGAGCACGGCCGGCCGCAGGGCGGGATCCTCCTCCTGCACGGGGGGCGCGGGCTCCGCGCGGCGTGGTGGGGGCGCGGCCGGGATGGTCTTCTCCAGCTCGCGCACCAGGCCCGTGGGCGAGGGGAAGCGCCGCAGGCGCTCCTCGAGCTGTGCGAGGCGTTGGGAGGAGGCTCCCCAGTCGCGGCGCCGCAGCAGCCAGAGCAGCCCATCGCGCAACAATGGGGCGTCGGCGGCCGTAGGCTGGCCTGCGTCCTTGGAACGAAACAGTGGCATCGGGCGGATGATATCCCACTCGCGGGCGGTCTCAAACCAGGTCGGCGAACTTTGCGCGGTGATGCGCGTAGATCGAGAAGCCCACCACCAGCGCCAGCCCGGCGCAGACCACCACCACGAGCATGCTGTTGAGGTGCGGCAGGCGGTGGTTGAGGATCAGCTCCTGGTAGACCCCGACGATGTGGGACAGCGGGTTGAGCTGCAGCAGGAAGTTGAATTTCGCGGGGTAGACCGATGGCGGGTAGAAGATGGGGGTCATGAACATCCAGGCCAGCAGCACCGCGTTGACCCAGTGGATGGTGTCGCGGAAGTAGACCCCCGCCGTGGACAGGAAGAACGCGAGCCCCAGCACGAAGACGGCCTGCAGCACCCAGAACACCGGCACCAGCAGGAAGTGCACCGAGAGCCCCTCGCCGAACAGGATCGCGCCGATGGCCAGGATCACCGTGCGGAAGGCCTGGTTCACCACGGCGCTGATGACCACGTGGGCGGGCAGCACCAGGGCCGGGAAGTTCACCTTCTTGATGAGATGCCCGTAGTCGCGCATGACCGTGGTGGCGCGGGTCAGGCCATCGTTCACCGCGAACCAGGTGACCATGCCGCAGAACAGGAACAGGGCGTAGTGCACCGTGCCGCCGGACGGGTGGAACTTCACGCCGATGAGCACGTTGAACACGAAGGTGTAGGTGATCAGCTCGATGATCGGGTTGACCACGGTCCAGAAGAAGCCGATGGAGCTGCCCACGTAGCGGAAGCGCAGGTCGTTCACGACGAACGCCGTGAGCAGCTCGCGGTAGTCCCACAGCTCGCGCAGCGAGCGCCAGTCGAACCCGCCGCCCTCGTCGGGCGGGCGGATGTGGATGGTGGTGGTGGCGCCGGGCTGGGGGGGCATGGCCCGCCCATATAGCGCGTCGGTCCGGGGGTGGCCGGGGGACCCATGCCCCCGTGATCGCAACACGCCCCGGACCCATGCCACCGGTATCGCAACACCTGGGCGGCCAACAGGGCTCCGTGCCCCGGTCGCCAACGCGCGACTTACCGAAAACCTTCGTTGCATCGAAGCACTTGGTCCGCGCCTCTCGGAGGGTGTTCGACTTCGGGGGGCATGGGTGGAGGGAGTGTTCGACTTCGCGGGGTATGGGTTCGCCCCCTCGCCCCCTCGCCCCCTCGCCCCCTCGCCCTCGCGGACCGCTGACAGCCGGCGGCTATGAAGGCGCCTTCCCGAACTTCCAGGTGGCGGCCATGGACAGGTAGGTGAGCCGGCTGGAGAAGTGGCCGTTGCCCACCACCTTGCCCTTGCCGACCACGGACTCCTCGGGGTGGGCCAGATCGATGTCCAGCACCAACTGCTGCAGCTCGGAGTCGTCGATGTCGCGGGGCAGGAACCAGACCTCGCCGAAGCCGAGGTCCACGTCGAAGCGCCCGAAGTGGCCGCCGGCCCCCAGGCCCATGCCGATCTTGTCGCCGTCCACCAGGGTGACCCCCTGGTAGGTGCGGGGCACGGCCGAGGTCTCGTAGAAGCCGCCGGCGCGCAGGGTGAGCAGGCGGTGCACGTCGTAGCGGCCGCCCAGGCGCGCGGACCAGACGTCCTGGTAGGCGGCGGGGATGACCACGTCGTTGGTGACCACCGCGTCCTGTGGGATGAAGCCGTCCGGGTCGACCTTGATGGTGAGGTCCACGTCGGTGATGACCACCTCGTCCCAGACGTGCCAGCCCTCCCAGGCGCCGGCGACCTCTACGTCCCAGCGGTCCGAGGGGTGGAAGTCCAGGCCCACGCGGGCGATGGCCGGCATGGTGATCTCGGCGGAGACGTCGTCGTCCACGAAGTGGGTGCCGTCCAGGAAGCCCTCCCAGACGTGGCCGGCGAAGTCGGCGGAGATGTCGCCGCGGGCATGGTAGTGGGTGGCGGGCTGGTAGCTGGCGCCGATGGTGAGCCAACCCAGCGGGTCCACGATGACGCCCGCGCTCCAGTTGGGCGCGAACCAGTCGGCGATCTCGAAGCCCAGATCGATGTCCTGGGCCGGGTCGTCGCCCGCGGAGGTGGCCACGGCCAGGGCCATCTGGGCGCGCAGCATGCGGGCCTGGAAGGTGGCGCCCACCGCCAGCCAGTCGGTGATCTGCACGCCGGCTCCGGCCACGCCGGCGAACTCCCAGAGCAGCTCATCCGTCAGGCTGTAGCGCTGTGCGCCGTCCTGGGGGTAGAGCGGGTCGGGCGCCTGGGGGGAGATGAAGCCCAGGGCGAAGGTGGTGCGGGGGACGCCCAGGCTGCCGGACACCCCGAGGGCCGGCACCAGCATGAAGGGGCCCGAGTTGGTGATGGGATCGAACTCGAGGCCCTCGTCGGGCTCGTCCAGGCGGTCGAACTCGACGTATTGATCGACCCCGGAGAAGCTGACGAAGGCCTGGGCCTGGCGCATGCGCGCGAGCGCGCCGGGGTTGTGGTACAGCGCCGACAGATCATCGACCGAGGCCACGATGGCCGAGCCGCGGCCGATGGCGCGGGTGCCGGAGTCGGTGAAGTAGAAGCCGGCGGCGTGGGCGGCGCCGGGGGCGCAGGCCAGCAGGAGTGCGGGGAGCAGACGGCGCATGGGATCTCCGGAGGGCGGGCCCACCCCAGGTATCAAGGATTCGGGCCGAGCGGCTTATACTCTGCTCGTTCGTCGCACGGAGGCCCCCATGTTCCGCTCCCTCGCCCTGCTCACCCTGCTCCTGCCCGCCGCCCCCGCCCAGGACTTCGGCGCCACCCCACGCCTGCGGGCGCTGCCCGCGGGCCTGCCGCACCCCGGCGCCGCGGCCGCGCGCTCCGAGCCCTCCGCCGCCAAGGACGAGGTCACCGTCGCCTCCGGGCCCGTGGAGTTCTGGCTCCCCGGCGGTGAGATCGCGGTGTTCGCCCTCGATCTGGAGGCGGGCACGGTGGAGGCCACCCTGCCCAGCCTGGGCCTGACCGAGGACGCCGCGGCGGCCGTGGCCGAGGTGCCCGCCTGGCTGCAGCCCCACCTGTCCGTGACCCTCTCCCACCTGGAGGCCGAGCGTCTGGACGTGGTGGCCGCCGCGCTCACGGAGGCCGTGGGCGAGGACTGGCTCGACGAATTCGCCTTCACCGTGGCCGCCACCAGCCCCGAGGAGCTGGCCTACCCCAGCCGCTACCTGCTGCTGGACGTGCTGGCCGACAACGCCCAGGCCATCTACGAGGCCGACCCGCTCGTACCCTTCGCCGAGCTCACCGAGGACGGCGAGCACACCTCCGTGCGCTACACATGGGACGACGGGTCGGGGCCCCAGACCTGGGATCTGCCCTGGGAGCACTACTACTGGTACGTGGTGAACTCGAAGCTCGACATGGAGCTGCCGTTCTTCATGGACCCCGAGCGCTACAGCCTGTCCTCGCCGCCCGCGGGGGTCCACTGGCGCCGCTGGATGCTCGTGAGCGCCACCGAGGAGGGCACCTGGGACTACCGCACCCACTGGCTGCAGGCGCAGCCCCACGCCACCGCAGACGAAGACCTGTGGAGCGTGCCCGCGCTGGGCTGGCTGGACGGCGGCTGGGACGTGGACCCCCTGGTGGTGGTGGCCGACGCCGACGGCACCCCCATGATGGTGGAGCAGGACTACGGCGCGGGCACCATCCTCAGCACCACGCTCGATCTCGAGGCCGCCTGGCTCGCCGGGAGCACGGAGATCGCCGAGAACGCCACCTTCTACGCGCAGCGGCGCGACACCCTGGACCCGGGCGAGGCCACCCTGATCCTGGTGGACGACGAGGAGGGCGGCGCCGAAGGCGGGCTGACCTTCCAGGCCATCCTGGAGGCCGAAGGGCTGCCCGTCACCCGCGCCGACATCGCCGCGAACCCCGGCTTCGACGGCGTCACCAAGGTGATCCTGGCCGCGGCCTCCTCGGAGCGCTGGCTGGAGGCGCTCTCGGCCCTGGCCCCGGATCTGGAGGCCTTCGCCGCCGGCGGCGGCACGATCCTGCACGTGGCGGACATGACGGTCTGCGCGGAGGGCGGCTGCGACTTCCCCGGCGGGCTCACGGGCACCGGTGACGTCACCCTGCCCGATCACTTCGTGGGCCACCCCGTCCTGGCCGAGAGCCTGGCCGGGATCGCGTCCCTCTGGGACGGCGTGCAGCAGCCCGGCCTCGCCGGCGAGCGCGGGCTGGACGAGGTCACCAACGCGCTGGACGCCGTGGGCTGGTTCGTCACCCAGAACATGTTCGACAACGTCTCCGAGTACTCCGCCACCCACAGCGACTACGACGGCGAGCGGGCGGTCTGGCCCCAGCGCATCCTGCACGAGCACTTCGGCAACTGCGGCGAGTGCCAGGACATGATCACCGGCGCTGGCCGCGCCGCCCTCATCCCGGTGGTCAACGCCTGGTCCATGGAGGACCACGTCTGGAACGAGTTCTACTTCCAGGACGCCTGGCACCCCTGGCAGGTGGACTGGTCCGACGGCCCCACCCGCATCGACTACGGCGGCGTGGCCTACGACGTGCAGTACGGCGGCGGCAAGGACGTCTCGGCCATCATGGCCTTCCACGAGAACGGCCGGGTCGATGACGAGCACATCGCGCTGTACTCCGACACCATCACGGCGGAGGTGACCGTCACGGACGCCGAGGGGCAGCCCGTGGCCGGCGCCATGGTGCTGGTGGCCGTGGAGAACTTCTACTACGGCCAGTACCTGGACCAGGCCGCCTGGCGGCACACCGACCAGCAGGGCCAGGTCTCCCTGACCCTCGGCGACAGCCGCAACTTCTGGGTGCTGGCCGCCGCGGATCTCGGCGAGGACGAGGCCTGGGCGCCGTACTCCATCCCCGACATCCAGTCGGGCTCCTACCCCAACATGTTCCTGAAGTCCCAGGCCGGCGATCCCACCATCACCGCCGAGGATGCCGTGGCCGGGGCCCACTTCGACGTGCCCATCACGCTTGACGGGCGCGTGGGTCGGCCGCTGGCCAGCCAGCAGGAGGCCTCGGGGAAGGCCACCGTGGAGGTCTCGGTGGACCTCGCCCTGGACGCCACCCTGCTGGACGTCCCCGCCAGGCACACCTTCCTCGGCTGGTACGCGGGCCTGGGCTACGCCTACGGCGGTGGGCTGGTGCAGCCCCTCGACGCGCCGGGCACCGTGGACGCCTACGTGGTGGATGCGGACAACCTGGCCCTGTTCGAGGCCGGCCAGCCCTTCGAGGCGGCGGTGCTCGATGAGGGGGTGGGTGGGGCCGGCGCGCAGTGGGACTTCGGGGAGTGGAACGCGAAGGAGACCGACTGGTACCTCGTGCTCTCCAACCTGGGCAGCCCGCGGCACACACACCACGGCACCATCACGGTGGCCGCCTCCCGCGTCCCGTTCACGCCCGAGCCCGAGGGTGGCTGCGGCTGCGCGGCGGGCCCTCGCGCCCCGCGCGCCTGGGCCCTGGGCTTGCTGGCGCTCTCTGGCCTGACGGTGCGTCGCCGCCGTCGGTGATCTTTCGTCCACCTTGACGCTTGCGTGACGGGGGGATTGTCATCTATATTCTCGAACGGTGATGTCTCGTCACACTGGAGGTCCTATGGCCAGGCACCGTCTCCACCTCGTCGCCACCGTGATCCTCTTGAGCGGCTGCCGCTCCTGCAACTGGGGCGAGGACGACACCGCGCTTCACACCGGGGACATCTCCGTGGAGACCGGCGCGCCCGACGACACCGCGGGGGGCGTCGACACCGAGGACCCCGACCTGCCCCACGGCGTGCACGGCACCATCGAGGGCACCGTGGCGGTCACCCTGACCGCCCTGGACGAGAACGGCGATCTCGTCGAGGTCCCCTGGGCCGACTCCTGCTTCGGCGAGAAGTTCCCCTACGGCTCCATCTTCGTCTCGGCTCTGACCACCGACGAGGCCACCGGCGTCGAGCGCTACTGGGGGTCCGATTCCATCGCGGAGCCCAGCACCATCGCGGCCGCCAACACCTTCAGCATCACCGTGGACACCGACGAGGTAGATGAGGTCTACCTGCTGGCGGTGCTCGACAAGTGGGGCGACCGCTACATCAGCCCGAGCGACCCGCGCGGCTACTACGCGGTCCCGGTCAGGGTGCACGAGGGCGACAGCGCCGCTGGGTACGAGATCGAGATCCTGACCGACTACTGGTGCGGCTGGTCCTCGGGCGACGGCAGCGGCGGGTCCGGCTGGGGCCCCTGCCCCGACTGCCCCCCGGGCTGGGGCGACGGCTGGGGCTGGATCTGGGACGGCGACGGCTGGGTCTGGGTCGGCTGGGGCTGGTACTGGGACGGCACGCAGTGGGTCTGGATCGGCGGGCCGGGGAGCGGCGGTGGCGGCTCCTGGGGCGGCGGCGGTGGCGGCACGGGCTCCTGCCCCTACCTCGTCACGGTGGGCGGCGATCTGATCGTGGCCACCCCCTACAACGGCACCTTCGCCGATCTCGGCACCATCCTGTACCAGCCGGGCGACGACGAGCCCTGGTGGATCCACTACGACATCCCGGTGAGCGCTTCGGGCCACGGCGCCGAAGGCACCTGGGGCTACAGCATGTGCCCGAACGCCGGCACCTACGATGCCCAGGGCGTCTGGGACAGCAACGCCAACCTGCTGTACGACCCGGCCGACACCTGGGGCCAGGCCGTGGACGCCGACGGCAACGCCCAGGACAGCATCACCTTCGGCGAGGTTGACGTGGACCAGACCATGCTGGTGCCCGTGCCGGGCGCGGGGATCGATCTGGTCCCCTTCGTGCGCCTCTCGGGCACGGTGGACTTCGCCGAGGGCAGCTTCGACGATCTGCTGGCCGCGCACCCGGGCGCCCGCGTGGCGGTGGTGGCGGCCAAGTACCGCCCGAACGGGGACTTCCCCGAGGAGGACCTCGAGGAGCAGTACGACTACGCGTTCTGGACCCCCGCGCAGCTGGCCGGCCAGACCAGCCTGCCCTTCATGCTGCTGGGGCCGGCGGAGGCCACCCTCCACCTGTGGGCCTCCTGCGATCTCGACGGAGACGGCATCATCAACGGCCCCAACGAGACCTTCGCCTACTACGATGGCGGGCCGCTGACCACGGGCACCGCCAGCATGAGCGGCCTGGACATGACCCTGCAGTACTGGTAGGCCGGACGGTCGCGCGGCCAGGCCCTACGGGGCCGGCGGGACCACGAAGGGCAGGCCGGTGCAGCGCTCGAAGTGGTAGAGGCTGTGGTTGAAGCAGCCGGCGTCGCAGCCGGTGCGCGCCAGGCGCGCGCGGGCGGCCTGGGTGGCGGGCGCGGCCCACAGCGCATCCAGCGGGGTGTCGAAGACGTTGCCCACCACGAGGGAGGGCTCGCCCCACACGCAGCAGGGCAGCAGATCCCCGCGCCAGGTGACCCCGTACTGGTCCACCAGGCCCAGGCAGCGTACGCGGCCCAGGCCGCCCGCGTGGTACGCCACCCCGCGCTCGAGGTAGCCGCGGCGGGCCGCCACCTCCGGATCGCGGGCGGCGATGTGGGCCACGGCGGCCAGGTAGGCCTCCACCTCGGCGGGCTCCCGCAGGGCCAGCTGCGGCGCGCCGTTGACGGGCCAGAAGTCGAAGGCAGCCCCCAGGGCCGTGACCTGCTCGTGGACCTCCACCAGCTCGCGCACGTTGCGGTTCGTGACCGTGAAGTAGACCGCCACGTGCAGGGAGGACTCCGCCCTGAGGCGCGCGATGGCGCGGAGGGCCTTGGCGTGGGTGCCGGCCCGGCCGCGCAGGGCGTCGTGGGTGGCGGGGCCGCCGTCCAGGCTGACGGAGAGGGAGTCGAGCCCCGAGGCCAGAAGCTGCCGCCAGCGGCGGTCCACCAGGGTGCCGTTGGTGGTGACGTTGGTACCCAGCCCGCGCACCTTGGCCATGGCCACGGCCTTGAAGAGGTCGGGGTGCAGGAAGGGCTCGCCGCTGGTGAGGACCACCACCCTGGTGCCGATGCGCACCGCCTGGTCCAGTACGGCGGGCAGGCGCCCGGGCACGTCGAGGCGCTCGGGCCGGTCGTGCAGGTCGCAGAAGGCGCAGCGCAGGTTGCAGCCGCGGTTGAGCAGCAACAGCATGGTCAGCGGATTGGGGGCGGTGAGCCTGGGCAGATGTGCTGCTTCGGGCCGCAGGGCGGGCGCCGGTGCGGCGGGGGGGGGCGGCCTCTCCAGGGGTGCTCCCAGCAGGCGCTCGTTCCAGTCCTCGCCCCGGCCCTCGCCGCGGTACAGGGCCAGGGTGGCGCCACCCACGGCGGCCCAGTCGTAGCGGCGGGCGAAGCGCTGGGCGGCAGCCCCCAGCCGTTCGCGCTCGGCGGGCGCTGCCAGCAAGCGCAGCACGCCGTCAGCGAAGGCCTCCGGTTGGTCGGCGATCCAGATCTCCTCGCCGTGCCGGCAGCGCAGGCCCTCGGCCCCCTTGGTGGTGCTGACCACGGCCTTGCCCCCGGCGAAGTACACCAGCAGCTTGAGCCGCGTGCCCCCGCCGCTCTCCAGCGGGCAGAGGCAGAGATCCGCCGCCGCGATGTGGGCGGGGAGGTCCTCCACCAGGCCGGGCAGGAGCAGGGCGGGGTGCTCGTAGTAGCGCGGGGGGTTCATGCCGGCGCAGATGACCCGGAGATCCGGGTGGCGCGGCAGGAGGCGCGGCAACAGATCCGCCACGATGAAGCGCACGGCCTGGGTGTTGGGGTGGTAGTGCAGCACCCCGTGGAAGAAGAGCAGGGGGGCCGCGGCGGGGAGCCCGTAGCGCTCCCGGATCCCGGCGCCGTCGGCGGCTGCGAAGGCGGCGGTGCGCACGCCGTGGGGGATCACGGTGATGCGCTCGGCCGGCACGCCATCGCGCACCAGCAGGTCGCGGTCGTCGCGGCTGACGGCGATGACGTCATCCACGGCGCGGCAGACCTGGACCTCCACCGCGCGCAGGCGGGCCAGGGCCTCGCCCGAGAGCCCCGCCATCTGGGCCAGGCGGTCGTACTCCACGTTGTGCTGCACCAGGGCGGCGCGCTTGCCCAGCAGGCGGGCGGCGATGACCGCGGGCACGCCGTAGCCCGGGAACTCGGCCTGGAAGACGTCGGCGCCCTCACGCTGGCCGGCCGCGGCCACCCGCAGCCACCAGGCGGGATCGAGCATGGGCCGGTACAGAAAGTACTCTTCGGGGGGGTAGCCGATGTGGCCGCAGATCCGCTCGGCGAGCCTGCCGAGGGCGGGCAGGGGGCGCCACTCCTCGGCGGCCCGCACCCGCGGCCGGAAGGGCCGCCGGCTCCAGGTGCCCTGCTCCAGAACCCAGTAGGCATCGCGGTCGTCGGTGACGACGGCCACCCGCACGCCGTGGGCGGCCAGGCCCTCGGCGCCGTGCACGATGCGCGCGGCCGCGCCGTGGAAGGGCGGGAACAGATCACCCCGGGTGGCGACGAGGACGTTCACGGCCTGCGCTGGCCCTCCTGGTATTCGAGGAGGGCCTCGAGGATCAGGGCCTGGTACTCCGCGTCGTAGTCGGCGCGGTGCTTCTGGCCCATGTCTTCGGACGGCAGGGCCAGCCGGGCGGCGATGATCTCCTTGTTGCTGTCGTAGAAGTGCAGGTCGAGCAGGCCCGTGGCCAGGGCCTTGGTGTCCAGCGCCTTGTACCCGAAGGGGTTGGGCATGCCCTCGACCGCGAAGCAGAAGGCCACGAAGGACCAGTCGAAGGGGGCGTTGTGCCCCACGAACAGCGGGCTGGTGCCGGGCTCGGTCCGGGCGGTGACCCAGGCGGCCAGCCGCGCCATGGCCTCGACGCGCGGGGTGCCTTCGCGGCGCAGGCGATCCACGTCCAGGCCGTGGATGGCGCGGGTGCGCTCGTCCTCCCGCTCGGACTCGGGCTTGAGCTCGATGTAGAAGCGCTCGCCGAGCTCGTAGCCGCCGCCGGCCGCCCGCCGGACCACGACGGCGCCCAGGGAGAGCATGTCATAGAGCCACGGAACCGGGCCGGAGGTCTCGATGTCGATGCAGAAATACGTTGCTCGTTCCTTCACGATCATCTCCCGCGCGCAGGGGCGCGCCTGTAGCGATAGGCTGGTCGGGCCGGACCGTCGGAGCCACTCCGAATAACATGTCGCGCCTCCTCACCTCCCTCGCCGTCTGCACCGCCTTGCCGCTGCTCACCATCGCGGCCCTGGCGCTGGCGGGCGTCGCCACCCTGCGGGAGCCGGATCCCCCCGCGCTGGCCCTGGCCACCACCCTCCTGCTGCTGCTGCCGGTGCTGGGCTTCTCCGCCCTGTTCTCGCGCCGGCGCGAGGGGCTGCTCGTCGGCGCCATCCTTTGGCCGGTGCTGCTGCTCTCGGGGCTGCCGATGTACTTCCCGGGCGAGCGCCGCGGCGCCATCGAGCTGGGCCTGTCCATGCTGGGGTACCCGCTGGGCGAGCCGCTGCCCGCCGAGGGTGCCCGCGCCCTGGCCGGGGCCATCGACGGGTTGCTGGCCGAGCCCAGCGCCCGCCCGCCCGTGCCCGAGGCCGCCACGCCCGCGCCGGTGGCTCTGCCTCCCTCCCGGCTCGACAGCGAGCGCGACCAGGTGGCCCTGCCCTACGAGGGGCGCGGGCACTCCCTGCTCATCCCCGTGACCCTCGAGGGACCGGGCGGCGCCCTGCTCGAGACCCAGATGCTGTTCGATACAGGCGCCACCTACACCACCCTGACCCCCGCAGCGCTGCGGCAGCTCGGCATACGCGTGTCATCTGCCGCTCCCACCATCACCTCCCAGACCGCCAACGGCGTCACCACCAACGAGCTGGCCATCCTGGACAGGGTCTGGCTCGGCGGCTTCGAGGTGGCCGGCGTGACCGTGGCCGTGTGCGAGGCCTGCGCCACGGACGCCGATCACGTGGGGCTGCTGGGCCTCAACGTCAGCAGCCGCTTCCTCATCACCCTGGACACCGCGCGGCGGGAGCTCATCTTCGAGCCCCATGCCGATCAGTCCCGCCAGCACCTGGACGTACGTCCATGGCTCTTCCTCACGGGCAAGGGCCGCACCTGGCCGGATGGCCACACCGAGGTCACGGTGGGTGCCCTCAACCACGCCCCGCGTCCAATCCTGCAGGCCACGGCGGAGGTCCGCTGCCACGAGGAGCGCTACGAAGTGGTGTTGGGGCCAATCGACGCTGGCGGGCACGCCAAAGAGAGCAAGCGCATCCCTGCCCCGGCCGACTGCGACCCCTTCACCGTGGACCTCGCGCGGGGGTCCTGGTAGGCGGCGGCTCGCCGGGGGCGGCCGGATCTGCTAAAGGGCGCCGACTTCGGAGGCCTCCATGCCCAACCCCGCCATCCCCCGTGAAGATGTCCACCGCCTCGCCGAGGCCTGCTCGGACGACCCCAAGGCGTTCGAGCCCTCCGCCCTGCGCCTCTCCAAGGCCCAGCGCCGCATCGGCCGCTTCATCGAGGCCAACGCGCCCATCCTCGGCGCCCAGTCGGCCCAGGTCGCCATCTACATGTCCGCCGTGTGCCTGCGCATCTTCGAGCAGGTGGGCGGGCGGATGCAGAAGGTGTCCGGCACGGATCTGGGCGCGGCGGCCACGCGCATCGGCGAGGTGGCGGCCGAACTGTACCCGGCGGACGCCGGCTTCGCGGAGCGGGCCAAGGCGGTGGCCTGGCGCGCGCAGCCGCACCTGCTGGACGAGGTGATCTGGGCGCTGTTCGAGAAGGAGGAGCGCGAAGAAGGGGAGGCGGAGATGGACACCGAGGCCGGCGCGCTGGTGTACCTCTCCATGTGGGCCGTGGTGGAGGCCATGGACGCGCGGTGGACGCCGCCTGCGGGCTACGGGGGCTGACAGCTTCGCGGGGCTCGATCGCCACCCCCTGTGCAGCCCGGCGCCGAGCATCTGCCCCCGCCGCGACAGGCCCGATCCATCGGGCTACCGGCACCCCACCCAGCCGTGGTCCATCATCTGCTCCTCGGCCTGGGCGTCGAGGAAGCGCACGC
Source organism: Pseudomonadota bacterium (assembly GCA_043814015.1). Lineage (GTDB taxonomy): Bacteria > Myxococcota_A > UBA796 > UBA796 > JAFGLY01 > JBDRKM01. The sequence goes on from JBDRKM010000339.1 coordinate 33,452, forward strand.
TGCAAGCGGGCTTTGCCACGGCCGCCCCGCGCACGAGCACGTGGTCCAGCCGCATGTGGCTGACGCGGTGGGTGTCCTCGGGCTGGTCCAGCTCGGTGAGCCCGACGGCCTCCATCAGGGCGGCGTAGGCCGCGGCGTCCGCGCCCTCGAACACCGCCGGGTCGAGGTTGAAGTCCCCCGCCATGGCCACGGAGGTGGCGGTGGGCAGGGCGGCGAGGACCTCCTGGATGCCCTGGAGCTGGGCGGCGCGGCAGTCGATGTCGTCGGCGAAGACCCCGGCGTTGGTGTGGACCACCACCGCCACCAGCGGGCCGGCGGCGGTGTCCAGGGGCAGGTAGGCGATGCGGCCCTCCGCGCCGCAGGGGGCCGGGCTGGGGAGCAGGAGGGCTGAGCAGTCGCGGCCGTCGCAGCCCGCGGGCGTGGCCAGGGAGGGCGAAAAGGTCAGGCAGTTGTCGGGGTAGCCGGCGGCACAGGCCCAGGACCAATCGTCGGGGAGCAGGCGCTCCATTTGCCAGCCGTCACCCGCGCTGCAGACCCAGGGGGCCTCGGCCATCTCGGGCGGGCGGCCCTCCTCGTCGCAGTTGGGCTGGTGCCAGGCCTCCTGCAGGAAGAAGAGGTCGGGCTGCTCCGCCGCGAGGGTGTCGCGCAGGATGGCTTCGGAGCCTGTGCGGCAGAGGTTGTTGTCGTACCAGGCCTCGGCCTCGGCGCGCGTGGCGTCGTCGGGGCTGTCGGACACCACGGCCATGCTGGTGCTGGTCCCGGCGTTCTGGGTGGCCAGCGACAGGACCGCGGGGGTGGGGGCGGCGGAGTCCTCGGGCGGAGCGCAGGCCGCCAGGAGGAGCAGGGAGAGCAGCACAGGATCACCACGGGGAGTCGGGGTAGGTCAGCTCCAGCGGGATGGGGCCCCAGAGGGTGTCGCCGGCGCCGAGGTCGAGCCCGGTCAGATCGTAGCTCCAGACCCACTCCGAGGCGACGTCGTCCGGGTCCTCGGGCTGGTACTGCATGTGGCAGCGGTGGGTCACGCCCTCGATCAGGGCGTCCGCGTCGTCGAACCAGTTGTGGTGGCCGGTCTCGTAGGCCAGGGCCTCGGGGCTGTCGATGCAGTACAGGCAGCCGTCCCTGACCAGGGCGAAGCCGCGCAGGGAGTACTGGGTGGTCTCGCCCGGGCCGAAGCCGGTGGCCTCGCGCACCAAGATGACGTCGATGCCCTCGGCCTCGTTCTGCAGGCGCCGGTAGTTGAAGCCCTCGCCGAGATCCAGGTGGAAGCCGCACTCCGTGGCCTCGTGGGGGCCGTCATCGCACAGCGGGGGCGGATCGCCGGTGTCGTCAGGCGCGGATGAGTCCTTGGGCTCGCCGCAGGACGCGAGCAACAGCAGGGGGAGCAGGCGGAACATCAGGGGTCCTCCGGGTGCAGGGGGTAGAGGTCGAGGCGCCCGGCGCTGACCGCGACGTGGACGTACGCGCCGTCGAGCGCCCGGATCACGGCGTTGTCGCGCGCGTTGAGCACGGCGATGGGGATGTCGAGCGTGGCCAGGGAGGGATCGCCCTCGGTGATGAGCAGGGCGGCCACAGCCGGGAGCGGGTCGGGGACGGCGGCCGCCACGAGGATCTCGCCGTCCGCGGCGTGATCCAGGCGCAGCACGGCGTCGGCCTCGCCCTGGACCAGGTCTTCGGCCGGCAGGGGCTCCACCAGGGAGGTGATGGGCAGCCAGGGGATGCCGGCGGCGGCCAGATCGGTGGCGATGGCCTCGGCCGCGGCCGCCTGGGGGCTGCCGTCGGGGTACCAGACCAGGAGATCGGCGGCCCAGGGGGCCACGGCGTTCACGCGGTCCCAGACCTCCTGCACGTGGGCCGTGGTGGTGCCGCCCGCGGAAGCGTCGGCGTAGAAGGAGAAGGCCAGGGCGCCCATCACGCCGCTCGCGGGGTGGGGCGTGCCCGGCAGGAACCGCAGGGAGCCGCCCCACCAGCGGCGGGTGTCGTTGGCGATGACCCAGGCCTCGTAGGTGGGCATGTCCAGCTCGCGCAGCTCCGGGAACGCGGACAGGAAGGGCAGGTGCCAGGGCCAGGCGCGCATGTCCTGGAGGTAGGCGTCCTGCAGGAGGGGGGCCTCGCGCTCGCGGCCGTCGATGGGCGCGGTGTACTTGACGTCGTGGGCCGTGTCGACGAGGGCCGCGAGGTCCGGCGCGGTGGGCAGGGAGGTGCGGTAGGTGGATGGATCGGGCGGCAGCCAGGGATCGGAGTCGCCGGGCGCCTGGGTGTCCCGGGGGGGGGCGTGGCAGGCGCAGAGCAGGAGGAGTGATGGGGCGAGGGGGGGCATGCCTGGCAGGATACCGCGGGGCCGTCAGCGCCGCTTGGGCACCTTGCGTGGCAGGCTCCGCGCGAACGCCGGCGCGCGATCCATCCACGCCGCGATGTGGGACAGGTACTTTTTTTCTCCAGCCCTCGCTTGACTTGCCGAACCATATGTGCCGATCATGAGAAACGCGCAAAACGCGCAGTCTGTGAAAATCGGAGGTCATCATGCGCAGGGCCGTTCTGTCCCTCCTCACGCTCCTCTCCGCCTGCGCGGGGCCCCTCGGGGTCCAGTCGGGGGAGGCCCGGCTCATGCTCGACGACCCCCACCCCATCACCTCGGCCGGTCCCTGGCTCGATCCCGCCTGGTCGCCGGACGGACTGGAGATCTCGGTGGCCGGTGCGCGCCACCGCGGGTTGTTCCTGGTGTCCGCCGAGGGCGGAGAACCCGCGGCCATCCCGGGCGCCGCGCTGGCCGACGGCTTCCGCCACCGCTGGCTCACCGATCCGGCCCGCATCCTCTGTCCGCGCCGCGGGGGGCATGCGGCGCTGGAGGTCTCCCTTCGGGGCGGCGCGTTCACGCCGGTGGCCGACACCGAGCCGGTCTTCCTGCAGGACGACGCGGCCTGGCTGCGGGGGGCCGAGGGCACGGTCACCCAGCTCACGCCGCCCGGCGAGTCCTTCTTCGACCCGCAGCTCTCCCCCGACGGCCGCCTGCTCGCGGTGGTCGGCCTGGCCAGCGGCCTGCACGTGGTGGGCGTGGCCAGCGGGCTCGCGGTGGCGCACGCCCCCGGCGGGACGCGCCCGGCCTGGACCCCCGACGGCGCGTGGCTGTTGTTCGAGCGCGTCGAGGACGACGGCCACCGCCTCACCGAGGGCGACCTGTGGGCCCTGTCCGCCGCGGACGGTGATCAGCTCCCCCTGACCGACGACCCGGGGATCGAGCGCCAGCCCGCGGTCTCGCCCGACGGCATGCGCGTCGCCTACCTCCGCGAGGGCGCGGTCTGGGTCGCCGACCTCACGCAGGGGGTGACGCCATGACCGCCCTCTTCTGCGCCCTCGCCCTGGGTGCCGGCCTGGCCCAGGCCACCACCGCCAGCGTCGTCATCGACCCTGGCCACGGCGGCTCCGACCCGGGCGCGGTGGGCAACGGCCTGCAGGAGAAGAGCGTCAACCTGGAGTCCGCGCTGGCCTTCCGCGACTGGTTGCAGGCCGACACGGCGGATTCCGCCGGCGGCGGCTCCTGGCAGGTCCACATGACCCGCTCCACCGACACCACCGTCTCGCTCACCGCCCGCGCCGACTACGCCAACAGCCTCGGCGTCGACTACTTCATGTCCATCCACGCCAACGCGGGCGGCGGCGACGGCACCGAGACCTACGCCTACCGCTCCGGCACCACCGCGGATCAGCTCGCGGCCCACGTGCAGGACGAGGTGCTCGCCCACCTCGGCACCCGCGACCGCGGGGTGAAGTACGCCAGCTTCTCGGTGCTGGTGAACACGGACATGCCCGCGGACCTCCACGAGATCGCCTTCATCGACACCTGGACGAACAACGCGGCCCTGCTGGCGGACTCCGCCGCCCTGGACGAGGTGGGTCAGGCCCACCTGCACGCCCTCCAGCGCTTCGAGGGGCTGAGCGCCTATACCCCGGGGTCCAGCGGCGGCGACGCCGGCGGCACCATCGACATCACCACCTACCCCCGCACCGTGGTGGCCGGGCGTCCCTTCGAGGTGGAGCTGGCCTTCACCACCGACGCCGCGGCCCACGGCGAGCGCGCCCAGATCTATCTGGAGGTCACCGACGCCACCTCCTGGGCCGTCCTCGACCAGGTGATCTGGGACAACTCCGGGGCCGGCATCTCGGCCACCTCCGGTACCCGCAGCGTGCAGATGACCGTGCCTTCGGGCGGCACCTCCTCGGTCTACCTCCTGGCCACCCTCACGCCGCTCGGAGGCGACTGGTCCGACCGCTACGCCAGCGACTCCACCTTCGACGATCCCACCACCGTGAACGCCGGCTCGGGCAGCGGGGCGGACGCGGACGGTGACGGCTGGACCGTGGCCGAGGGCGACTGCGACGACGGCAGCATCTGGGCCTACCCGGGCGCCACCGAGTGCGCCTGCGACCACGTGGACAACGACTGCGACGGCCTCGTGGACGAGGGCTCCACCTGCGGCGAGCTGCCCTCGCGGCCGCTGGCGGGCAGCCCGGAGGGCGTGGGGTGCGCGAGCTCGGGCCGCCGAGGCTGGGGCCTGCTCGGCCTGATCGGGGCGCTGCTGGGGCTGGCGCTGCGGAGGCGGTAGCGGCGGGGCGACGCTCCTCGCCCAGATGGCGCATCTGGAGGCGCTCTGTCGCGCCCGGGCCCGGATCGGCGACGCTCCTCGCCCAGATGGCGTATCTGGAGGCGCTCTGTCGCGCCCGAGCCCGGATCGGGGAGGGGTCCGGGGGAAGGGCCCTGCCATGGACCTCGTCGGTTCTCTGGGCGTCGGGGTGCCCCGGACTGTTTCTTGATAGTCACCCATGATGCCCGTCGGGCCACTCTCCGACAGATGAATCAGCACGAACAATGGTCCGTTTCCGCCGTTCCCGTTCCCGTTCCCGACCGACGTGGCTCCAAGGACGGACCGGAGTCTGGACCGGTCGGGCTGCCCTCGCACGTGGTCTCGAGCGCGCGTCGCCTCCGAGCCCCGACTCTGGACGCGGGAACGGGCACGAGAGCCTGCGGCTGTTTCTTGATAGTCCCCCCGCCCTTCCCCGGGAGTCCGATGATCACCGCCCTGTCCTTCTCGCTGCTGCTGTCCACCGCCTGGGCGGAGGAGCCCCCTGATGATCCGGTGCTCGCCGCCCTTGGCGCCGAGGTGGAGCGCGCCATGGCCGCGCTGGGCGCGCGCGATGTGCCGCCCTACTTCCTGGCGGCCGAGCTGTCCGAGGCCCGCGGGGTCTCCATGTCCGCCGAGGAAGGGGCGCTGCAGGGCTACAGCCCCCAGCACCAGCGGGTGATCGACGTGGACCTGCGCATCGGCGGCCCGGACTTCGACTCCAGCCACGCCACCCGCGCCGGCCAGGGCGGGCGCGGCGGGATGCACGGCCGACCCGTGCCCCTGGGCGAGGACGCCCCCCTGATCCAGCGCGCCCTGTGGGGTGAGATCGAGGCCCGTTACGCCGACGCCCAGCAGCGCTGGGGCAAGGTGGAGAGCGACCGCCAGGTGCTGGTGGCCGAGAGCCCCGCGCCGGATCTGGCCCCGGCAGACCCCGTGCAGGCCTTGCTGCCCGAGCTGCCCTTCGAGCTCGACTACCCCGCCTGGGAGCAACGCCTGCGCGAGGCCTCCGCGGTGCTCGCGGAGAGCGAGGTGGTGCAGGACGGCTCGGTCGGCTTGCGCGCCCAGGCCGTCACCCGCTGGCTGGCCACCTCCGAGGGCACCCGCCTGCGCGATGCCGAGCGCAGCTACTCCGTGCGCGTGCACGTGGACACCGTGGCCGACGACGGCGCCGCCCTGGAGCTCGGCCGCACCTTCAACGCCCGCGATCCCGCGGGCCTGCCCGACACCGCGGCCCTGGTGGCCGCCACGGCGGAGCTGGAGGCCCTGCTGGCCGCCCTGCGCCAGGCCCCCGAGCAGGAGCCCTACACGGGGCCGGCCGTGCTGTCCGACCAGGCGGCCGGGGTGTTCTTCCACGAGATCCTCGGCCACCGCCTGGAGGGCCACCGCCTGAAGCAGGTGGACGACGCCCAGACCCTGCGCGACATGGTCGGCCAGCCCATCCTGCCGGCCTTTCTCTCCCTGGTGGACGACCCCACCCTCCCGCGCCTGGTGGACACGGATCTCAACGGGTTCTACGCCTACGACGCGGAAGGCGTCCCGGCCCAGCGCACCGTGTTGGTGGACCACGGCGTGCTCCAGGGCTTCCTGGAGAGCCGCTCCCCGTCGCGGGAGGGCGTGGCCTCCAATGGCCACGGCCGACACCAGCCCGGGCTCGACCCGGTGGCGCGGCAGGGCAACCTGATCGTCGAGGCCGACGCGAGCGTCTCGGACGCCGAGCTCAGGGCCGAGCTCATCGCCCTCGCGAAGGCCCAGGGCCTCGAATACGGCCTGCGCATCGAGCAGATCGAGGGCGGGGTGACCTTCACGGGCCGGCGCCAGCCCAACGCCTTCAAGGTGGACGTGCTCGTAGCCTGGCGCGTCTTCGTGGACGGCCGGCCGGACCAGCTGGTGCGCGGCGTCGATATGATCGGCACCCCCCTGGTCACCCTGTCGCGCATCGTGCGGGTCGGCGAGCTGCACCAGGTCTTCAACGGCATCTGCGGCGCCGAGAGCGGCGGCGTGCCTGTCTCGGCTGTCTCGCCCGCCATGCTCATCTCCCAGGTGGAGACCCAGCGCAAGACCAAGGAGCAGACCGTGCCACCCCTCCTGCCCCCTCCCGGCACCGCGGGGGGGCGGCCATGAGGCGCGCCCTGCTCCTGCTGCTGGCCCTGTCGTCGGCCGCCAGGGCTGATACATCCTCGGATGTATTGCTCGACTCGCTGGCCACCTGGGCCGTCCGCGCGCGGGACGATCTCGCGCTCTCCGGTGGTCCACCCCCGGCCCGCACGGTCTTCGCCGCCGTGGACCTCCAGAGCTACCAGGCCCGCGCCGAGCTCGGCGCGATGGTGAGCGAGGCCGCCGAGCACCGCCGCCCCGGGCGGGTGGAGGTGGTGGTGGGCAGCGACGCGCTCGACTCCTCCCGCTTCCAGATGCGGGAGCGGGGCTTCTCGGTGCTGGCCCAGCCCGCCCTGGTGGTGGAGGACGTGCCGCTCGCCATCGAGCGCGACCTGTGGCTCACCGCCGATCACGCCTACAAGGCCGCGGTGGTGCAGGCCCAGGTCAAGCAGGCCGCGCTGTCCACCCTGGGTGGGGAGGCTCCCCCGGACTGGTCAGCCGCACCCGCGGCCGAGGCCGTAGACCTCGGCCCCATCCCGGCCGTGGACGACGACCTGCTCCGTCGCATCGCGCTCGAGGGCTCGGCTGCGTTGCGCGGTGTCGAGGGCCTGCGGAGCGGGCGGGTGGAGGTCCACGCCTGGAGCGGCCGCTACTACCTGGCCACCTCCGAGGGCACGCGCCTGGTGCAGCCCGAGGGCTACGCCGTGATCTTCGCCCACGCCGACCTGCTGCGCCCTGATGGCGTGGTGGTGGAGGACGCGCGCCAATGGGTCACCCGCACCAGCGGGGATCTTCCTCCGCTCGAGGAGCTGGTGGCCTCCATCGCCGCCATGGGCCGCGGGGTCCAGGCCCGCGCCGCCGCCCCCGTCGTGGACTACTACGAGGGCCCCGTGCTCTTCGAGGGCGAGGCCGCGGCCGACCTCTTCCGCTACCTGGCGGCCCCCGAGCTGTGCGGCACGCCGCCCGAGCCTTCGCCGGTGCAGACCTACCAGCAGCTGGTCCGCGCCGGCCCGCGCCTCGGCCGTCGCCTGCTGCCCGCGGGCTGGTCCGTGGTGGACGACCCGGGCCGTGACGTCCCCGGCCTGGCCGGCGGCACCGCCTACGACCGCGAGGGCGTGGCCATGGAGCGGGTCGAGCTGGTGCGTGACGGCGCCGTGCGCGATCTGCTGATGACCCGCGTGCCGCGTCTCGAGCTGCAGCGTTCGAACGGACACGCCCGCGGCTCGGTCCAGGGTGACTGGGAGGCCGCCCCCACCCTGTGGGAGGTCAACCCGCCGCGCAACCTGTCCGATCGTGCCTTCGAGCGCGAGCTGGGCCGCACCTTCGGGGCCTCGGGCCAGGAGCGCATGCTGGTGGTGCGCGCGCTGGGCCTCGGCCGCGCCGGCAGCCTGCCGCGCCCCACGGACGCGGTCTGGCGCGATGCCGATGGACACGAGGAGCCCGTGGCCTCGCTCCAGTTCCAGCGGGTGGACCGCCGGCTGCTGCGGGACATCGTGGCGGCTGGCGGCGGTGAGCAGCATCGCGCCTACCTGGCTCCCTGGACCCAACTGTCCTCCTCCGACGGCGACAGCGGGCTGCCCACGGTGCTCACCGCGCCGCGAAGGGTGTTGATCGCGGAGTTGGAGGCGGTGTTTCCGGGGGCGGACGAGAAGCCGACGGCGTACCCGATGCCGGCGCTGGAGTGAACGTCAGTCCGCCCACGTCCCCCACACCTCCCTGTCAGGGTGGGCCACAGGGAGCGATGCACGGGCACCTCCGGGTGAGACAGGGCGCGTATCATGCTGAGCGCCGGGTATGGGTGCAGATCTCGACGCCTCCCAGGCGGTATGGGGGGCCAGGTCGACCCGAAGCGTCAGGATCGGGTGGCGTACCCCGCCTCCATCGGCACCGACCAAATCAGCCGACAGTTCAGGGCTGCCGGAGAGCTGTCAGCTATCGGCATTCAGCCGTCAGCAAGATCGTTTTCGCTGGCCACTCCGAGAGCAGCCGGCACCCAGACTGTGTTTCGGCAGCTTCGGTCGTAGCCTTCTCGGTATCGAACTTCGTGCCTAGTTCGTAGCTGACCGCTGACCGCTGACCGCTGACCGCTGACCGCTGACCGCTGACCGCTGACCGCTGACCGCTGACCGCTGACCGCTGACCGCTGACCGCTGACCGCTGACCGCTCCCGAACTTCGTGCCTAGTTCGTAGCTGACCGCTGACCGCTCCCCATCCATCGTCGATCCTGGGGGGCATTCCTCCCGGCAGGCGTCAGGATCGGGGGGCATACCTCCCGAACGCTCGCCGCCCGAGCCCCAGCAGCGCGCCCAGCAGGGTCAGCAGCCCCGCTGGCGCGCCGCCGCCGGCGCAGCCGTGGGCGGTCCCCGGCAGCGCGTCGGATGTCCGCCGGGGCAACCCCCCGGTGGGGAGGACCGGCAGGGGTTCTTCGCTCGGCAGGGCGGGTTCCTCCCGCCCGTCCGCCGCGGTGCGCCGTCGCAGCCACTCGACGCGGTCGCGGCCGCCCACGCTGCCGTCGGAGCCCAGCGCGATCCAGTCGCCGGCGGGCAGGGCCAGGAGGAGGCGCGCGGGCCCTCGCGCCGGATCGCGCAGCACCTGCACACTGCCCCTGGGGCCGTACAGCGCCAGCACATCGCAGCTCTCGGCGAGGGTGGCCCCGTGGCCGCCCAGGGGGGCGATGGGCTCCAGCCGCCAGAGGGGGTGTTGCGCGCCGACGGGGGCCACGGCCCAGGTGCCCGCGGGTGCGCGCACGGCCTGGCAGCGCGTGTTGACGTCGCGATGCGCCGAGAGCCCCGGCTCCTCCCGCTCGACGAGGGTGCCCTCCGGTAGGGGCCAGCGCAGCAGGTAGCCCTCCGCGATGCCCACCAGGCCGTGGCCGTCGGGCGTGAACTCCAGGCGTCGCGGGGCGTGGGCCGGGCGCGCCAGGGCGTCCTGCACGCCGCCGCGCGCCACATCCACCAGCAGCCAGCCTCGGGATCATCGGGCAGGTCGGTCACCGTGCCGTCGAGATCGATGCGCGCCAGCGCGCCCTGGATCGCCACCACCAGGCCGGCCTCGCCGGGCAGGAAGGCCACCCGGTCCGCCAGCGCAGCGCGCGTCCAGCGCAAGGTCGCGGTCTCCAGGTCCCAGAGCCAGCGGCGCCCGCCGGGGGTCGTGGCCAGCAGCCAGCGGCCGTCCCCCGAGAGGGTGATCCCCTCCTGCGTCAGCGGTCCCGCCAGGGAGCGCAGCCGCTCCCCGGTGAGCGTGTCCCAGACGCCGATCCCGCCCTCCGGATCGGCCGCGGCCAGCAGGCGGCCGTCGGGTCGCACCGCCAGCACGGGGGTGTGCCAGCCCACCCGCTGGGCGGGCGGCGGGTCCCGACCCAGGCTGCGCGCGTGGAACGCCATCTTCAGGGCGGCGTACCCCGCCCCCGGATCGCCCACCCGTTCGGGGCGCGCCGCGCCAGGGCGCAGGCGTCTGAGCTTCCCCGCGGTGGCCTCCAGCACCAGGATGGCGTCGCTGCCCGCCTCGAAGGCGGCCTCCACCGCCCGGCCCTGCGCGGCGGCCAGGGACAGCTCGGGCTGACCCGTGGCCAGATCCCAGGTGCGCGCGCTCTGGTCGTCGAGGGTGAGCAAGAGCCGGCCGCCGTCCGGGGAGAGCGCCAGTGTCCGGACCCGCAGCGCCGCGCGCCCTTCGGCAGGACCGCCCCGTCCATCGTCCGCCGCGGTGGACTTCTTCTGGCGACGCCGTTGCGTGGTCTCCAGGGCCTCGAGGGCCGCGATGTCCGGCCCGGGTCGGGCGATCCCCTCGTCCCAGAGCGTGACGCCGCCCTCCCGCCCGGCGCCCGCCATGCGCGCCCCGTCCTGGGCGCAGGCCAGCGCCGTGAGGGGCCCCTCCAGCGGGATCGTCCGGACCTCCTCCCCGTCGCGCAGGGTGACCAGGCGGCCGCCCTGCACGAGGGCGACGGTGTCTCCCGACCCGTCGCAGGGTGCCAGCAGATCCACGTCCTCCAGCACCGCCGTGCGCCGCCCGCTCTCCAGCTCCCAGCGCTCTGCCGCGCGCCAGGTGTGGACCCAGAGGGCGCCGCCCGCGAAGGCCGCGGCCTGGACCAGCGCGACGCCCGGCGCCAGCTCGAAGGCCGCCGCGGGGGTGAGATCCGCCACCCGCAGGTCCCAGTCACGTCCACGAACCGCCAGCCAGCGACCATCGGGGGAGAGAGCCGTGTCCACCGACGGATCTCCGGCGGCGCCGAGGTGGCGCAGCAGCGCGCCGGTGGCGCTGTCGAGCAGGACGAGGTCATCACCGCGGCGCGCCACCTCCCGGGGTCCCGGGGCCTGCGAGGATAGGGAGCGCCCGACAGCGAACCCTCCTCCTGAGTCCAGGCGCAGGCCGCCTGGGTGGTTCTCGGCGTGCGCGTGGCAGCGGGGAGCCCAGCCCTCCGCCTCCCGCCAGACACAGAGCACCTCGCTGTCCAGCGCGGCCAGCGCGCCCCGGTCGTCGAACAGCAGGGCGCGGGGGGCCTCGGTGAGCCCCTCCAGGCGCGCGACCTGTCGCCAGGTCGCGGCCTGGAGCAGCACCACGCCGCCGTCGTCGATGCCCACGGCGAGAAGCTCGCTGTCGGGGCTCCAGGCCAGGGCGTGGCGGCGCACCCTGGCGCCGGGCGCGCGCACGTCGGGCAGCGTGATCCGGACGAACCCTCCGGGCATGGCCACGGGCGCGTCCCGGAAGCCGGCCAGGGGGACCTCGGCCTGGGCCGGCGGGGCGCAGAGGGCCAACGATCCCAGGAGCAAGCCGTTGATCAACCCAATGGGGGCGGGCATCCTCCGGTTCGTCACGCTCGAGCGCCTCCGCCAGGCTCCCAGCAGCGCCAACCCCGCGAGCCACCCTCGAGGTGCTCCAGGGACCGCCCCGCAGCCTGCGGCCGCCTCCGCGACGGGCTCCTCCCACGCCTTCGGTGGGAAGGGGGTGTGGGCCGCGAGTGGAACCCAGGTGGGCGGGGCCGCGCCGGGCATGGGCCGCAGGGACCCGTCCGCGGAGGAGCGCAGCATGAGCCGGCCGCTGGGGTCGGCACCCTGGATTGTCTCGCCCTCCCAGCTCACCCAGCCGTCGGGGCCGAAGTCCAGCAAGGTGAGGGCTTCGGCGTGGCCCGGTCGCAGGAGGCGCTGCGTGCCTGCGGGGCCGGGCTCGAGGCGGACCTTCGCCTCCGCCCGGCGCGGGGCGAACGGGGCGGCGCCGCCCCCGCGGGCGACGATGGCGCCGGTCTTCGGGTCCCAACGCACCGAGGTGTGTCGGAGCTGGCCCACAGGGTGCCCCTCGGAGTCGAAGGAGACGTACAGGAGCCGCTCTCCGCTGTCCGCGAGCGGCCGCTCCGCGCACTGATCCCCCAGGTCGAGGAGCACGGCGCGTCCATCGCGCACCCCCGCTGCCATGTCCTGGCGCGGGTGCCAGGCCAGCCAGGAGACGGCCGGTGCGCAGATCGGAGCCCCATCCTCCAGGCGCCGCAGCTCCGAATGGCCGGGACCTGTCAGCAGCGCCCAGCGACCGTCCGGATCCGCCCGCAGGGTCACCTTCCCGTGCCCCCGCACCGTCCCCAGGGCGCGGCGTACACCGCTGGCCAGGTCCACCGCCGCGAGCCCTTCCCCCTCCACGAGCAGCAGGGTGCGCTCCTCGGCCGTGAGGGTGTGGCCCCGCGCCGAGACCGCGACATCCAGGCGTGTGGCCCCGCTCTCCGCGTCCACCAGGCGCAAGCCCCCGCCGTCGTCGGCCAGCAGGAAAACGTCGCCGTCCAGCGCCGGCTCGGGTGCCGCGACCAGCGCCCCGACCCGCCGGCGGCGGGTCCCGTCCTCCGTGGACCACAGGGCCCAGGCGCCGGATCGGTCCTGGCACAGCAGCCAGCGCTCCCCCTCTTGCAGATCGACTCGGCGGGAGGCCCCCCTCGCTTGCGTCCCCGCCCCACCGATGCCATGCTCTCCCCGTCCCACCTGTGTCGCGGAGCCTCCCATGCGCACCTTGCTGCCCCTCATCACCCTCGCCCTGCTCGGCTGCCCGGCCGAGCCCGCGCCGGACGACACCGGCGCCCCGCCCGCCCTGACCGCCCCGGTGCTGTCCGTGAGCCACGCCGAGGTGACCCTGGGTGAGCTGGTCCCCGACGCCGTGGCCGCCGCCCCGGCCTGGCTGCGCGACGATCTCGTGGTCAACCTGGGCCAGCTCGACACGGACCTGCAGGACGAGCTGGCCGCCCTGATCCTCGATCTGGACGACCCCTACCTCACCGACGAGGTGGCCTTCGCCGTGGCGCACACCAGCCCCGAGGTGTTGCGCTACACCTGGTTCTACCCCGAGATTCTGGTGGTCAACGCGGAGCTGGTGGTTCAGTATGACGCCTCCCTGGACTACGTGCAGCTGGAGGACCGCGGCGAGCCCGGGGTGGACGACGACTACGATACAACCGCGACGTATCGCGTGGAGGAGGAGGACGGCTCGGTGGTGGAGAAGACCATCGACGCCGAGCTCTACTACTGGTACGTGGTCCACCCGCGGCTGGAGGACGAGCTGCCCGAGTACCTGGACGCCTGGCGCTCGGACAACCCCACCAACCCGGACGGCGGTCTGTTCTGGCGCGAGTTCCTCTGGGACAAGGCCGCCGATGAATGCGACGCCGAGGCCCGGGCCTGCCCGGTGCTGCAGGACGTGCTGGCCGGGGTGGACACCCTGTGGAAGCACAAGCGCGAGACCCGCGAGGACAACGGCGCCATCGGAGAGCTGATCCAGTTCGTCTGGGACGCCATCGACTTCGGCGCCGGCGACGAGCGCCCAGTGCAGCCCTCGCGCATCTACACGGTCGGGCGCGGCAACTGCGGCGAGCACGCCGATCTGACCTGCGCCGCCGCGCGCACCGGCCTCATCCCCTGCCGCAACGTGGGCGCACGCGCCAACGATCACACCTGGGACGAGTTCTGGGACGAGCGCTGGATCGCCTGGGAGCCCATCGGCACCCACGTGGACTACTTCGGCTACTATGGCGGCCCCAACGCCGACTACTACGTCTACAACCGCAAGGACGACGACTGCGACGGAGTGGCCGACCTCGGCGATGACACCGGCGACACGGACGGTGACGGCTTCTCCATCGCCGATGGCGACTGCGACGACACCGACCCGGCCATCTTCCCCGGCGCCGAGGAGGTGGTCAACGCCTACGACGACGACTGCGACGGCGACGCGGACGAGGACCTCGACACCTTCGCCGTGGACTACGACGCCGACGGCGTCACCATCACGGACGGCGACTGTAACGACACGGACCCGGCAGTCTTCCCCGGCGCCGAGGAGACCGCCGACGGCCGGGACGAGGACTGCGACGGTGTCGCCGACGAGGACACCGAGGGCGCCGCCGACGAGAGCGACGCCGACGCCGACGGCACCAGCGTGCTGGCCGGCGACTGCGACGACACGGACCCGGAGGTCAACCCGGATGCGCGCGAGGACGGCAACGGCTACGACGACAACTGCGACGGCGTGGCCGACGAGGGCGAGCGCGGGGCCGACTACGACGGCGACGGCCGCACCGCGGCCTATGGCGACTGCAACGACCTCGACCCCAAGGTGAACCCCGGCGCCGACGACCCGGGCTACACCACGGGCAACCGCCTCTACAGCATGACCACGGCCCGCGGCGACACCTACATCGACACCACCCTCACCGAGAACTACGGCGTCCCCTCCTGGCTCGAGTTCCACGTGACCGACGACGACGGCGTGCCCGTGGACGGCGCCAGCGTCACCATCTTCGGCACCTGGGCGGTCTACGGTTCTCCCGACCAGTGGACCTACGCGGCCGACGTGGTCACGGACCTGGACGGCCTGGCCGTGGCCACCGTGGGCAAGCACAACCCCTACGGCTGGGCGGTCTACTCCGACCAGGGTGACGCACCCGGTGGCTACTCGCTGTATCAGGCATGCGACTGGATCGAGGCTGGCGAAACCCTGGTTTTCGAAGTAGCCCTCGACGAGGTGCTCCCCACGCTCCAGGCCACCGAGGCCGATCTCACCGGCGGGGAGGCGGCCGGCGTGCACCTGGCCGCGAGCCTGGCCGTGGAGAGCTACCGGATCGTGGCCGACGGCGGGTACATGACCCGCGACTACCACTTCTGGTACGGCTCCTTCATGGACAGCCACGACGGCGGTCGCGTGGATCGGTTCGTGGTGGACGAGGCCAACCTGGCCCGGTTCGAGGCGGGCGAGGCCTTCGAGGCCCTGGCCGTGGCCGAGGGCGTCGAGGACGACATCATCGAGCTCGACCTGCCCCTGGATCGCCCCTGGACCCTGGTGCTGTCCAACCCCGCGGCGAACAGCCACATGGTGGGCAGTGTCAGCGTCGCCGCGGCTCCGGCGGAGGGCGCCTCGACCTGGGACACGGCGGCCGCGCCGCTGCAGACGCGCTTCCGCATCCCGCCCCAGGGCTGGGTCGGGATCGCGCTGACACCCTGATCAGAACGCCTTCCAGCCCCAGGTCCCGTCCGACCAGCGTGGCTCGGGCTCCTGGCTCACCGCGGGCACCCACTCGGTGGGCCGGCGGGTGTAGCCCTGGGTCACCAGGCTGCCCACGTAGTCGCCGTCGGCGTACACGCGGTCGATCTGGCGGCGCACCGCGGCCACGTCCGCGGCGGTGACCACCCCGTTGCTGGTGGCCTTGTAGAACTGCACCGTGACGCGGATGGGAAAGCTGGGGTCGCGCTCGATGGCCAGGCCGCCGATCTCCTCGAAGGGGCCCTCGGTGGCTCCATGGCCGATGACCGCGGTCTCCACGTCGCTGCGCGCGCTCTTGGCGGCGCCCGAGGCCATGGGGGCGGACTCCTCCATGACCATGTCGTCCAGGTAGCCCTGCCAGCGGGCGACCTCCTTCTGCTTGAGCGGCACCTGGATCAGGAGCACCACGTTGAGGCTGTCCTGGGCCGCGGCCGAGACCGAGCCGTAGGTGCCGTCACCGCCCTGGGCCATGAAGTCGGACAGGCGGGCCGCGGTGAACGGCGCGCGCTGGCCGTCCTCGTTGAAGGTCAGCACCTCGGACATGTAGCCGCTCTCGTTCTCCACCACCTGGATGCTCGTTCCTTCGCGGGTGGCCAGGATGGTGAGCACCGCCGGGTTGTCCGGGGTCGACTGGTAGTTGTAGATCACGGGTGTGAAGGTGGCCTCCCCCGCGCGGGGTACGGGCAGGAAGCAGGCCTGGGCGCTCACCAGCACGTGGGAGTCGCGCTCGGCCCACAGGGAGGAGCGCCAGCCCTTCCAGGAGGAGGGGTCGTGCAGGAAGCCGCGGGTGGACTGCAACACCTCGGTCAGGGACGCCGCGTGCAGCCGCTGTCCGCGGGCGTTGCCGACCCGGAGCCAGAAGCGGTCCGGGTCCAGATCCGCGGTCAGGTCGTTGAAGTTGTCGAAGCGCATCACGGGCATGGGGTGCAGCGCGCCCGAGGTGTCGCGCACGCCGATGGTCATGTCGCTGATGTTCGGACCCCAGACCGAGCCCTTGGTGCGGCCCGTGTCCTCCCAGGTGACGTTGACCAGCGAGAGGCCCTGGTTCTGCACCATCTGGTTGGCGCTCTGGTTCCAGACCATGGCCTCCACCTGGGCGATGGCGGCTTCGTAGGCGCGGTCGTCGGCGGGGGAGGCGATGGCGGCGGCGATGAGCGCGAGGGGGAGCAGCATGGCGACCTCCGGGGTCCGTGGGCTGTGCGGCCGGACAACGGAGCCAGGCGGGGCCCGCTTACACGGGCGGCTGTCGCCAACGCCGGAGCCCGCGGAGCTGTTGCCAACGCCGGAGCCAGCGGAGTGGGTACCCGCCCGCTCCTTGTTTCTGGTTAGTGACCCCGGACCCCGCCCCGAGGTCCTCACCATGCCCGCCACCGTCTGGTTCGCCCCCCTCACCGACGCCCACGATGACGACGCCATCCGCGCCCGCGTAGCCGCGCTGTACGACGCCGCCGGCTTCGCCGAGCTCATCCGGCCTCAGGCCCTGGTGGCCCTGAAGGTCCACTTCGGCGAGCGGGGCAACCACAACTACATCAAACCCCGGCTCCTCGCCTCCCTGGTAGACCGGGTGCGTGCCGCCGGCGGGCGGCCCTTCTGGACCGACACCAACACGCTGTACGTGGGGCAGCGCTCCAACGCCGTGGATCACACGCTGCTGGCCGCGGAGCACGGCTTCTCCGTGGAGAAGACGGGCGTGCCGGTGGTCATCGCCGACGGGCTCACGGGCCGCGGCGAGGTGCGCGTGCCTGTGGCGGGGAAGCACTCCAGCGAGGTGGGCATCGCCCCGGCGGTGGCCGAGGCCGGGGCCCTGCTGGTCATCTCGCACGCCACCGGGCACCTGGTGGCCGGCTTCGGCGGGGCCATCAAGAACCTGGGCATGGGGCTCTCCAGCCGCAAGGGCAAGCTCTACCAGCACTCCGTGGTCAAGCCGCGCGTGAGACAAGCCGCATGTGTCGGCTGCGGGGCCTGCGTGGCCTGGTGCCCCACCGGGGCCATCACCATGGCGGGCGAGAAGGCTCGGATCGAGCCGAAGACCTGCATCGGCTGCGGCGAGTGCCTGGCGGCCTGCCAGGTGGGGGCGGTGCACTTCGAGTGGCGCATGGCCTCCCACGGGCTGCAG
The DNA here is from genome assembly GCA_043814015.1 of Pseudomonadota bacterium. Taxonomy (GTDB): domain Bacteria; phylum Myxococcota_A; class UBA796; order UBA796; family JAFGLY01; genus JBDRKM01. The sequence goes on from JBDRKM010000339.1 coordinate 50,787, forward strand.
GAGCGCATGGCCGAGCAGGCCGCCGGGGTGGTGGCCAGGCTCGGCGAGCGCATCGGCTACCTGACCTTCGTGACGGACGTGGGCAAGGACTGCGACTGCCTCGCCTCCGCCCCCGACGTGCTGGTGCGCCGCGCCGGGATCCTGGCCTCGCGCGATCCCGTGGCCCTGGATCAAGCCGCCATCGATCTCGTGGAGCGTCACCTGGGCGGCCCGCTGCGCCAGGCCGCCTACGACATCGACTTCGAGCCGCAGCTCACCGCGGCCGAGGCCCTGGGGCTCGGCTCGCGCGCCTACACCCTGGCGACCCTGCCGGAGCCTGCGTGATCCGCGCCGCCGTGGTCCTGGTCGCGCTGGCGGCCGGCTGCCACGGCCGCGCCACCGCGCCCGCCGGCAGCGTCGTGGTCCACGCTTCCCGCGAGCTGATGAGCACGGACTGGGAGGTGTCGGTGGCGCTGCCCCCCGGGGGTGACACGCCCGCTGCCCTGGCCGCGGCCGAGGCGGCGCTGGACGAGGTGGCCCGCATCGAGGGCGAGCTGTCGCCCTACCGCGGGGACTCGGAGCTGTCCCGGGTCAACGCGGCCGCCGGCGGCGAGGCGGTCCCGGTCTCGGACGAGCTGCGCGGCATCGTGGCCCGCGCGGTGGCGCTGTGCGACGAGACCGGCGGGCTGATGGACATCAGCTTCCTGCCGCTCGGGCGGCTGTGGGACTTCCACCGTGAGCCCTTCGTGGTGCCGACGCACGAGCAGATCGAGCAGGCCCGCGCCCTGGTGGACTGCCACGCCATCGCCATCGACGATGTAGCCGGCACCCTGCGCCTGCCGCGGGAGGGCATGGCCATCGGGCTGGGCGCCCTGGCCAAGGGCTACGCGGTGGACCGCGCCTCCGCGGTGCTGGCGGCCGCCGGCTTCCACGACACCCTCGTCAACGGCGGCGGCGATGTGCTCGCGCGCGGCGCCAAGGCCGAGGGCCCCTGGGTCGTGGGCATCCGCGACCCACGCGGCGGGCGCAGCGACCTGATGGGGACCCTGCCCCTCTCCACCGCCGCCCTGGTCACCTCCGGGGACTACGAGCGCTTCGTCGAGGTGGACGGCAGGCGCTACCACCACATCCTCGACCCGCGCACCGGCTGGCCGGCGGAGGGCCTCATGTCCGTCTCCGTCATGGACGCCACGGCCGAGCGGGCCGACGCCCTGGCCACGGCCCTGCTGGCCGCGGGCTCCGTCGACGCACCGCGGCTGCTTCAGCGGCTCGGGGTCGATGCCCTGCTGGTGCGCACCGACGGCACCTGGCAGGCCACGCAGGGAATCACGGAGCGGGCGGAGCTGGAGGGCGCGGGGGGCCTGTGATCAGTCCCTCACCGCCGTCACCGTCACCTGGGTGCGCCCGCGCCCGGCCTGGCTGAAGCGCTGCTGCAGGTCCTCTCGGGTCACCGCGGGCGGTGCCTTGGCGGGCAGGGCGCGGCGCAGGGCCGCGCGGGCCTGCTCCCAGCGCTCCAGGATGTCGGCCCGGCGCGCGGGAGGGGGGTTGGCTTCGAGCTGCTGCTCGCAACGCCGCAGCTCGGCCAGATGTCCGGTGAACTCCCCCTGGCGTCCGAGCTCGATCATGGGTTCCCAGAAGCGCAGGTGCTCCCAGGCGCTGGCGATGGCCGCCGCGGCCTCTTCGCAGCCGCGTACGTCCCCCAGCCCGAACGCGGCCAGGGCTTCAGCGGCGGTCTCGTGGCGGGAGAGGCGCTGCAAGGCCTGGAGGTGCTCCTCCCAGCTCCGCGGCCATTCCTTGTCCACCTCATCGCTGCACAGCTCGGGCAGGGGCTCGGTGACCTCGTCGTCGGGCTCGGCCTCGGGCAGGGCCACCAGCATGTCTCCGGTGACCTCGACGTAGTCGTCATCGTCCTCGATGTGGATCGCCACCGCGCCCGCGTCGGGAGCGTCGGCGGGCAGGAACAGCTCGGACCAGTCCTGGATGGCTGCCATGGTGCGCCTCCGCTGGAGGGCCGGCGACGGGATGGGTCACGCGCCTGCGGGCTCCAGTGAGCCCATCGGCCCTTTGGTGCCGCATTCAACCCTCGGCGTCCTCCGGGTGCAGGGCGGCGTGGATCCGGCGGGCCAGGGCTGGACCCAGACCGGGCGCGGAGCAGAGCTCCTCGAGGCTGGCCTCGGCCACGTGGCGGGCCGAACCGAAGTGGCGCAGCAGGGCCGTGCGGCGGGCCGGGCCAACGCCGGGCAAGGCCTCCAGGGCGCTCTCCAGGGCGCGCTTGCTGCGGACCTTGCGATGGTAGCGCACGGCCGTGGCGTGGCTCTCGTCGCGCAGGTGCTGCAGCAGGCGCAGGGCAGGGTGGTTGGCCTTGAGGCGCAGCGGCTCCTTGAGGGCGGGCAGCACGATCCGGTCCAGGGCGTCGCGCTGGCCATGGGCGCGCTCCGTGCGCGGCTTGACCAGGCCGATGACGGGGAGAGCCTCGATCCCCAGATCCGCCAGCACGGCGCGCGCCGCCGAGACCTGGCCGTGGCCGCCGTCCACCACGAGCAGATCCGGCAGCGCGCCCTCCGCCAGCCCCCGCCGCAGGCGGCGGCCGAGGATCTCGCGCATGCTGCCGTAGTCGTCCACGCCCTGCACCGTCTTGATCCGGTAGCGCCGGGTCGCCGCGCGCGCCGGTCGGCCGTCCACGAACACGACCATGGACGCCACCGGGTCACCGCCCTGCAGGTTGCTGTTGTCGAAGCACTCGATCCGGCGCGGGGGGGCGGGGAGGCGGCAGACCTCCGCCAGGGCGGCCAGGGCGGCGGCGGCGCGCTCCTCCTCGCTGGTGGCCCCCAGGAAGCGCTCGCGGGCGTTTCGTGCGGCCAGATCCACCAGGGCGTGCTTGTCGCCCCGCGCGGGGACGTGCAGGTGCACGCGGGTGCCGCGCCGCTCACCCAGCACCTCGGCCAGGGCCTCGGCGTCGGCGGGCGCCTGGGGCAGGAGCAGCTCGGGGGGGATGCGGTCGCGCGGATCATCGCCTTCGACGGGGTCATAGTGCTGCAGGAGCAGGCTGGACAGCAGGGCCGCGTCGTCCTCGGCGTGCCCCTCGACGCGGTGGATCTCCGGCTCCAGCAGGTAGCCGCCCCGCACGGGGAGGATGGCGGCCACGCCGCGCACGCCCTCGCGGAACAACCCCCAGACATCGCGGTCGCCGAGGCGGCGGTCCACCACGCGCTGGCGCTCGATGGTGGCCTCGATGGCGCGGAGCAGGTCCCGCAGGCGCGCGGCCTCCTCGAAGCGCTCGGCCTCGGCGTGGGCCAGCATGCGCTGCTCGAGGCGCTGGAGGAGCTCCCGCGAGCGGCCCGCCAGGAACAGCGAAGCCTCCTCGGCCAGCTCCGCGTAGGCCTCGGGGCTCACCAGGCCCACGCAGGGCGCACTGCAGCGGTGGAGCTGGTGCAGCAGGCAGGGCCGGCGGCGCCCTTGCAGGCTGCGGTCGCTGCAGCGGCGCAGGGGGAAGTGGCGCTGGACCGCGTCCAGGGTCTGCCGCGCGCGCGCGGCGGAGTGGTAGGGGCCGAAGTAGCGCGCGCCGTCAGGCTGGATGCGGCGCCTGAGGGTCAGGCGCGGCCAGATTTCTGCCGGGTCGAGCCGCAGGTGCAGGAAGTTCTTGTCGTCCCTGAGCTGCGCGTTGTAGCGTGGGCGGAAGCGCTTGATCAGGGTGTTCTCCAGGATCAGCGCTTCTTTCTCGGTGCTGGTGAGGACCACCTCGACGTCGGCGAGCTCGCTGACGAGCCAGGGCACCATGATCCGCCCGTCCCCGCCGGCGAAGTACTGGCGCACCCGGGCCCTCAGGCTGACCGCCTTGCCCACGTACAGCACCGTGCCGTCGCCGCCCTTGAACAGGTAGACGCCGGGGGAGCGGGGCAGGCGGTCGATGCGCCGGGCCAGCTCACTCATGGGATCGGCGCCCGCCATCGCTCAGGGTGAACGGGTAGGGGTCGTGCTGCGCGAGCTGTTCGCCCGTCAGCTCGCGGCAGGTTCGCTGGTCGCCCTGGACGAGGCACAGCCGATGGAGCCCCTCGTCGAGCGGCACGGGCACGCGGGTGGGCGCGGCCCCCTGGTCGCGGCCGTCCAGCTCGACCCGGGCGCCCTCCGCGTCGGTCCAGATGGTGACCTCGGGCGCATCCGAGGCTGCCGGCACCTCCCCTGAGAGGCTGCCCGCCTGGGCCGCGGGGGCGGGGGCTGCGGGCGCTGTGGGCGGGGTCGCGCCGTGATCGCCGCGGCGCCACAGCAGCCCCCCGAGCGCGACCAGCACCAGCGCGACCATCACCACCAGGCGCCAGGGAATCCCCTGCGGGTGCATGCGCATCTGGCGGATCGGGTCGGAGGGCAGCCCGGCGCGCACCTCGTCCAGGGAGCGCGCCTGCTCGGTCCACTTGCCCGAGCCGAGCTCCTGCTCGCGCTCGTGCCGCGTGGAGATGCCCACCCCCGCGAGCCAGGCCTCCTGGTCCTCGGGCGCCCGAGGACGCCGCTCGAGGACCGAGAGGTCCTCGAGGGCCATGGTCGGCTTCTCCGCGACCTTTCCGCCGACCCCGGGCTCGAGGACCGCCGGCGTCGGCGCCGGCTCGGCCCGCGCGCTGCGCTCCGGCTCGGGTTCGGGTTCGGGTTCGGGCTCAGGGTCGGGCTCAGGGTCGGGTTCCGGTTCCGGTTCCGGCTCGGGCTCGGGCTCGGGCTCGGGCTCGGGCTCGGGCTCAGGCTCAGGCTCGGGCTCGGGCTCAGGCTCGGGCTCGGGCTCGGGCTCGGGCAGGGCGTCGGGGGCAAGCGCACCGTCGTCGAGGGGCGCGTCGCGGAACCAGCCGGCCGCGTCACCGGCGACG
>JBDRKM010000340.1:0-11765 GCA_043814015.1 Pseudomonadota bacterium
CCTCGCTCAAGGTGTCTGCGACCGATACCCTCCGGGGATCATCCCCGGAGGGCCTCCTGGGATAGCCGATCCGGATACCGCTGTCTAGTGTCGCGATACGTGGCCATGTATGCCTAATATGGCGATCCGGAGCGAGTGGGACCTCGGGCGTCGGCCCCTCCTCGACGATCCTGCCGCCGTCCAGCACGGCCACGCCATCGGCCAGGTGGCGCACGACGCCGAGATCGTGGCTCACGAACAGGCAGGCCAGGCCGCGGGTGGCGCGCAGCCGGTCGAGCAGGGTGAGGATGCGGGCCTGCTCCGAGAGGTCCAGCGCGCTGGTGGGCTCGTCGCAGACCAGAAGCCGGGGTTCGAGGATCAGGGCGCGGGCGAGGGCCACCCGCTGGCGCTGGCCGCCCGACAACGCGCCTGGGCGGGCCGGGAGCAGGGTCTGCGGCAGCCCGACCTCGTCCAGGGCGGCGGCGGTGCGCGCCCGCAGCTCGGAGGCCGCGTATCGCCGGTGCACGCGGAGCGGCTCGGACAGCAGCGCCGCCACGGTGAGGTGCGGCGTGAGGCTGCCCCAGGGGTCCTGGAACACGGGCTGGAGGTTGGGGCGCAGCGGCCGGAGGGCGCGCTCGGAGAGGTGGGTGAGATCGAGCCCATCGAAGTGGATGGTGCCCGCGTCCAGGGGCAGCAGGCGCAGGAGGCACAGCGCGGCGGTGGTCTTGCCGGCGCCGCTCGCCCCGACCAGGGCGGTGATGCGGCCCGGCGCCAGGTCGAGATCGAAGCCGGAGAGCACCGCCCCGGTGCGGGGTGGGTCGGCGCCCGCGCCCGCCCGACGGGCGAAGCGCTTGCAGACGCCGCGCGCCCGCAGCAGGGGCGCGATGTTCAGGTCCACGCCGCGTCTCCCTCGTGACAGGCCAGCAGGTGGCCCCGCAGATCCGGCCGGGGGCGAAGGAACGGAATGTCCCGCCTGCAGCGCGGGGACGCCGAGGGGCAGCGGGGGTGGAAGACGCAGCCCGCGGGCAGTGCCCAGGGATCCGGGGACGGACCGGGGATGGGCCGGGGTGGGCCGCCGCCCCCAGGGGTGCAGGCCAGCAGCGCCCGCGTGTAGGGGTGGCGCGGGTGCTCGAGGAGGGCCGGGACCGGGCCCAGCTCCACCAGCCGACCGGCGTACAGCACGCCCGCGCGGGAGGCGCAGGCCGCCACCACGGAGGGATCGTGGGTGATCAGCAGGATGGCCAGGCCGAGATCACGCCGAAGCCGGTCGAGGCTCGCCAGCACCTCGGCCCGGGTGACGGCATCCAGCGCCGTCGTGGGCTCGTCGGCGAGCAGCAGGCGCGGCCGGCAGGCCAGGGCCATGGCCAGCAGGACCCGCTGCTGCTGGCCGCCGGAGAGCTGGTGGGGGAAGGCGTCCACCAGCGCCTCGGGCACGGGCAGGCCCGCCAGGGCGAGCAGGCGCAGGGCCTCCGCGCGGGCATCTGCCCGGGATCGCCCCTCGCGCCGGCGGAGCGGCTCGGCCACCAGGCTCCCCACCCGCCACAGGGGGTGCAGGGCGGCGGCCGGCTCCTGGAACACCACGGCCAGCCCGGAGCGGGGCGTGCCGCGCGGGAGGGCAAGTAGATCCGCACCCCCCAGGAGCGCGCGACCCCGGACCTCGGCCGAGGAGGGCAGCAACCCCATGAGCGCCAGCGCCAGGCTGCTCTTGCCGGCGCCGCTCTCCCCGACCAGGGCCAGGATCTCGCCCGCTCGCACGTCCAGGGACAGCCCCGCCAGCGCCACGCCCGAGCCGCGGGGGGCCTCGAAGCGGACCCTGAGATCCTCGATCTGCAGCAGGGGTTCGGGACGATGCGGGCGGTCCATCTCGCCTCGGGCGGCTTCGCCGCGGTCGCGGCCGGCGGGGACTCCTATCCCGCATGGCCCTTCCTCCGCGCCGGGACACCCTCCGGCGCGCTAGACTGGCCATCCACCCTGCGAGGGCCTCCATGGGCCGTTTCCTGCTGCGGCGTGCCGGCTACGCCCTGCTGCTCTGCTGGCTGGTGGTGAGCCTGACCTTCCTGCTGCTGGAGCTGTCCCCGGGGGACGCCTCGCTGCAGTTCGTCGGCCCCGACCATCCGCCCGAGCAGGCGGCCCTGCTGCGCGCCGCCTGGGGGCTGGACCAACCCGCGGGCTTCCGCTACCTCCGCATGCTCGGCCACTTCGCCCACGGGGACCTCGGGGAGAGCCTGACCCAGGCGCGGCCGGTCGGGCGCCTCCTCGCCGAAGCCCTGCCGGCCACCCTCGAGCTCTCGGGGCTGGCCCTTCTCCTCGGCTTCGGCCTGGGCGTGCTGCTTGGGGCCTGGCAAGCGTCCCGCGCCGGCCGCCGGCCCGAGGCCGCGGTGGGGCTCCTGCTGCTGCTCTTGTGCGCCCTGCCGGAGTTCGCGCTGGGCCTGCTGCTCGTCCAGCGCCTGTCTTTTGCCTGGCCCTGGCTGCCCGCGTCGGGGATCGCGCGCTGGGATCACGCCACCCTCGGCGCCACAGCCCGCCTGCTGGACCACCTCCGGCACCTCGCCCTGCCCTGCCTCACCCTGGTGCTGCCCACGGCGGCCTGGGTCGCGCGACACCAACGCGCCAGCCTGATCGCGGTCCTGCAGGCGCCCTGGGTCCGGACCGCGCGCTCCCTCGGGTTATCCCCGGCGCGGGTGCTCTGGGCCCACGCCCTGCCCCCGGCCACGCTGCCCATCCTGGCCCTGGCCGGGGTCGCCCTGCCCGGGCTGGCCGGTGGGGCCGTGGTGGTGGAGACGCTGTTCTCCTGGCCCGGCCTGGGGCGGTTGCTGGTGCAGGCCGTGCTGGAGCGCGACACGCCCGTCATCGTCGCCTGCTTCCTCGTCACCGCGGGGCTGGTCGCCCTCGGCAGCACCCTCGCCGACCTCGGCATCGCCGCGCTCGACCCGCGGGTGCGCGCAGGCCGGAGCCCCCGTGCCTGAGGTCGGTGGGCGCCGCCTCGAGCCCGGGGCCTGGCTCGGGCTGGGCCTCGTCGCGTCCATCGCGTTGGTCTCCCTGGGCGCGCCCTGGCTGGCGCCCCACGACCCGCTCGCGCTGCACACCGCCCCGAGCCTCTGCCCGCCCTCGAGCGCCTGCTGGCTCGGCGCGGACGTCTTCGGCCGGGATCAGCTCTCGCGGCTGATCTGGGGCGGCCGCGTGTCCTTCGCGATCGGCGGCCTGTCCATGGGCATCGCGCTGACCCTCGGCTGCGCCCTGGGGGCGCTGGCGGGCTACCTCGGGGGCTGGGTGGACCGGGGGGTAGCCGCGCTGGCGGACCTGTTCCTGGCCCTGCCGAGGCTGGTCCTGGTCCTGGCCGTGATCGGCCTCCTGCGGGTCACGGGCGGCGCAAGCCTGATCGCGGTGGTGGTCGTGCTCGGCCTGACCGGCTGGATGAGCATGGCCCGCATGGTGCGCGCCCAGCTCCAGGGCCTGCGCGAGGGCAGCCTGGCCCGCGCCTGCCGCGCGCTCGGGCTGCCCACCTGGCGCATCCTGCTCGTGCACCTGCTGCCCCAGGCCCTGCCCGCCGTGCTGGTCCACGCCACGCTCGGGCTCGGCCGGGTCGTGCTGATCGAGGCGTCGCTCTCCTTCCTCGGGCTGGGCGTGCCCCAGCCCGTGGCGAGCTGGGGTTCCTCCATCGCGCTCGGGCGCGCCTGGCTGCCAGGCGCCTGGTGGCTGGTGTGCTTCCCGACGCTCGCAGTGCTCGCGCTGGTCGTGGGCCTGGAGCTGCTGGGCGGGGGCCTGCGTGAGGCGTTCGCCGGGGGGGAGCCGTCCGGCGCGGAGGTGAGCCCCGGGAGCGCGCCGTCGGGCTAAGAGGAGTTTTCCACCCCGAGGTGAGACTTTCGTGCGTCGCTGCCGCCCCTCCCTGGTCGCCCTCCTGTCCCTGCTGCCCGCCTGCGCTCCCGCCCCTCCAGGCGCCACCCCGCCCGGGGTCCTGGTCATCGGCCTGCCGGCGGACGTCGGGTCGCTCGACCAGCACTACGCGCGCAGCGCCCTGGACGCCGCCGTCTCGGACCCGCTCTCGTTGCCCCTGTTCTCCACCCGCTTCGCGGATGGGCGCCTCGAGTTCGGGCCGGGTCTGGCCACGCATTGGGCGCTCGACGGGGATCGCACCCGCCTGGACCTCACCCTGCGCCCGGACTCAACCTGGAGCGACGGGCAACCGGTGACCGCGCAGGATGTCGCCTTCACCTTCGCCCTCCTGGCCGACCCGGCCGCCCAGAGCCGCTTCGCGCGGGTCGCGCAGCTTCTGGCCCCCGAGGGGGGCGTCGCGGTGGCCGACGCACAGCACCTGACCTTCCATCTCGCCCAGCCCGTGCGGCTGGAGGACGCCCTGGCCCAGCTCGGCGGCGTGGTGATCCTGCCCGAGCACCTGCTGGCCTCCATCTCCCGGGCCGACCTGCGGGGGCACGACTTCAACCGCGCGCCGGTCCTGAACGGTTGCTGGCGGCTGGCCAGTTGGGAGGCCGGCCGCCAGATCGAGTTCGCGGCCCGGCCCTGGGGCGAGGGGCCGGGAGCCTGCACCCCCGCCCTCGACCGGGTCGTCTTCCGGATCGTGCCCGACGCGACCACGCGCCTCGGCGAGCTGGGCGCCGGGCGCCTGGACCTGGTCGCCGATGTGCGGGTGCAGGACCTGCCCGCGCTGCGCGCCGAGCACCCCGAGCTGGCCTTCGTGCGGCGCGGACCCCGCAGCCTCGTCTACGTCGGCTGGAACCTGCACGCGCCCGGCTCCGAGGCCCCCCACCCTCTGTTCGGGGACGTCCGCGTCCGCCGAGTCCTGGCCCAGGCCGTGGACGTGGACCGCCTGATCCAGGATTTGTTCGCCGATCCGGACGGCGAGGAGCCGCTCGCCCGGCGGGCCGTGGGCACCGTGACCCCAGCGCTGGCGGGCCTTCTCCCCGAGGACACGCCGCCGCTCCCCTTCGATCCGGACGCCGCCCGGACCGCGCTCGCGGAGGCGGGCTGGGCCGACACGGACGGGGATGGGGTCCTGGACCGCAACGGTCTCCCCTTCCGTTTCGAGCTGCTGGAGAACGCCTCCGGCGCCTCCCGCGCCCAGGTCGGCGTCGCCCTGCAGGCCGACCTGGCCGCCGTCGGCGTGAAGGCCGAGCTGCTGAGCCTGGAGCGCGCCGCCTACTTCGAGCGGCTCACGAAGCACGACTTCGACGCCGAGATCGGGGGCTGGTCCGGTTCCCTCTACGTGGACCCGCGCAGCACCTGGCGCTCGGGTCCCGACGCCGCCCACAACTACGTCGGCTACGCGAGCCCGGAGGTGGACGCGCTGATCGGGCAGGCCGCCATGGCCCCCACGAGCGAGGAGGCCCACCATGCCTGGCGCGCCATGCAGGCGGCCATCTACGCCGACCAGCCCTACCTGTTCCTGTTCTGGGCCGACGAGATCGTCGCCGTCCACAGCCGCTTCCAGGACGTCCAGGTCGATCTGGAGGCGCCCTGGCGGGCCCTGGATCGCTGGCGGGTTGCAGGGGACGAGGGGACCGGCGTGCGCTGAGCGGAGCGGGCCGCTCCGGACCTCTCCCCAGGATCACGGTGTCAGACACCAACAACTACGTGGTTGGCGATGGTGACGGGCACGATCCTGGAGGAGCCGGGGAGGCTCGCCCCGGTTGGCTCGCCGGTGATGAGGATCTGTCTGGGGGGCAGCAAGGCTTCGAGGCAGGCATCTCGCAGTGGGCGCAGGACCGGGTCGTCCACCGCGGCCAGGGCGGCGACCCGCCGCGCGACCTCCGCGTCCGCCTCCGCCTGGCGGTCTACGAACGCCTGGCCCAGGGCCACCACCAACATCCCAGGCTGAGGCACCAGGGCGCTGCGCCGGGCGGCCTCGGCCAGGAAGAGGTGCGCGTCCACGGTGACCAACGACCCGAGGATCTGCTGGAGGTCCTCGGCGAGGGCGCCGTCCGCCACCACGAGCAGATCGAAGGCCAGCGCCACGGCCTGGTCGTCCCCGGCCGCCACCTGCCTGGCCAGGGCTCCGCCCTGGGTGTCCTGGATGGAGCGGTAGAGGATCTCCCTCACCAGACGCTCGTCCGCGGTCGGCTCCGGGCAGCCCAGGACCATCGGCACCAGCAGGACGAGCGCCGGCTTGAACCGTCGGGCGGCCTGGGAAGGTGCGCTTTGTCCCATGGAGCCTCCTACGCCGGAAGGGGCGCCAGGGATCACCATGGTAGCACCTGCCCTCGGGGCACAGGACCCCTGTGATAGGCTCGCCTTCGGAGTCCCCGCCATGCCACGCCCCCGCCGCGTCTCCGATGAACAGATCCTGGCCGCCGCCCGGGCCTGCTTCTTCGAGGGTGGGCCGCTGACGCCGCTGTCGGCCGTGGCCGCCCGCCTCGGGATCAGCCAAGCGGCGCTGCTGCACAGGGTGGGCACCCGCGAGCAGCTCCTGCGGGCCGCCATCGAGCTGGTCCCGCCACCGGCCATCGCGCGCCTCATGGGCGGTGCGGCCTCCGAGGCTGGGCCGCACGAACAGCTCGTCGAGATCCTCCTGGGGCACGCGGCCTTCCTCCGTGGGAACGCTCCTTCCCTGATCGTCCTGCGTGGGGTCGGCCTGGAACCTCCGTGGTTTCCCGACGATGGCGTACCTCCGCCCGTGGCGCTGCGCGGCGCCCTGCGAGGATGGTTCGAGCGCGCCAACGCCGCCGGACACGTGGCGGTGGCCGCGCCCGCGGCGGTGGCCGAGGCCCTGCTGGGGGCCATGGAGGGTCGCGCCTTCAACCGGTACCTGGGAGGTGAGGACTTCGCGCCCGGCCGCGATGAGGACGTGGTGCGCGCGCTCGTGGAGGCGCTGGTGCCCGTGGCCACGGAGACCGCAGACGGCGACTGAACTACTACTCGCGAAAGTCCTCGCGCCAGGCGCGAAAGGCTGGAGTCCTGCGGACCGCGACTGAGACCGGAGACCGGAGACGATAGCCCAGCGGACCGCGGCGGAGGACGGACAGGTGATCCGCGCGCCGTGTCCGACCTACAGCCTACGGCCTCCAGCCTCCAGCCTCCCCTTTGGTTGCGGCCCCCGGCCGTGCTGAGATCCTGGGCCTGGTAGGGGCACTCACCGTCCACCCGGAGCGAGGCACGCGCCACGGCCCAGCCACCTTGTTCATCCCGTCACTCACCGTGGTCACCCCAGGCCGACCAGCCGCCCTCTCCGAGGCGCTCGGCCAGCCGCTTCAGCGAGGCATCCACCGAACGCTTGGTGCTCTCCACCAGCAGCACACGGGGCGCCGGCAGGACCAGCTCGATGGTGGTGCGGTACTCCACCCGCGTCCCGCCGCCGTCCAGGGGGATCACGCTCCAGGTCTGGTGGTAGCGTTTGAAGTCCTCGCTGGCGACGAGGTCCTCGACCCACCCATCCGCGGTGGGGCAGCGCCGGGAGCGCATCGCCATGGGGTTCAACAACCCCCGGACGCGGACGGACAGCTCGTAGCAGGCGCCGCTCGCGGTGAATTCGGCCGAGACCGTGTCAGGGGAGAGGTGGGCCGTGGCCAGCGGGTTGGAGAGGACGCCGCGCACCTGCACGGGCGTCGCGTGCAGTGTCAGGGTGCCGATCACCGTGTCGCCGGTCTCGGTGATGCTGAGGGTGGGCTCGGCGCCGAGCAGGGCAGCGGCGAACAGGCTGGCGGCCAGCAGAGGGTTCAACGCACCTCCCCTCGGATCCGCGAGCGCAGCGCATCGCAGGAGCCGGAGGCCCCCCCCGGGAGTGCCACGGCGCTGCCTTCCCAGGCTTTCACCGGGCTCCTTCCCATGCCAACGATGCGCGCGCGAGGGCCGCCATCCCAAGACCAGGTGGAAGCAGTCACGTTGGTCGCGAGGTGCGAAAGGACGGCCAGGCGCGCGCTCAGCAAGCCCAGATCCCGTCTCATTCCCGGTGGACCAGTCGGTCTCGACGGGGAGGCTGAGGAACCGTGGGTGGCGTGGTGAGCACTCATGCCCAGGGCCTGCGGAGTGAGGTTCGCTGAATGTTACTGTGCGGTCGGTATCGAGCCGGTGATCGTTCGCGACAGGCTGGTGACAAATCGTGATCATTCCCAGGCGCCGCCCCTGGCATCGCCGTCCCGACAGCGCCAGCACCTCGACGCAGGAGCGCACCGCGTCCTCTCCCACCCCGTGGCGAGTCCGACTCGTGCAGGCCATACCCGAAGAGCTTGTGGAGGCCGGTATCCGTAACTTCTGGTGTCCACTGCATCCTGGACGATGAGCCCTGTCCGTGCGATGGGGGCGTCTTTTCCAGCGCCTGGGTTGTCGCCCAGGAACCCCTGGAGCAGCAACCATGGACACCGCCATCGGGCTGGGCTACCGTGGGCGATAGCCGACCGTCCGGTCGGTCTGCGAGGTACGTCTCCATGCCACACCCCGACACGCCGGATCGCATCCTCGCGGTCGCCCGGAATCTCTTCGTCCAGCAGGGCTACACCGCCACCTCCATGCGCCAGATCGCGGAGGCGGTCGGGATCGGGAAGGCGACCATCTACCATCACTTCCCGGACAAGGAGGCCATCGCGCTGCGCCTGCTCGACCGGGACATCGCGCGTCTGTTCGGCGCGCTCGATGGCGTGCGTGTCGAGACCGATCCCCGCCGCGTCCTGCGCGCGGCGACCGAGATGGGGCTTGGGTTCCTCCACGAGTCCATGGACATCCTGGTCCTCGTGCGCCGCGAGGTCCCGGGCGGCGCGCAGCACATGCAGCAGGGCATGCAACGCTATTTCGAGGCCCTCACCGGGCTCTTGGCCGAGGCCATCCGCGCGGGCACCGCCGCGGGCATCTTCCGGCCGGTGGAGCCCGGCGCGGCGGCCAGGGTCCTGCTCACGCTGCTGCAAGGGACCTTCGCGAACGTTCGCCTCGGCGGCGCGCCCCCCTCCTCCCCCGAGGCCACCGCCGCCGCGATCCTGGACATCTTCCTGCGCGGGATCGAGGCCCGACGACCGTGCAGGGTCCGAGCGCCTGCACCGCGGGCCGGGCGCCGACCGTCCGGCCGGTCGGGACAGCGCCTCCGATGACCGTGTCTTCGCGCTTCGCGGCGCTCCGCTCGCGCCGGTTCCTCGTCCTGTGGCTCTCGGAGGCCCTCTCGATGGCGGGCGATCGGCTCGCGATGGTCGCGCTCGTGGTGCTGGTCTACGACCGCACCGGGTCCGCGGCCGCCGTCGGCCTGCTCATGACGCTCAAGGCGATCCCCTCCATCGCGCTGGGCGGCCTGGCTGGCTGGCGTGCTGGTGGACCGCTGGGACCGGCGCTGGACCATGGTGATCTCCAACCTCCTGCAGGGCGTCCTGGTGGTCCTGATCCCGCTCGTGCCAGGTATGTGGCCCATCTTCGTCATCTATGCGGCGATGTCGGTCGTCAGCCAGGTCTTCGTCCCGGCCCGCTCCGCGACCATCCCCGCCCTCGTGCCTCCGATCGCGCTGCAGGCCGCCAACTCGCTGTTCGCCATGGGGTTCGTCGCGGCCATGGCCATCGGGCCCGCGCTGGGGACCTGGCTGGTCTCAACCTGCGGTGTGGACGTGGCTTTCTACGTCGACGCCCTCACCTTCCTGGTCCCCGCGCTCGCGGTCGGGCTGCTCGTCCTGCCCGACGACCGCGCGCCCAGGCCCGCGGGCTCGACCTTCGCGGGCCAGCTCCGGGAAGGCATCGCCTTCGCGCTGTCCCACGGCGAGGTCCGGGTGGCCCTCGCGAGCGCCGCGGCGGCCTTCCTGATCATCGGCACCCTCTCGGTCGCGGGGGTGGTGGTGGCGACGGAGGTGCTGCACCGCGAGAGCAGCGCGTTTGGGGCCATGATGTCGGCGGCCGGCCTCGGGATGGTCGCGGGCGGGGTGGCGGCGGGTCGGCCTCGCGGGGCTCCTGGCCATGGCCATCGCCCTGGCCGCGCTCCCCTGGTCCCGGTCGCTGGGGGTCGCGCAGGCGCTGGGCGGGAGCATGACGCTGCTGGCCTCCGGGGCGGCGGGCTGGGCCCTGGGCCTGCTCGGCGCGCGCCCGGTCCTCGGGGCGGTCGGGCTCCTGGTGGCGGGGGCAGCCCTCGGGATCGCCGCGATGACACGCCTTCAACCTTCACGAACCGGGGAGCCCTGACATGTGCATCGTCCGCGATCTCGCAGCTCTGCCCGCCGCCGACCTCCCGCAGGCCGGCGGCAAGGCCGTCAACCTCGGCGAGCTGATCGGCGCGGGGCTGCCCGTTCCACCGGGTTTCTGCGTCCTGACCTGCGCCTACCGGGCCTTCGTGGAAGCCAACGGCCTGGAGGCGACGATCCGGGGGGCGCTCGACCACGTGGACGCCGCGGATCTGCGCTCGCTGGAGGCCGCCTCCGCCGTGCTGCGGTCGGCCTTCGAGGCGGGCGCGATCCCGGCCCCGCTCGCGCAGGCCGTCGGCGCGGCGTGGGCCTCCCTGGGGCAGCCGCCGGTGGCCGTCCGCTCCTCCGCCACGGCCGAGGACCTCCCGGATCTGTCCTTCGCGGGCCAACAGGACAGCTACCTCAACGTCGTGGGTGAGGTCGCGCTGCTGGACGCCGTCCGCCGCTGCTGGGGCAGCCTCTGGACCGCGCGGGCCATCGGGTACCGCGCTCGAAACCAGATTCCGCATGAGGGGATCGCGCTGGCGGTCGTGGTGCAGCGCATGGTCCCCAGCGAGGTCGCCGGGGTGCTCTTCACGGCCAACCCCCTGACCGGGCACCGCGGTGAGACGGTCCTCGACGCCGCACCCGGGCTCGGGGAGGCGCTGGTTTCCGGGCAGGTCGAGCCGGACCACTACGTCGTCCGGACCGCAGATCGCTTCGTGCTCCGGCGGACCCGCGGCGCCAAGGCCCTGGCGGTGCTGCCCGCCGAGGGCCAGCGGCTCTTCCTGGAGGCCGGGGGGCGCCTCTGGGTGAACCTGACCTCCCTCGCGCGGGATCCGATCGGGAAAAAGGCGCTGGGCACCGCGCTCTTCAGCATCGACCCCATCGTCGGGGCCCTGTGGCCCGAAGTCACGGCGGAACCGGGCCTCGCCCCTCGGCCGACGTCCCCCTGGGCGCGGCTCCGGCTGGTCCGGGCGGTGCTGCCGGTGGCGCTGCGTGATCCGCAACCTCCTGGCGCCCGAGCGCGGGCGCAGGCGGCTGGAGCGCGAGATCCGCGGGTTCATCGAGGACGCCCAGCGGCTGTACGGCGGGCACGGGACGCTCGCCGGGCTGATCGCCGCGGACCGGGCCTTCTACCGCACCCGGCCCAGGCGGATGCTCCCCACCCTGCTCTCCAGCGTCGTCTCGGGCCAGGTCCCGCTGCAGGCGCTGCTGCGGATCGTCGGGGACGTCGAGGGCGGGCTCCCCGCCGTGGCCCAACTGGCGCTGGGGTCGTTCCTGGAGCGCTACGGGATGCGCGGGATCGCGGAGATCGACCTCGGGCGCCCGCGCTGGGGTGAAGACCCCGCGCCGGTCATCGCCACCCTGCAGGGCTACCTGGAGATCGATCCGGCCTCCTCGCCGCGGACCCTCTTCGAGCGGGCCGCGGCGAGGGCCGGGGACGCGGCCCAGCGGCTCATCGCGGCGGTGCGCGCCCGCTCGGGCGCGGGCAAGGCGCGGGTCGTCCGGGCCCTGGTGCGGCGGATCCGGGCCCTGACCGGCCTGCGGGAGACCCCGAAGTTCGCGCTCGTCCGCATGCTGGCGCCCCTGCGCACCGCCCTGCTCCTGCACGGCCGGCGGCTCTGCGCGGCGGGCCGGCTCACCGCCCCGGACGACCTCTTCTTCCTGCACCTTCACGAGCTGGAGTCGTTCGAGGCGGACGCGCAGGCC
>JBDRKM010000341.1:0-4740 GCA_043814015.1 Pseudomonadota bacterium
GCCCCACCACCGCCTGCAGCCAGCCCTCGGACTTCGTCTCCGACGACGCCGACTGCGATGACAGCCTGGACTGCGTCGTCCACTGCGCGGCCGAGCGCTGCGATGGCGTGGACGACGACTGCGACGGGGTCGTGGACGAGGACTAGGCGGTCGAGGCGCACACCTGGTTCGCCGACACGGTGGGCGACGGTTTCGGCGATGCCGCCACCTCCACCGCCGCCTGCAGCCAGCCCTCGGACTTCGTCTCGGACGACTCGGACTGCGATGACAGCGTGGACTTCGTCTTCCCCGGCGCGGCCGAGCGCTGCGATGGCGTGGACGACGACTGCGATGGCGCCGTAGACGAAGACGACGCCGTCGACGCCCTCACCTGGTATGCCGACGCCGACGCTGACGGTTTCGGCGCCGCCGCCAGCCCCACCACAGCCTGTCGCCAGCCCTCGGGCTTCGTCGCCGACGCCACCGACTGCGACGACACCGTGGACTACGTCTTCCCTGGCGCCGACGAGCGCTGCGACGGCCTGGACGACGACTGCGATGGCGCCGTGGACGAGGACGACGCCATCGACGCCCTCACCTGGTTCGCCGACACAGATGGTGACGGTTTCGGCGACGCCAGCACCTCCACCGCCGCCTGCGCCCAGCCCACCGGCTTCGTGGCCGACGGCACCGACTGCGACGACGCCAGCGCCGCCACCTTCCCCGGCGCCGATGAGCGCTGCGACGGCCTGGACGACGACTGCGACGGCACCGTGGACGAGGACGAGGCGGTCGATACCCTCACCTGGTTCGCCGATACAGATGGCGATGGTTTCGGTGACGCCGGCGACGCCAGGCCCGCCTGCGCCCAGCCCATCGGCTTCGTGGCCGATGACACCGACTGTGACGACACCAGCGCCACCACCTTCCCCGGCGCCGACGAGCGCTGCGACGGCCTGGACGACGACTGCGACGGTGTCGTGGACGAGGACGACGCCATCGACGCCCTCACCTGGTACGCCGACGGCGACGGCGACGGCTTTGGCGCCGCCGCCACGAGCGCCACGGCCTGCGCCCAGCCCACCGGCTTCGTGGCCGATGCCACCGACTGCGACGACACCAGCGCCGCCACCTTCCCCGGTGCCGACGAGCGCTGCGACGGTGTGGACGACGACTGCGACGGCGCCGTGGACGAGGCCGACGCCATCGACGCGCCCACCTGGCACCCGGA
Source organism: Pseudomonadota bacterium (assembly GCA_043814015.1). Classification (GTDB taxonomy): domain Bacteria; phylum Myxococcota_A; class UBA796; order UBA796; family JAFGLY01; genus JBDRKM01. The sequence goes on from JBDRKM010000341.1 coordinate 1,211, forward strand.
CGTTGACGGCGACGGGTACGGGCAGAGCGGCGGCGCGGTGGTCTCCTGCGCGGCTCCGAGCGGCTACGCCCTCCCCTCCACCGACTGCGACGACGGCGACGCGAGCGTCAACCCCGGAGAGGACGAGCGCTGCGACGGTGTGGACGACGACTGCGACGGCACCGTGGACGAGGGCGATGCCGTGGACGCGACGACCTGGTACCTCGACGACGACGACGACGGGTACGGCTCCATCACGGACACCCTCGACGCATGCACCCAGCCCTCCGGCTACCTCGCCCTGGGCGGCGACTGCGATGACAGCGACCCGGACGTCTCACCGAGCGCGCGTGAGATCTGCGACGGGGCCGACGACGACTGCGACGGCGTCGTGGACGACGACTGCGTCACCTGTGACCTCACCGTCGCCACCGACGGGACCGGGGACTACTCCAGCATCATCACCGCCATCTCCCACGCCAGCGATGGGGACACCGTCTGCGTGGGGCCGGGGAGCTACGTCGAGTCAAGTTGTGTCTCGACCGGTGGGCTGGCGGTTCAGATCCTGGGAGTAGCCGGGTCGAGCGAGACGGTGGTGGATTCGGCCTCCGGCTGCGTCTTCTGCCTGAGCAACGGAGAGACCGCGAGCACCATCATCGAGGGCCTGACCATCTCCGGGGGATACTGCGACAGGGGGGGCGGCATCTACCTCTATGGTGCATCTCCCACGCTACGCAACCTGGTGGTGACGGCCAACACCGGCGTCTACGGTGGCGGGATCGCTGCGCGGCAGTACTCGCGCCCCCTCATCGAGAACACCATGATCACGTACAACTATGCGTGGACCAGAGGCGGGGGCCTGGCCATCGAGGACTACTCGGACCCCATCCTGAACAACGTGGTGATCGCGGGCAATCAAGCCATCGACACGACCGGACTGGGGAATGGCGCGGGGATCGCCCTGCGCGATGCTGCCATGAGCCTCTACAACGTCGCGATCCTGCAGAATGTATCGGGCTGGGATGGGGCCGGTATCCACCAGTTCTCGCTCATCTGGCCCGGGGACGTCGTCCTGGACCACGTGGTCATCGCCGACAACAGCATCAACTACATCATGGGTGTTGGAGGAGGCATTGTCCCGGGCTGGAACCCTACGACAATCCGCGACTCAGTCATCTGCAACAACTACGCGCCCCGGGACGGCGGCGGTATCGCCGGGAGCATCTCCTCGATCCTCAGCTTCGAGAACACAATCGTGTATCAGAACAGCCGCAACGACTTCTGGTACGTCGCTGACACCAGTGGAACGGACACGACCACCGCTCCCGATTTCCTGAGCTACTCTGCGTGGGGTTCGTGGGACACCTGGGATCTCCACCTGGCCGCGACCTCCGCCCTGGTGGACGCCGGCTCCGGCCTCGACCCCGACGGCAGCCCCGCGGACATCGGCGTCTACGGCGGGGAGCTCGCGGACGACTGGGATCTCGACGCCGACGGGTACCCCGAGCACTGGCGGGCCGGCCCCTACGGGTACGACGACTACCGTGACGGGTATGACTGCGACGACCGGGATCCCGAGGTTACCCCCGCCTCCGGCGACTGCACGGCCTGCACCTGGGAGGTCCCCGGCGACTTCGCCACCATCCAGGACGCCATCGACGCCGCGTCGGACGGCGAGGTGATCTGCGTCGGCGCGGGGACGTACCACGAGCACCTCTCGGTCTGGAGCAAGGACCTCGAGCTCGTGGGCATCGACGGCCCCGCGGCCACCGTCATCGACGCCGGCTACTCCGGCTGGGGTGCGCAGTTCGGCGAATCGACCAGCCAGATGACGGGCTTCACCGTGCAGCACGCCGACTCCACGACCATCGGCGGTGGGATCATGGTCTACCTGTCGGACGTGGCGTTGGCGGCCCTGGACATCCGCGACAACGCGGCCGTCAACGGGGCCGGGATCTACGTCCACACGGGATCCACCGTCTCGCTCCACGACTCGGTGCTGCAGCAGAACGTCGCCTCCAATGACGGAGGCGGGGTGTTCGTGCTGGACGGCTCGCAGCTCACCATGTGGAACGTGCTCGTGGCGCAGAACGAGGCGGTCCGCGGAGGGGGCGTGGTGCTCGAGGCGAACGCCACGGCCAGCCTGGGCGCGACCGCCATCTTCGGGAACACCGCTTCGGACCATACGGGTGGCCTCTACGTCGGAGATGGCAGCGTCGTGGAGCTGACGAGCGCCGTGATCGACGGCAACCAGGCGGCGACCTACGCGGGCGGCCTGTTCGGGATCGGGACGATCGAGATCACCTTCACGAACGCGATCATCGCGGACAACGTCGCGCCGCTCGGCGCCCAGATCGCCATCGACTCCACCTCGGGGACGGCCACCCTGACCTTCGACCACTGCGATCTCTACCCCACCACCGCGGACGATCTCTACGGGATCACCGACCCCACCGGCAGCGACGGAAACGTCTCGGTGGCGCCCGACTTCCTGGACACGAGCGCCTCCAGCGCCGTGGACTGGGACCTGCACCTCGCCCTGTCCTCTCCGTTGATCGACGCCGGCACCGGCTACGACGCCTCAGACACCTCGGATCCCGCCGATCTCGGAGTCTACGGTGGCGTGCACGCGGGCACCTGGGACCTGGACGGCGACGGATACCGCGCCTGGTACCAGCCCGGCGCCTACGACAGCGCGACCTACCCGGCCCTCGGCCTGGACTGTGACGACCGGGATCCGGAGGTCTACCCGGGCGCGGGGTGCTGAGGCTCCGCCCCAGCACCCCCTCCGCCAGCCGGCCAGACAGGGGGAGCGCGCGCCCTGACCCGTGAGGGCGACGCATCGTTCCAGGGAGCGCTCGCGCGCCCCCCAACACCCGCTGTGAGCGGGGTCGCGCTGGCCGTTGCTCTCCACGTCGGGCGCCGGAAAGCCCGCCAGCCACCCCCCAAGGAGAACGGAGTCTCCCATGCGTACCCAGCTCACCACCCTCTTCCTCGCCGCCGCCTTCCTCACCACCCCCGCCGAAGCGGGCAAGCTGACCCCCGAGGAGCGCGCAGAGCGCGCCCAGCGCCTGGCCGCTGCCCTCGCCACAGGCATGGAGCTCACCGCCCAGGGTGCCGCCACCTACCAGCAGATCCTGGAGGCCGCGCAGGCCACCCGCGAGCTGCAGCAGACCCCGCCGCCCTCCGCCTATGGGCCGACGCCCTACCCCTCCGCGCCCACCACCTACGCGCCCGCGCCCGCGCCGAGCCGCACGCCGAGCTTCCCCAGCGCCTCCAGTGTGGGGACCATGCTGGTGCGGTTCGCCAACTACACCGGGCGCGCGGTGCAGGCCCAGGTCTTCTCGCAGGACCGCCCCGGGCACACCTGGCCGTCCGCGGACAAGGCCTGGTCCGTTTCCTCCCACGGGACCGAGCAGGTGATCTCCTGCCAGATCGGCGAGAAGGTGTGCTACGGCGCCTGGCTGGCCTCGGACCCGAGCTCCTACTGGGGCGCCGGCTTCGACGGCGACAGCCCCTGCACCGACTGCTGCGCCCGCTGCGGCAGCGGG
>JBDRKM010000342.1:0-22132 GCA_043814015.1 Pseudomonadota bacterium
CAGGCCACCAAGACCGCTCTCCACCGGGACGACTCGACCGCCACCGAGGAATGATCCATCCTCAGACATCGCTCGCCCACAACCTAGCGGCCTGCCGCCGAGGATCGAGGTTGGACCTAAATACGCGCCCGATTGTCTAACTTTCAATTCTACAACCCCGTATAGTACCCCTGAGGGACGTGAGGCTCACTGTGTAGATCGGGGAACACCCCTGGACAGACCACGGTACAACCCCCTGTCAAGCCCGGGAAAGCCGAGGGAGTCGCGACCGCCCGGATGGCGTTATGAAGACCCGGGTAGCACCACCACACGGCGCGCGCTGGGGGCTCCTGACCACGGCTTTGCGCCCGCGCGCTACCCACCGCCCGCCACACACCTCACCCCATCAGCTTGTCAAGCGGGCTCCTCACGGCCCCGGGCCCGCGGTTGAGGACGTGGGTGTAGATCATGGTGGTGGTCACGTCCTTGTGTCCGAGGAGCTCCTGAACTGTCCGGATGTCGGCGCCGTCTTCGAGCATGTGGGTGGCGAAGCTGTGCCGGAAGGTGTGGCAGGTGGCCCGCTTGGAAATGCCCGAAACCAGGACGGCGCTGCGGACGGCCTGCTGCAGGACGGTTTCGTGGAGATGGTGGCGCCGGGTCTGGCCGGTGTCTGGGTCCCGATACTGCCTGGTGGCCGGGAAAACCCAATGCCAGGCCCACTCCCGCCCAGCTTTCGGGAGCTTGCGGGACAGGCCGCCCGGCAGGGCGACCCAGCCGGCGCCCACGGCGAGGTCGGCTTCGTGCTGCGCGCGGACGCTCTTCAGGTGGGCGATGAGCGCGCCCTTGAGGACGGCGGGCAAGACCGCGGGTCGGTCCTTGGCGCCCTTACCACCGCGCACGGCGATCTGGTTGGCGCCGAAGTCCAGGTCCTGGACGCGGAGCTGGCAGCACTCCATGAGCCGCATCCCGGTGCCGTACAGGAGCGAGGCCATGAGCTTCGGGACCCCCTCCAGTTCGCCCAGGACGAGCCGGACTTCGTCGCGGGTGAGCACGACGGGGAGACGCACGGGACGACGCGCGTGTACCAGGCCCTCGAGCTCGGGGAGGTCGAGCTCCAGGACATGCCGGTAGAGGAAGAGCAGGGCCGCGAGGGCCTGGTTCTGGGTGGAGGAAGAGACGCGCTGATCGGTCGCGAGGTAGTTCAGAAAGATGGTGATGTGCTCGGCGCCCAGCTCGGCCGGGTCGCGCCGGTCCCAGAAGTCCCAGTACTTGAACATCCAGCGGAGGTAGGCTTTCTCCGTCCGCGGGCTCATGTGCCGGAGCCGCATGGACGCGCGCGCCCGCTGGCCTGTTTCAGGGGATACCGGGCGACCATCGGCGTTGGTGCCGGCTGGGCGACCGTAGGGAGCGCGGGGCTGCGCGGTGAAAAGAGGCAGGAGCCGCACGGCCGGGAGGGAACCGAGGAGGGGGAGCATGGGGTGCCTTCAGACAGGGGGCTCCGTCCGGGTAGACACCCCACTCCTGGCAGGCAAGGCGCAATCCGGCAGTCGGACAGGTACTGTCCGCCCAGCCATGAGTTGCCCGCGAGGGCGCCCTTCGTCTGCGGCCATACGCTCGGGGCACGCTCGGGGCTGCGCGAAAAGGCCCCGCCGCCCCCTCGACGCCCCCCGCCAGCTTCAATAAGCTCCTCCCCAACCCCTCATCTCCCAGGAGCCCACCATGCCCACCCCTCCCACCGCCCTCGCCCCCATCCTCCCCGGCGAAGCCGAGATCGCGACCGACCTCCTCGATCAAGCCGTCGCGGAGATCAATCGCATCTACGTCGCCAAGGGCCTCGAGATGGCGCGCACCCTCGGCTCCTACGTGCTCGCGACCTTCTTCGGCGATGACCTGGACAGCTTCCACGCGCGCGAGAAAGCCCACGTCACGTTCCGCGCGCTCGGCCAACGCGAGGATCTGCGCGTGGCCTACACCACCATCTGGTACTCGGTGGCGATCCTTGGGCAGCTCCGGCAGCTCCCGGAGGACATCGCGGGAGCCCTGCCGCTCTCCCACCACAAGCTCCTGCTGCCCGTCCACGACGACAAGGCCAAGCTGGCGCTGGCGCGCAAGGCGGTGAGGGAAGGGATGTCGTCGCGGGAGCTGGCCGCCGCCATCAAGAAAGCCCGCAAGGGCCAGGGCACGGGTGCCGGGCGGCCCGCGCTGCCGGCCTTCGTGAAGGGCCTGACACGCCTGACCAAGGCCATCGAGCTGGCGACCTCCGAGGCGGTGGACACCGCCACCTTCGCCACCTACAGCCCACAGAAGGCCAGGGCCCTGGTGGCAGGGCTCGATCAACAGCTCCAGACCCTGCAGGCCCTGCGGGAGCGGGTGCTCGCGTCCGCCGAAGCCTTCGAGTCCTCGACCGAGTAGGCACAGCCGCATTGGCCGCGTTCCGTTCACGCGCGGGAACAGCGAAAAAGCAAAAAGAAAGCTAATAAACCTCCTCGCCTGGTACGCCTTGCGGCCTGCGGGGCGGGCCGAACCGCGGGGTTCGCGGGCTCCGGGGTGGTCGGCAGGTCCGCCCTGATGAGCCGGCTGCTCGGCGTGGTGGAGTCAGCTTCAGGGAGAACTTCACGACTTGTCACGAGCCGGCGGCAGATGCGAGCTGACCCGATACTTACCATGTGGTAACATTCAGCGAGCCCCACTCCGCAGGGTTCCGAGCATGCATGGTCCCCACGTCACCCGCGGCTTTTCGCTCCTCCGCCGAGAACGCCCGGCCGGTCCAGAGGGGGACGAGGGATGACAGCGACGGGCTTCCTTCACGCGCGCTTGGCCGTCCTCCCGCACCTTCGGACCAACCTGTCAGCTTCCATCTGGTCTGGGGAGGGCGGCCTCCGCGCGTGTCCGGTGGGTAGGGGAGGAGACCCGGCGAACGCTTGGGAAGGCAGCGCCGCGGTTCCCCCGGGGGGGGCCTCCGGCTTCCAGGCGGGGCTGCGCTCGCGGGCCCGGGAGAGGGCGCGGTGACCCCCTGCTGGCCGCCAGCCTGCTCGCAGCAGCCCTCCTCGGCGCCGAGCCCGCCATCGTCGTCACCGAGGCCGGCGACACGGTGATCGGCACCATCACCCTGCGCGCGACGCCCGCAAAGGTGCGCGGCATCCTCTCCGACCCGCTGGCCACGGCCCACCTCTCCCCCGACACGGTCTCGGCCGAGGCCACCGAGAATGGCGCATGCTACGAGCTGTCCGTGCGCGTCCGGGGGCTGTTGAGCCCGCTGGCGATGCGCTCCCGGCGCTGCCCCACCGCGGACGGCTGGGCCGAGGACCTCGTCGCCAGCGAGGACTTCAGGCGCTACCACCAGACCTGGAGCGTGGTCCCCCTGGATGGCGGGGGGACGCGGGTGGAGTACCGCACCACCATCGAGCTGGTCCTGCCCGCGCCCAGGGTGCTGCTCATCGAGAGCACCAGGCGTTCGGTGGACGCCTCGCTGAAGCAGTTGGCCGAGCGCCTCGGGGAGCGTTGAGCGGCGTCGCAGTGCTCGTCATGCGGCCCCCGCGGTGCGCGGCGGCGGGGGCACCAGCGCCTCCACGAGGGCGCGCACCACGTCCTCGTCGCGGCCAGGCGCGAAGTCCTCGCCGCCCAGGTATCGGTTGAAGGCTCGGCCCTCCATGGCCCCGAGCAGCGCCTCGGCCACCGCCGCGGGTGCGGCCACCGCCAGGTGTCCGGCGGCGTTGGCGCGCTCGAACCACCCCCGCAGGGCGCCGCGGAGTGCCACGGGCGGAGGCGCGCTGGGGTCGAGAGGCGCCGGAGGTTCCAGGCCGACCCCGCGCAGGACGATCAGGGTGGGCGCGTGCGCGCGGAGGAAGGTCGCGTGACCCAGGAGGATCTCCACGAGCTGCGCGCGGGGATCCCCGTCCGAGACCCCACCGGCCACGAGGCGCGCGATGGCCGGGGGAGGGACCAGCTCGATGGCCGCCCGCAGGAGCTACTCGCGGGTGCCGACCCGATGCAGCAGCGCCGCCTGGCTGATCCCGAGGCGCGCGGCCACGGCCGAGAGCGGCGTCAGCGGCCCACCCTCGAAGAAGCAGGACCGGGCGGCTTGCAGGATCTGCTCGTCGGAGACGCGGCGGGGGCGGGGCATGGTGGGGGCTCCGGGGCGAGCCTATCCCCAGGAGGACGCCCCTGCTCGCACGCGGAAGTCTGCGGCCTCCAGACTTCCTCAACATCTACCTGGGTAGACAAATACCCCGAGGTCCCGGACCCGCCCCGCGACCACCGATCCATGGAGACGTGATGAAACGAAGGCTCTCTCTCGGCATCGCGCTCTGTACGATCGGCCTGACCGCTGGCTGCGGCGCCGACGTCGAGGAGTCGCCCTACGCCTGCCCCACCGACGACACCGGCGCCGTCGAGGGCGTCCACGCTGAAGACCCCGCCTGGGACTCGGCAGCCGTCACCGTGGTGGCGCTCGATGGCGACCGCGCCGAGATCGACGGCCCAGGCGCGACCTCCGAGGGCTCGACGGTCCGCATCACCACCGCGGGCACCTACGTCCTCTCGGGCTCGTTCGAGGACGGGCAGATCGTGGTGGACGCGGGGGAGGACGACGTCAGGGTGGTGCTGGACGACGCCGAGATCGCCTGTTCGAGCAGCGCGCCGCTCTACGTGGCCAGCGCGGGGGACGTCGAGGTGTTTTTGGCCGAAGACACCCACAACCGGCTGGTGGACGGCGCCGTCTACGTCTTCGAGGACGGGGCGGACGAGCCGGACGCGGCCCTGTTCAGCGAGGCGGACCTGGTGTTCTCGGGCCCCGGCGCCCTGGAGGTCGTGGGCAGGTTCAACGACGGCATCGCTAGCAAGGACGACCTCGTCATCGTCAACGGCGACATCACCGTCACCGCCATGGACGACGGCCTCCGTGGCCGCGACTCCGTCGAAATCCTCGGCGGGAGGCTCCAGATCGCGGCGGGCGGGGACGGGCTCAAGACGACCAACGACGAGGACACGTCCCGGGGCTGGGTGGCCATCGAAGCGGGCCGGGTGCGGGTCACCGCGGGTGGCGACGCCATCTCGGCGGTGACCGAGGTCACGGTGGCGGGGGGACTGGTGGTCCTGGAGGCCGGCGGCGGCGCCGAGGCCAGCATCTCGGAGGACCTGTCGGCCAAGGGCATCAAGGGGAGCGCAAAGGTCAGCATCGAGGGCGGTATCGTCCGGGTGGACGCGGCGGACGACGGGGTGCACTCCGACGGCGACATCGCCATCGGAGGAGGGGCTATCTGCATCGGCACTGGCGACGACGGTGTCCATGCGGAGGGGGAGGTCGAGGTCACGGGGGGGGATCTGGTCGTCACCCGCTCCTACGAGGGGCTGGAGGCGGCCATCGTGACCATCGAGGGGGGTACCCTCCATCTCCGGTCCAGCGATGATGGCGTCAACGTGGTCGGAGCGGGAGCATCGTCCGGCGGTGGAGGCGGCATGGGCGGTGGAGGTGGCTGCGAGGACTGCCAGTTCACCATCCGCGGCGGCTCCCTGTTCGTGGACGCCGACGGCGACGGCATCGACTCCAACGGCGCCATCGCCGTCGCCGGAGGGCTGGTGGTGGTCCACGGGCCCACCGAGCAGATGAACAGCGCCGTGGACGCCGGGGAAGGCGGGACCTCCTTCCAGATCTCCGGCGGGACCCTGGTGGCGGCGGGGAGCGCCGGCATGGCCGTGGCCGCGGACGAGTCCTCGGCGCAGTGCTCGGTCCTGGCCTTCCTCGACGGCCAGGACGCCGGGACCGTGTTCCACATCCAGACCGCGGGTGGGGACGAGGTGCTGACCTTCGCGCCGCGCAAGGACTACGAGTCGGTGCTCTTCAGCACCCCCGCGCTGGGGACCGGCGAGTACGAGATCCTCCTCGGAGGCTCAGTTTCCGGGAACTCCCAGGACGGCCTCTACCTGGAGGGCGGCTACCGCGCGGGGTCGAAGGAGGAGTCCTTCGAGATCGTGGATGCGTCCACCCAGGTCGGCGAGGGTGGCGGGTTCGCGATGGGAGGGTCCTTCGGGCGGCCTGGAGCGGGATGTGCGGCCGTGCCACGGACGGCCCAGGGGCTCTGGGTGGTGTGGATCGCTGCCGCCGGGTTGGTGGGGCGCCGCGGTCGTCGGCCTACTCGCCCAGCGCGGCTGCCGCCTGGTAGGCCCCGATAGCGCGGGCCGACTCCCACGTGAGCCCGCCGTCGTCGTCCTCGGTCGAGTCCATGAGCTGCTCCAGCTCGTACGCTTGGCGTTCGGCCTCGGAGACCTCCCCGTCCTGGTTGGTGTCGGCCTCGTCGTAGACCGTGCTGCTGGACTCGGACTCCTCGGCGCCGGAGGTCGCCTGTGCGCCCCCCATGGGCGGACCGCCCGCCGGAGGTGCCCCGCCCGCGGGCGCTGCGCCCGTCCCGGACTGGAACCGCGACGCCATCTCGGACAGCTCCTCGATGGACAGGCCCCCGTTTCCATCGTCGTCGAGCTGGGACCAGATCTCCTCCACGCTCGGCGCGTCGGTCGGAGCGGCCCCTTCGTTGGCGCCCCCGCTCGGGCTGGCCTGGGCGAACTCCTCCCTGGACACGGCGCCATCGCCGTCGCTGTCCATTCTGGTGAACTGCTTCTGGCTGAGTTGAGTGGTGGAAGAGATGGCGGTGCTGACGGTCGAGACGTTCATGGTGGCTCCCGCGGCGAGACAGGTCGAAGCTCGCGCAGCCTGCGCTTCGGCCCATCGCCGCGTGCTTGGAAACGGAGAAGCGCCGGCCTCCACGGAGCCTCAACAAAGGCCCCCGGTGCCTCCTCCTGCCGCCAGAAACGCCCCCTCGATCACCACCCTCAGCCCCCCCTCCGCCGGCCGCTCGTAGCGGATGGCCCAGCCGGCGCGCTGGCAGACCTCGTTGGTGATGGCCAACCCCAGCCCCTGCCCGCGGGTGCGGGCGGCGTCGACCCGGAAGGTGCGCGCGGCCAGGTCGGCGAGGATCTCCTCGTCCACGCCGGACCCGTCATCCAGCACGGTGAGGTTGAACCGCGCCGCTGCGACCTCCAGCACCACCGCCACATGCCCGCCCGCGGCCCCGTGCACCACGGCGTTGTGCACCAGGTTGGCCAGGGCGCGCTCGGCCAGGGCCGGGGGGCAGCGCACGGGCACGAGCGCGTCGGGGACGGCCCAGACCACCTCGACGCCCCGGCGGCGGCCGAGCGCCGCGAAGCGTTGGCCCACGCGGCGGACCACGTCGCCCAGGTCGGTGCGCGCGGCGCCGGAGCGCGGATCGAGGCCGTGGCGCAGCAGGGTGGCCTGCCGCAGGTTGTCCACGAGGGCCTCGAGGTAGACGGTGTCCTCCAGGGCCCGCGCGGCCACCTCGGGGGCGCCCTCGGCTCCGGCCTCGGACAGCTCCTCGGTACACAGCAGCAGCGAGGCCAGGGGGGTACGCAGGTCGTGGGCGATCTCGGCGAGGTGGCGCTCCAGAGCCTCGTGGCGGGCGCGCAGCTCCGCGCGGTCCGCGACGATGCGGGCGTGGGACTCGTCCAGCACGACGCCGATGCGGGAGATCTCGTCGCCGGTGGCGTCTTCGGCGGAGCGGTAGCCCTCCTGCCCGACCTGGCCGGCCGCGTCCCGCAGCCGGCGCACGCGGCGCACGATGGGGCGCACGGCCAACAGCAGGGTGAGCCCGGCCACGGCCATGATGGCCAGCACCCCGCTCAGCGCGATGGTGGCGAGGTGCTCGTGGAAGAACTGCTCAGGCGGGGGCTGGATCCGCGTCTGGAACAGGGCGCAGGGACCTGAGGCGGCCATGCGCACGACCGCAATGCGCCCGCGACCCTCACTCCGGCCCACGAGGACGCCGCGCTCCGCGGCTTGTGCGCCCAGCTCCGGGTCCAGGGGCGGGGCCTCGGGGTTCAGGGAGCGGCGGGTCTCGCCGTCGTAGGCGAAGATGGACAGGAACCCGCCCAGCTCCTTGCGCCAGATCTCCGGCGCGCGCTCGCAGATCTCCACGTCCTGCAGCGCCACGTCGCGGGCGCCGAGCTCTCCTGAGAAGCGGCGCATGGCGGCCGAGCTGGTGAGCCACACCAAGAGCAGCGCCACCAGGGAGGTAGCCACAGCCGAGACGAGGATGCGGGTCTGCAGCGACGAGAGCTTCACGGCCCACCTCCGGGGGAGAAACGGTAGCCCACGCCCCAGACCGTGCGCAGGCAGGCGGCGGATTCGGGCCCGAGCTTGCGGCGGATCCGCGAGACGTGGCTGTCCAGCGTGCGCTCCAGGCGATCCCCGGCCTCGGGCAGGGCGTGCTCCACCAACTGCTGGCGGCTCACGGCCCGATCAGGGCGCTCCAACAACCAGGCGAGGACGTTGAACTCATGGGCGGTGAGCGGGATCTCCTCCTCGCCGCGCCAGGCGCGCCGGGCGTCCAGATCCACCCGGACGTCCGCGACAACGACGGTGCGGTGGGCCGGCGCTTCGCCCAGGGCGAGCCGGGCCCGGATGCGGGCCACCAGCTCCTCCATCCAGAAGGGCTTGGGGACGTAGTCCACGGCGCCCAGATCAAAGGAGCGCAGCCGGGCGCCGAGCTCGGTCCTGGCCGAGAGCACGAGGACCGGCACGGACAGGCGGCCGCGCCAGGCGTCGAGCACCTCGAAGCCGTCCCGGCCGGGGAGCATGAGATCCAGGATCACGAGGTCGAAGGGCTCCTCCAGGGCGCGCCGGGCTCCCTCGGCCCCGTCCATGGCGACGCTGACGTCGAAACCGGCGCGGTGCAGGCCGCGCACCAGGCCCTGCACGACCGAGAGGTCGTCCTCGACGACGAGGAGGCGGGGGCGGTCGGGCATGGGTCAGCTCCCCTGGGTGAGGCTGCTCTCCGCCTCACCCGCCAGGGCCTGCAGATCCAGCAGGGCGGCGGCCAGGGTCACCTGGGCCTGCTCGGCGGTGAGCGCCGCGCGCTCGGCCTCGAGGCGGGCGTCGAGCAGGCGGTCCAGCGTGCGGGTGCCCTCCAGGTAGCGCACCTCCTCCAGGGAGGCGTTGCGGGCGGCCAGCGCGCGGCTCGCCTCGGCGATCTCCAGGGCCTCCTGCGCGGTGAGCACGGCGCGGAAGCGGGCCTGGACCTCGGCGCGCAGGCTGCGCTCCAGGCCCTCCACCGCGAGGGTCGCGGCCTGGAGCGCCGCATGGGTGCGCTGGATCTCGGCCCGCGCGGCGCGGTTGCCGAGGGGGACGGACAGATCGAGACCGGCGCCCCAGGCCGGGTAGGCGTCGTCGCTCCCGAGGCCCCCGAGCGCACCCCCTACGTCGTCGGCCTGCGCGCCGAGGGAGGCGCTGGCCTGGGCAGCGAGGCTGGGGAGCCGGGCGTGGCCCGCGTCCCGGGCCGTGAGGCGCGCGGCCTCCACATCCGCCCGCGCCAGGGCCAGCTCGGCGTTGGCGGCCAGCGCGCGTTCCTCCCAGGCGTCGAGGGGACCGAGCGCGAAGGCCGCCGGCAGCACCCGGCCCGCGGGCGCTACGTCCGCGCCGGGCTCTTCGCCGAGCAGCACCAGCAGGTCGTCCGCGGCCGCGCGGGTGTCGGCCTGGGCCTGGAGCAAATCGGCGCGCGCCTGCAGGCGGGCCAGGCTGGCCTGGCCGAGCTCCAGCTCCGTCGCGCGGCCTTCCTCGGTGCGCGCCTGGACCGTGCGCTCGGTGGCGCCAGCGGTCTGCAGGGCCTCGGCGGCGATGGCCTCGCGGCGCAGGGTCAGCACCCAGCCGCGCCAGGCGGCGGCGACCCCCACCACGAGCTGCTCCCGGGCCCAGGCGAGGTTCGTCTGCGCGCGCTCGACCCCCTGGCGAGCGGTCCGCAGCCCGCGCAGGTTGTACGAGGGCGACAGGCCCTCCAGCAGGTTCTGGCGCAGGCCGAGCTGCAGCCCGCTGGTGCCGTACTCCTGGGACTGGGCGCCCGAGAACATCTCGGAGGTGGTCTCGGAGCGGTTCCAGCCGGCCGACGAGCCCAGGCTCCAGCTCGTGCCGCTGGGCAGGGAGCCGGCGAACCCGGCGGAGGCGCTCCAGGCGGAGCTGTCCTGGGTGTAGCCGAAGCCTTGGAAGAAGCCACGGGATTGGGAGGTGTCCCAACCCCCGCTGCCCTGAAAGGTGGGCTCGAAGGCCGCGCGGGCCGAGAGGACCTGGGACTCGGCCTGCGTCAGCGCCAGGGCGCTCTGGGCCAGGTCCGGGTTGTGCGCCATGGCGCGGGCGACGGCCTCGGCGAGGGAGAGGGGCTCCTGGGCCTGGGCCGCGAGGGAGCAGAACAGCAGGGTGGCCAGCATGGGGAGCCTCCGGGTCAGGCTCCAAGCTCACCCCGCGCTGTTGAGGAGACCTGGAGCCGCGGCACCTTGGTGGTAGTCAAGGCCAGCACCCCACGGATCGGGCTACCGCGATGCTCCGTTGCACGCCGTTGCACACCGTTGCCCGGCCGGCGCAGCGGGCTCCGATATCCACGGCCTCCCGCTGCGAAGCACACCGAGGACTAGAGGATGCAGAACGCTCCCTCTCGCCGTCTCACGATGAACGCCACGAAGATCGCCCTCATCGGGTCCTCGGCCCTCGCTGCGTTCTCGCTCGGTGCCTGCGGGAAGATCACGTCCCCAGACTCCGCGGATCGTGACACGGGCCCCGAGGGCGCCATGTCCTGCCCCGGGGAGGTCCAGGCGGCGCTGCTGCTGGCGAACCCCAGCGTCGCGCTGCTCGAGCCCTCCCCGGACGGCCGCTTCGTCGCCGGGCTCGTCGACTACGACTGGCTGAGCGGGTGGGGGAATCTGGTGGTGTTCGACCTCTCGTCCGGGACCTCCTCGGGCATTGTGGCGACGGGCGTGACGGGGCCCCTCGTCTTCACCGCGGAGGGTGCAGACCTGCTCTTTCCCGACTCGGTCTCAGCGGTGTGGGGAGACGGGTACCTGACCTGGGGCCTGAGCACCTGGTCGGCGATCGACGGTTCGGTGCGCAGCATCGCCTCGAACGTGGTGGACATCGTCCTGTCCCCCTTCTCGTCGTCGGTGCTGGTCTACCGCACGCCGGACGGCACCTTTGCCTACGACTTCACGGGCAGGAGCGTGCAGACGCTCGGGACCGGCCGGACCCCGTGCCTGTTCGAGTCCGACTCCGGGTTCACCTGCCTGCCGGTCTACTTCACCGAGGATCACGGCCTGTTCTGGGCGGACGACCTTGTGGCGGGGGGCCTCTCGACCGGTGGCGCCATCACCGGGACCCTGCGGCACAGCGACGCGAACGCGCCCTCCGCCGCGTCGATCCTCGCGGAGTCGGTCACCGGGTTTCGCCCCTCGGCCGATGGTTCCGCGGTGCTGGTGGCGCGAGACCCGACCTTCGACGACAGCCCGGAGTGCGGCGGCTGCCCGCGCGGCGATCTCGTCGTGGTCGCCACGGACGGGTCCTTCTCCCGCACCCTGCTCGCGCAGGCCCGGTATGCCTCGCCCGCCGAGGACGCCGCCCTCTCTCCGGACGGGGCGCTGGTGGCGTTCCAGGATCCCGACAGGAACCCGACGACCGTGACCCTGCTGTCCCTCTCGGACGGGGCGCAGCGCTGGGCCGAGGAGGGCTGCCAGCCCGAGCCTCCCGCCATCGTCAGCGGGAGCGTCCTCGTCTGGAAGGACATCTGGACCGGCACGGAGGTCGATCGCGGCGCGGATGCCATCTCGTCCAGCACCGCCACAGCCCGGGTGCGCCTCGGAGAGCAGCTCCGAGCCTGGATGGCGGACACCGTCGATCCCGGCGAAGCCCGCGTGCTCGCGGTGGCCGAGTACCCCGACGTCGCGACCGGCTACGAGGGGTCCGTCCGCGTCCGGCTGTGGGATCTGGGTGACGGGCTGCCGTCGGAGCGACCCGCGTCGGAACTGGACTCCAGCCCCGCGTTCAACGCCTCGTCCTTCGACCAGGACGGTGAGAACCTGCTGATGCTGACGGAGTACCACGACGACTGGCGCGGCCGGCTCGTCGCGGCGCTCGCGCCGGACAGCGCGCTCAGGGATGTCTCCCGCACCGACCGCGCCCACGATGGCGCATGGATCGGGGAGTGGGTGGCCTTCCTCGAGGACACCGAGGACGGCACGAGCGCCCCCGTCGCCTTCTCCCGCGTGCCCTTCGAGGCCGACCCCATCCAGCTCGGGCACAGCGTCCACCTGGTCGCGGGCGTGCCGGGCGAGTGCCCCAGGGCGGTCTTCGCGGACTGCGCCGGGCCCCTGATCGATGAAGCCGCCTGCGCGCACGCCGCCCCCGGGATCTACCTGGCCGCGCTGGGCTCGGGGCCCTGACCCAGGGCCACCCAGCCGCCTGATGTTGCACGCCGTTGCATGCCGTTGCACGCCAGTGGCCACGTGAGGGGGTACGGTCGCGCGCCCGTTCACCGAGCCACCCTGTTCGAGGAGGTGCCCATGCGTCCCGTCGCGCTGCTGCCCGTGCTCTGCTGTGGGTGCCTCGCGACCTGCGAGGAACCAGATCCCCTCGACACGGGGCTTCCCTGCGATGCCGACGCCCCACCTCTGCTGGTGGCCGACCTCCAGATCGGGCCGGCTCCCTGGGACGGCGTGCGGGCGGAGCTGGAGCCCAACGCCTGCGGCCTGCCGGTGCTGACCGGCGGCGAGCCGCGCGCTCTGCGCCGACAGGACGGCACCCTCGCCCTCCTGGCCCCCACCCCCCACTGTTGGAACCGCTGGGTCGCCGAGGACGAACTGGCGACGGGGAACTGGGAGGACCTGTTGGTCGAGGAGCTCGACTACGGGGCGGCGGACCCACGGGAGGCCATCCTCACCCCGGCGGACCCGGTGGTGATCGAGCCCTTCGGCATGGACGCCGGGTTCTCGGCCGAGGACCTCGCCGGGAGAGCTTTCGTCCTGGCCCCAGAGACCCTCTCGGAGTGCAGCGGCCTCGGGCCCAGCGTCGCCGAGGCCCTCGCGGGGCCGCTCTGGCTGCAGGTGGTCTCGTCCGGCGGCGGCGAGGCGCATTTCCGCCTGCTGCAGCAGCTCGGCTCGGGCGAGCGAGACGGCTGCGTCTACCTGGACGACGTCGCCAGCCTCTCGGCCACCGGCGCGCTGCGCTGGGAAGCGGAGCACCTGCCCCTGGCCACGGAGCCCGAGGTCCAGGCCTGGAACCTGTCGATCCTTGCCGGCTTCGACGCCGCGGGCGAGCGCGCCGCGGGGGTCGAGCTGACAGCGCTGGTGGATCTGGTGGCGGTCACCGCCCGGACCGCCTGGCAGCCCGACACCGCCGCGCCCCTGACCTGGGTGGAGCTGTGCGAGACCTTCGCCTTGGTCGGCAACCCCTGCGAGGTCTGCCCTGGGGGCGACCAGGCGAGCTGCGCCTGGCTGCGCTTCTACGGCGCCCAGGCCGCGGCGGAGACGCTGCCCCTGGACGCGGCGGCGCTTGCCCCCTGCCTGGTGGACCTCGGTGAGGAGCTTCCTGGTTGCGGATCGGGCTGCGCGACGGCGGGGGGACCTCGGACCGTGACGCTGCTGCTCGGTGCCGCCAGCCTGCTGCTCCGGCGACGCCGGGTGCGCGGACAGCCGCACGCGGACGCCGTTGCACGCGGTTGCACGCCGTTGCAGGCCACGCCCGCGGGTGGGCGGTAATCCTGGCGCGGAGGTCCCCATGTCCATCACCATGCTGTTCGCCTCGATTCCCCTCGTGTTCGCCAACAACACGGGTTCCATCCGGTTCTACCCCCAGCAGTCCAGCGTGGTCCCGCCGGGAATCACCAAGCTGGTCCCGGCCGATCGGGTCGGGACCCCGGAGGCCCGCGAGGTGCTGCGGCAGGCGGGCATCGACGGGACCCGCATGGCGGTCGACGTCCTGCCGGTGGGCGCGGCGGCCAGCGCCGACCCCGCCTGCGGCGCCTACGGCTCCGACGGGCGCCTGGAGCTGCGCGCCCTGGCCTTGCAGTCCGCGTGGAGCCACGAGAACACCATGGCCAGCGCCCGCGAGTTCGACCTGGCCGGCGCCACCCGCGGGTACGTCATGGGACCGCGCGGCACCACCTTCGACGGCCGCGCGCTCGACCTCTCCTTCGGCGAGCGCGTGCCCGCCGTGCAGGCCACGCTGCGGATCCAGGCCGACACGGTCTGGGCCCTCACCGACTGCGCGGGCCGGGAGCTGCGATCCTGGACCCAGTCGGACTGGGTCGCCCGCAGCGCGGTGGGGCGCACGGTCGAGGACGCCGACGCCCTGCTCGACCCCACCACCCTCACGCGCGTCGAGGTGGTGGCCGCCGTGGCCGAGTCCACCCGCGGCCAGCTCACCGCCCCGAAGAGCGAGCGGGTGGATCGGGAGATCTTCGACGCCGGCTCCCCGGAGCTGGAGGCCGCCGCCGAGCTGCTGCACCGCTCGAAGTACACGGACTGGGACACCGCCGCGCGCATCTGGGAGCGGATCGCCGCCCAGGGAGACGACCGCCGCAGCGCGCGCCTCGCCGCCATGGCCACCTACGATCTCGCGCTCTACGAGGAGTGGCGCGGCGACACGGGCGCCGCGGCCGAGAGAGCCCGGCGCGCCAACGAGGTGCTGCGCGAGGACTGGATCGCGGGCTACGTCGCGGTCCTGGACGCGCTGGCCGACGCGGACGACTGAGCGGACCGCCAGGCCGGTCGCCGTGGGTTACCTCCCTGGGTGGCGCCCTCTCCCCCCGGATTCGTGACCTTCCATGCCCGTGGGCCGACCAACGCTGCATCTCGGCCACTGCGAGATCGATCTCCAGGACGGGGTCGTGTGCGCGGCAGGGGAGGCGCGCGCCCTGTCCCCCATCGAGACCGCCCTCCTGCGCTACCTGGTGGCTCATCCCAGGGAGGTGGTCACCCGCGAGCAGCTCCTCGTGGAGGTCTGGGGCTACCGCGCCTCCATGGTGACCCGCACGGTGGACAACACCGTCGGGCGCCTGCGCGCGCGGATCGAGCGCGACCCGGCCGTGCCCGAGCTCCTGCTCACGGTCCCCGGGAGCGGCTATCGCTTCATGCCACCCGCGGTCCCGGGTGAACCTTCGGCCCTCATCGGGCGCGGGCCGCAGCTCGCGCGGCTCCGGGAGCGACTCGGGAGCCCTGGCCTGCGCATCTTGGTCGGGCCCGCCGGGGTCGGCAAGACGGCGCTGGCGCGCGAGGTCTCCCGCGGGATCGCCGGCGTGTGCTGGGTGGATCTCGGCCACGCATGCTCGGCGGACGAGCTGCTCGCCGCCGTGGCCGGCGGCCTCGGGCTCGCGCTCCCTGCCGGGGTCGAGGCGGTGGTCGCGGTGGGCGACGCCCTCGGCGGCGGCCTGCTCGTGGCAGACGCCATCGACCGGCTCGAGCCGGATGCCCTCGCGCTGCTGGCTGGCTGGTCACGATCGAAGATCCTGGCCACCTCGCGCCAGCGGGTGGCGCTGCGCGGTGCGGAGGCCGTCCCGGTCGGCCCCCTGGCCTCCACGGACGCCGTCGAGCTCTACCGCAGGCGGGCGGAGGTCGTCCTCGGAGGGCCCTGCTCCGAGGACGGAGTGGCGGCGCTCGTGGAGCACCTCGACCGGCTGCCCCTGGCCATCGAGCTGGCCGCGGCGCACGCCATGACCCTCGGCCCCATCGACCTGTCGGGGCGCCTCGCGGAGGTGCTGTTGGAACCCGGGGCCGAGGGGGATGCGCTGCTCACCGCGCTCTCCGAGAGCTTCTCCGGGCTCGCCCCCGACGCCCAACGGGCCCTCGGCGCGCTGTGCTGGTTCTCCGGCCGCTTCGATCTGGCCGACGCCGAGGCCCTGCTCGGGGGCGAGTGCCCCTCGGTCTGGCGCGTCATGGCCACCCTCACGGACCGCTGCCTGCTCGTGGTCGAGCGCGACGCGGGCAGGACCCACTACCGCCTGTTCGAGGTCGTGCGGGCCTTCACCCGCCGCCGGCCCGAGGCCCACGACGGGCGCCAGCGCCACCTCGCGTGGGCGCTCATGCGCGGGGAGGCGGCCGTCGCTGCCCTCGCACAGGGGGGCGCAGTCCCGGACGCCACCAGCCTCGGCGCGGACCTGCTCCAGGCGGTGGAGGAGGCCGGGGTGGACGACGCCCTCCGGCTCCGCCGTGCCCTGCACGTCCTGCTGCTGCGGACCGGCCCCGCCGGGCTGGTGCGACGCAACGCCGACCGGGCGGTGGAGCTGGCCGCCGCCGCCGGGCGGCCCGAAGACCTCCTCCAGGCACGGCTGGCGCGGGCCGAAGTGTCCCGGCAGGAGGGGCGCTTCACGGACGCCCTCGCGGACCTCGCGGCCGCCGAGGCCGCCCTCCCCGAGGGCGCCGACGACCTCGCGGCCGACGTGCTCCGCCAGCGCTCCATGGTGCTCAGGCTGCGCCTGGATGGCGCGGGTGCCCGGGCCGCCGCGACCGCGGCCGTGCGCCTCGCCCGCAGCCCCGCGTTGCAGGTGGCCTGCCGCATCGCGGCCGCGTGGACCGACTTCACCTGGCGCGGGCCCGCGGCCGGGCTCGCCCACCTCGAAGAGCCCCCCGGGGGCGCCGACTCCGGCACGCTGGCCACCTGGAACGCCTACCGGGCGGTGCTGCTCGTGGAGCTGCGCCGCGACGAAGAGGCCCGGGCGGCCCTGGCCCAGGCGGGGACCGCACCCGTGACCGCCTCCACCCGCGCCATCCTCGAGTGGTCGCGCGCCGCCCTGTTCCTGGAGGGTGGGGGCGATCCCGAGTCCCTCGACCGCGCGCTCGCGGCCTGCCGCGACGCTGCCTGGCGTACCGAGGAGGTCTACGTGCGCCTGCTGCGCGTCCTGGCCGCGGTGGATCGGAGCGATCTGGCCAGCGGACACGCCGAGACCGAGGCGCTGCTGGCCTGCGCGGGCGGCTTCCCGGACGCAGGGGTCGTCCTGTTGGGCTCCTTCGCCGAGGCCCTGCTCGCGTGGCGGGGGGGCGACGAGCGCACCGCGCGGGAGGTGATCGCCCGCGCCCGCCGTGATCTGTCCGATCCCGAGCGCGTGGTGCATGACGATCCGCTGGTGGCGGTGGAGGCGGTCCTCGCGGGCGAGGAGCCCCCCGCCGAGGTGCTCGCCCGCTCGGTCACGGCCCGCCTGCTGGTGCGGCCGACCGCCTTCGGAGCGGGAGGGGGGGCGTGCTCTGATCCGCGCTGAGGCGGAGGGAGTCACACCTCCCCGCGGACGACCTGGATGGCGCCGATGTCGAGGAGAGGACCGAGCATGTTGGCCGCTCCCCCGTGCTCGACGATCTTGCCGCCGACCACGCGATCCACGTTCACCCCCGTGAAGGAGACTGGCTTGTGCGTCGGCTCGATGTCGAGCCAGCGCCCTTCATGGGTTCCCTGCGCCACGATGCACGTGGCGACCCACTCACCCTCCGCGATCTGAAGTCCGACGAGGATCCTCAGGTCCGGGTAGGTCTGCCGAACGCCGAGCACGTGCGCCTTCACACCCTCGACGCCCAGGGGGTACCGCACGCCCTCGTGGACCTCCACGTAGTCCGACGCGAAGAGCTCCTCGACGCCGTCCACCACGCCGGTGCTCACGATCTCCTCGTAGAACCTCCTCACCAGCTTCTTGTTGGCTTCCATTGACATCGCCGCTCCAGCGCTCGCGGGGTTCATATCGTCGCCGTGGTCACCCCCTACCACGGTTGGATCCTCGGAGCGGACGCGGCACCCAGAATGGCCAGACCCGGGCCCCACCGTCAGCGCGCTACTCCGTCTCCCGCACGCGCAGCGCCACGTCCCCTACTACCAGCGCCACGAGCACACCCAACAGACAGGCCAACAGCGGCACGGCCCCCAGCCCACCCCCGACCACCGCCAGCACCACGGCCACCACCGCCGCCGCAAAGACCATCCCCGTGTGCACGGGGCGCAGCCGATGGATGGCTCCTCCAGAGTCCACCACCAACATCAGCAGTCCCAGGCTGACCAGCACCGTGGCCGTGGCGCCGCAGAGCAGCCAGCGGACTTCGGACGCCAGGTGCAGCTCGACATGCTCTACCACCTGCAGCACCGCCGCGCCGATGGCCGTGATCCCCAGCACCAGCGGCAGGTGCAGGTAGTTGCGCGCCAGGCTCCATCGCAGCCCCGCTCGCGGTGGCTGGTGCGAGACGCCGTCGAAGTACAGCCACCAGACCGCGAACGCCATGGTCATGCCCAGCAGGCCGACCGCGGCCACCTCCAGGGTGAGGTGTTGGACCTCGGCCAGTCCCGTGACCACGCCCACGATGGTCTCGCCCAGCACGATGATCGTGAAGAGCCCGAGGCGTTCGGGCAGCCGCGAGGTGCTGAAGCGCGGCAGCCTCTTCTGCTGCTGGAGGGTGAACAGGGGTGTGAGCAGGTCGATCACCAGCGCCAGGCACCACAGGGCGTAGCGAGCCGGCGCCGGGACGAGCAGTGAGCCGAGGAAAATCAGCACCGAGATCGAGAACCCGAGGGCGTAGCGGTTGGTCACCGGGCGCATCTGTGGGTTGTGCAGCCCACCGCGCAGCCAGATGCCGATGATCAGCAGCCGCCCCGCGGCGTAGGTGACGGCGAAGCCCCCCGAGCCCCCCTCGATCCCGTGGTGCAGCACCACCGCCATGACGGCCACGGGCATCATCTGCAGGAAGGTGATGAGCCGATGCCCCACGTCCTCGGTCTCGAAGCGCTCCGTGTACATGGTGCCCCCGATCCACAGCCACCAGGCCGGCACGAAGGGCAGCGCGAAGTAGAACAGGCCGTGCCAGCCCACGTCAGCGGCCAAACCGCTGGAGAGCTGGGCGATGACCACGACGAAGACGAGATCGTAGAAGAGCTCCAGCCAGGAGACCTTGCGCGCCCTGGCCTCCTCCTCATCGCGCCGGAGGGCCGGCTTCTGCCACGTGCTGATGCTCATGTCGCTCTCCTCTCCAGGCCGTTGGACCCGGCGCGTCACCTCTCCGTCTATGCGGACTGGCGTTGCCCGTCGTTCCCGGCATCCGCCGAACGGATCGGCCTACCGAGACGCTCCTTCTGGCGGCCTGATCCGGATGCGGTCCGGCTTCACGGTGACGAGGGCTCCCTCACGCCGATTTCTTGCCGAGGATGAAGGGCTCGATGCGCTCATACCCGCCAGCGAGCCGCCGCCCACGCACGATGGGCTTCCCGCCGAAGATGGCGGGATCGATGGTGGTTCTTTCCTGGAGTTCCGTGGTCGTCATGGCTTCACCACACGGAGGTAAGCCTGACCCGGTCGTCTCGGCGGGCTCCAGGATCCCTCAACGTGCCGGGGTGAGGTTGACAGCGAGCCCCGGCCCTGGAGCCCGCCATGACCCAGCCCAGCCCCGACCCACTCGTGATCCGGCAGATCCGACCCCAGAAGAAGCGGCGGTGGCGCTGGCCCGTCGCGGGCGGCATCGCGGCGGTGCTGCTGCTGGGCGCGGCCGCGGGCCTGCTGCGCGGTGCTCCAGCCGGAGCTGACGCGCGCTGGGAGACTGCACTCCTCGAGCAGGGTGGGCTCACCCTGGGCGTGACGGCCGTGGGCTACCTGGAGCCCACCCACACGGCCGAGGTGGGCTCGGACCAGAGCGGCCGCATCGCGCGCGTGCTGGTCGCCGAGAACGACACCGTCACCGAGGGCCAGGTGCTGGCGGAGCTGGACACGGAGGCGCTCACGCTGGCGGTCCGGCAGGCCGAGGCGCGCGTCGCCCAGGCCGAGGCCACCCTCGCGCAGGCCGAGGCATCCGCCGCCCAGGCCGAACGCGATGCCGGGCGGACCGCCCGCATGCGGGCGCAAGGGGCCTCCTCCCCCTCGGAGGAGGAGACGGCCAGCACCGGCGCCGAGACCGCCGCCGCCGCCCTGGCCCTGGCCCAGGCCCAGGTGAAGGACGCCCGGGTGACCCTCGACCTCGCGCGCCACAACCGCACAGAGGCCATCCTCCGCTCGCCCCTGACCGGTACGGTGCTGACCCGCAGCGTGGAGCCCGGCCAGACCGTGGTCTCGGCGCTGCAGGCCGCGACCCTGTTCGAGATCGCGGCGGATCTGTCCGAGATGCACCTGCCGGTGGAGGTGGACGAGGCCGAGGTGGGGCGGGTGCAGCCCGGGCAGACCGCCACCTTCACCGTGCCCGCCTGGGTGGATCGCACGTTTGAGGCCACGGTGGAGAAGGTGCACATCGCCCCCAAGCCCGACGAGCAGGTGGTCTCCTACATCGCCGAGCTTCGGGTGGAGAACCCGGATCTGGCCCTGCGCCCGGGCATGACCGCCACGGCCCACATCGTCACCGAGCGGCTGGACGCCGCCCTGTCCGTGCCCGCCGAGGCGTTGCGCTTCACGCCCACGGGCGAGGAGGAGTCCGGGGGGGCGCGGATCTGGGTCCTGAACGGCGCCGAGCTGCGCCCGGTCGAGGTGGAGATGCTCGGCAACGACGGCAACCGGGCGGCCGTGGCGGGGGAGGGCTTCGCAGTTGGAACGGTGGTGGCGCTGGCGGACCGGAAGAAGGCGCCACGATGATCGCCCTGCGCGCCATCCGGCGCGTCTACGGCCAGGCGGAGTCCGAGGTCCGAGCCCTGGACGGCATCGATCTCGATGTGCCGGACGGCGACTTCGTCTGCCTGATGGGCCCCTCGGGCTCGGGCAAGTCCACCGCGCTCAACATCCTGGGCTGCCTCGACAGCCCCACCTCGGGCTCCTACCTCTTCCGCGGTGTGGAGGTGGCCAGCCTCGACCCCTGCGCCCTGGCCATGCTGCGCCGGCACTACCTCGGCTTCGTGTTCCAGGGCTTCAACCTGCTGCCCCGCACCAGCGCCCTGGAGAACGTGGCCCTGCCCCTGGTCTACCACGGGGTGTCCGCTCGAGAGCGCGACCAGCGCGCCCTGGCTGCCCTGGAGGAGGTGGGCATGGCCGATCGCGCCCGGCACGAGCCCAATGAGCTCTCGGGCGGCCAGCAGCAGCGGGTGGCCATCGCCCGCGCCCTGGTCACGGAGCCCGCGGTCCTGCTGGCCGACGAGCCCACGGGGAACCTGGACACCTCCCGCAGCCACGACATCCTGCGCCTGCTCGCCCGCCTGAACCGCGCGCGGGGCCTCACCATCGTGATGGTCAGCCACGAGCGGGACATGGCGGCCTACGCCCAGCGCGTGGTGCACTTCCGGGACGGCCGGATCGAGGCGGTGGTGGAGCAGGGCGAGGGGGCGGCGCCATGATCCTCAACGCCCTGCGCATCGCGCTGGCTCAGCTCCGGCGCAACCTCGTGCACAGCGGGCTCACCTCGCTGGGCATCCTCATCGGGGTGGCCGCGGTCATCGTGATGGTCGGATTGGGCCGGAGCGCCTCGGCCTCCATCGAGGCGGACCTGCAGAGCATGGGCTCCAACATCCTGTTCCTGGCCCCCGGGGGGCGGCAGCAGCACGGACCCCCGAGCGGCTCGGCCCCGCCCTTCTCCACGGCCGATGTGGAGGCCATCCAGCGCCAGGTGCCCCACCTGCGGGCCGTGGCACCCCAAGTCACCGCCTCGGCCACCGCCATCGCGGGGGATCGCTCCTGGGACACGACGGTCTACGGCTCCACCGGCGCGCTGCTGGAGGTGCAGGGGCGCGAGGTCACCGCGGGGCGCAGCTTCAGCGCCGGGGAGGAGCGCGCGGGCAGCGCGGCCTGCCTGCTGGGGGCCACGGTCAAGGAGGAGCTGTTCGGCGCCGCCTCGGCCCTGGACGCCCGCGTGCAGTTGCGGACCCTGACCTGCACCGTCATCGGGGTGCTCGAGGCCAAGGGCGAGAACACCATGGGCATGGACCAGGACGACTTCGTGCTCCTGCCCATCACCACGGTCCAGCGTCGCCTGCAGGGCTCCGACGACGTCGGCATGATCCTCGTCTCGGTGGACGGGGACGAGCACATGGACGCGGTGATGCGCGATCTGGACAACCTGCTGCGCCAGCGCCGGCACGTGGCCTCGGACGACGCCGTGGACTTCCAGGTCATGGACACCCGCGAGTTCTCCTCGTTCATCGGCGGCATCATGCAGGTGCTCACCCTGTTCCTCGCCGCCGTGGCCGGCGTGAGCCTGCTGGTGGGCGGCATCGGCATCATGAACATCATGCTGGTCTCGGTCACGGAGCGGACCCGCGAGATCGGGATCCGGCTGGCCATCGGCGCCCTGGAGCGGGACGTGCTGACCCAGTTCCTGGTGGAGGCCATGGTGCTCTCCGGCTTCGGCGGCACCCTGGGCCTGGGTGTGGGCCTGCTCGGCTCCTGGATCGGCGCGCAGC
>JBDRKM010000343.1:0-32460 GCA_043814015.1 Pseudomonadota bacterium
CCGGCGGCTGGGCGCCGCCCGCCGGTCCAGCCTCGTCGGCGCTCGGGAGCGCGGGTGCGCTGTCCGCCCGCAGCGACCCAGTGCTGGGCCGACGGCCGGGTGGGGGCCAGGAACCCCTGGTAGCTCGGGCGCTTGCCGTGGGCCGGGGCGCCCCCCGTGAGATCGGATCTGCTGTCCCGCTCGCCGCACCCCAACCGCGCCCCGACGGGGCCACCTCGCGCTGGACAGGGCGGCGCGAGGGGAGCCCGCAGGCGCCGCAGCAGCGCCAGCCCGCAGGGCCCTGGGCTCCGGCCACCACGGCCCTGGTGCCCTCGCGCGCGTCCCCGCCACCCATCGCCCCGAAGCAGGGTGCGCGCCGTTCGGAGGGTCGCGGTGCCAAGCCGGCGCAGGCCCCCGAGCGTCCCCGCAAGGGCCTGCGCGTCACCGCCACGACGGCCTCGCGGCCCCTCCCGCCCCGCACCGGGCGGGCCGAGGACGCCTTCCCCCCCACGCCCGAGGGCTTCGGCGCGGAGCCCGTCCTGAGCTGGCGCGCCCCGGTGGCGCGGCGTGGGGCTGGGCGCGCTGCCCAGGCCCCCCCGAGCCAGGCCGAACGGGTGCCGCGTGAGGCGACCGAGCGCGAGCTGCTCTCCATCCTGCAGAGCCTCTCCACCGGCAGCCCGGAGGGGCGCAAGCTCCTCACCGAGGTGGCGCGCCGCATCTCTGAGCTGCGGCGTGTCGATGCCCTGCGGAAGATCACCTGACCACCGAGACCATCCCATGCACTGCATACACGGCCGAGAGACCTTCGCCCCCCCCGCTTCCTGCCGGGCGAGCGAGCGTCCATCCTTCGCGTCCCTGCTCGCCGGCATCGCGATGTTCGCCGTCGGTCTGGCCATCTCGCCGGCCTGGGCCGGGGACGCGACGGAGAAGGTGACGCAGCTGGGCGCCGAGGAGCCCGAGGAGCCGCCTCCTCTGGTCCCCCAGGTCCACGTCCTGGGGTTCGAGGACCTGCCCGGCTCCGGGGACTGCGATCCGATCGCGGCGCGCTTCGGCCGCTGTGTGGAGCGCGTCCAGTTCGTGCCCTTGGGCAACGTCTTCGCCAAGGGTGATCGCCTGTCGGCCTACCAGCGCGCCCACTGGCGCAACGTGGGTACCCTGTACGCCGAGCTCTGGGAGGACCTCACCTATCGTTGGTACGACGAGCAGGACGTGCTGCTGCCCACCCTCCACACGACGGGGGTCGAGGCCCTGCTGCCGCCCTCCCTGGAGTGGGACGTCACGTATCGCAACGGCGGCCCGGTCTTCGCCATCCCGGACGCCAAGCTCTGGCTCCCACGCTCCTGGTGGTTGAGCACGCGGCCCGAGCATCCCGGGGTGTTTGGGGCGGTCACCTACCACCCCGCCACCCTGCCCGGAGGCAACCCCGCGTCCGTGGTGCTGGCCGGCCGCTTCGCCCTCAAGCTCGGCTACAGCGGCAAGCCGCACCCCTACAACCTGATGGACGCCACGCCCGCGTCCTCGGCCCCCTTCTTCGAGCAGATGTACCCCTACGTGCGGGCCCTGGAGGGCTCCAACCAGGAATACGTGCCGCTGCTGCACTTCCAGCGGCTGGCCGAGGGCGGCCAGCGAAACCTGGACGACAGCCAGCTCTTCGGGCCCGACCCGCGGGCCATGCGCGAGCACGCCAAGGCCGAGTTCAGCACCTTCTCCCACCTGGTTGCGCTGCAGATCGTGCGCTTCGGGCTCGAGGAGTACACCCCCAACCACATGAAGATCCTGGCGGCGCTCACCGCCATGGAGTCCCCACCGGGGCAGCTGGAGCACCGCACGGGGCAGAGCAGCGACATCGTGGCCGCCGCCATGGGTGAGACCGACCTGGACGAGGAGGTCGAGGGCCGCATGGCCGCGAGCGTGCTGTCCCTGGAGCAGGGCTTCCGGCTCGACTACTACCGGCTTCCCCTGGTGCTGGTGGAGGACTACCTGCGTTCCCTGGTGGAGCAGGGGGCCGCCACGCCCGATCTGATCTTCCAGCTCAACAACGTCCTGGTCAACGACCTGGCCGACGTGCTGCTGAGCACGACCACGCCGCTCGCGAGCCTGACCAGCGCCGACATCCAGGCCTGGGCGGCGGCCTCGGCCCGGCCAGGCGTGTCCAGGACCATGGTGGTGGAGCAGGTGGAGCGCCGCGCCCTGCAGCTGCTCATGTGGTCCCTGGAGGAGTGGCGCCAGGACCGCATGCAGACCGACATGCTGCTGGAGCACATCAACCTCGAGGTCTCCTCGGGCTTCGACTCTGCGACCGGGCACTTCACCTCCCCGGCGGTCCTGGCCGAGGACACCTCCAAGCGCTGGAAGAGCGTGCTGGGCAGCCACGGCTTCCGCCCCATCCCCATCGAGCAGGGGCTGGGCTCGGTGGATCCCACCGCCGTCTGCACCACCCGCGAGCGGCGAGAGGCCCTCAAGGAGCCCGTCTTCGGCGTGGTGCACCTCGACCTGCTCTTCGCCCAGGAGGACGGCGCGGAGGATCCCACCGAGCTGCTGTGGAGCGCCCGCGAGGGGCTGCCTTTCATCATGCTGGACGATCCGACCCGCGCGGTCCCCGAGGTCCACCGCCTGGTGGGGCTGCCCGACGGCCAGGCCCTGTACCGGGCGCGCTGGAACATCTGGTCCGGTTGGCACTTCTTCTGGAACGCCGGCGCCGTGGACGAGCGCGGGGACGCCCAGGCCCTGGAGCTGCGCACGGGCGCCGTGTGCGCCGACACCGTGCTCGCTGCCCCCGAGCTGGTCCCGACCATCCTGCGCGCCGGGATGCTCGAGGGCAACATGCGCGCCACGGAGGCCGTGCGCCGCCGACAGGAACGCCGGCACCGGCGCGGCGCAGGTGTCGAGGCGGACGAGGCCGTGGACTCGGTCACCGACGGGAGCGAGCAGGCCTCCGACAACGCCCGCACCGCCCAGGTCATCACCGAAGCCAGCGAGGAGGACCCGAGCCGCGTGACCATGGGCGTCGACATCGGGCTGGGCAAGATCCAGGGGCTGGCCCACCGCAAGCGCCTGGCGGTGACCGCAGAGACCCAGGAGGCGGCCGCCTACCTGCAGGCCTTGGCGCGTCGCCCCTTGGAGGAGCTGGCCGCCAGTGATGGGCACGCCGCCGTGGTGGTGTTCGACTCCACCGACGCCCAGCCCCCGCGCGCCATGCACGACCGCCGGCCCGCCACCCCCTACGCCCGGACCCAGTCCTGGACGCGGCGTCTGGGCCGCGCCCAGCGCGGGCACGTGCGCACCGCCACCTGGACCTGGTACCAGCCTGGCGTGGCCGACGAGCCGCCGACCCTCATCGCGCCTGCCTACAACCCCACAGAGTCGGTGGTGGCCGACGCGACCCGGGCCCACTGGCGCCGCCTGCACACCGGCAGCTACACCATCGCCACGGGGCTCGGGTTCTTGCCGCTCCGGACCTGGCAGACCACCTGCAACAAGGCCATTGAGCTGCCCTCCACCGTCGCCTGCGAGGAGGGCGAGCTGTGGAACGAGGGCTTCGGGCTCGATGGGGCCTTCCTGGCCACCTGGTGGGCCATCGACGACTTCCGCCTCGGGCTGGAGATCGGGCCCGAGGTGCGCGTCGATCTCGGCCACGGTGGGCAGTCCTGGTTCTGGAAGGAGAAGGACGCCAAGGTCAACGCCTGGACCGTGCGGCCCCAGGCCGGCTTGCTCGGCGGCATCCGCTTCGCGCCCGATCCGATCCACCTCGGAGGCCGCCTGGGCAGCCCCTGGGGGGCCGAGCGGAACGACGGGGGCAGCCGGCTCGGCCGCATCCAGTACGGGCTGCGCGTCGGCTACCTCTTCACCGCGGGCTACAACGGGACCGAGGGCACCGCCCTGGCCGAAGCCTGGGCCGGCCGCTCGGTGCGCAGCAGCCAGTCCCGTTACGCGAGCTTCACCCCCTACAACCCCAGGATGCTCATCGGCCCCTTCGTGCGGGGCGAGTACGACATGGTGCTGGTGCCTGCCGAAGACCGGGTCAAGGGCCCGGATCACGGCTACGCCATCATGGTGGGAGTGCGCGCACAGATGCGGACCCAGGCCGAAGACGTCGAGCTCCCGGAGGTGCAATGACCCCCTACCGCCACATCGCCGAGGTCACGCGCTCGGTCCACGACGCCCTGGTCTCCTGGGCCCGCGATGCCCTGCGCCAGGCCGACCTGGAGACCGTCGAGGTCTACGGGCAGTTTCCGCCCGAGGGCACCGTGGCGCGCCACGTGGTGCTCTTCCCCTACTGGGTCGGCCCCGCGCCCAAGCTGGTGGAGACGGGCCGGCCGGTCTCGCTGATCTCGCCGTCGCGTTCCCAGGCGGAGGGGCAGTCGCCCTTCATCCCCGCGGTCTGGCGCGAGTTCGCCCAGGCGCTGCAACCCTTGCTGGAACGCTGGTTCTCGGCCCTCATCTCCGGCCCGCACCCTCGCGCGCCCGTGCCGCCCAGGCTGGACGATCTACCCGCGCCCCTGGCCGCCTGGTACCGCGCGCAGGCCGAGGCCAAGGACGGTGGGGTCTGGCTGGGAGAGGTGGACGGTGAGGTCGTCGCCCGCCCGCCGGCGCTCGGCTGGACCCCGGGTGTGGTCATCACCGTGCGTTACCTCGCGGTAGCCTCGGATCCGGGGCGCGGCACCTCGGAGCAGACTTCGGTGCACGCCCCCCTGTCCCTGCCGGCGCTGACGGTGTTGGCCGCGGGGCTGCATGCCAACCCCCAGCTGCGGGCGCCGGTCAAGGCCCCCCCGCTGCCCGGTGCACTGCGCGCCTTCATCGACGCGGCCATCGCCTCCCTGCAGGGCCAGGAGCAGGAGCGCTTCGAGGCGCTCTGCACGCCCCTGTGGAGCGACGAGCGCATGCCCTTCGAGCTCTCCCCCATCCACGATCTCTCCAACCAGGAGTTTGCCCTGCTGATGCAGGCTCTGCAGCGGCCGCTGCAGGCGGCGCTGAACTTCCAGACCAAGCTGGTGCTGGGCGCCCGCGTCGAATTCGAGCCCAGCGTCGCCGTGCGCGCCCGCACCTGGAAGGCCGCCCGCGAGCCCGGGGGCCTCCTGGCGCTCTCCCACGACACGAAGGACCGGACATGAGCGAGCCCTCCCTGGTCGAGGCGCGCCTGGAGCGCTGCCAGCGCACCCTCGGGCTGTCCGCCGAGGCGCGCTGGCTGCTGGCCACGCTCGTCGCCCTCGACCAGGATACGGCCGCCGCGGAGCATGTCCGCACGCAGGATCCCCACCACCGCACCGGGGTCCTGCCCTGGTCCCTGGTCCTGGAGGGTGGCATCGAAGCCGCGGGCGGTGCCGCGCCTCTGGAGGTCGCCGTAGACCAGCTGGCGGACTGGGGCCTGGTGCAGCTGGTGGGCCGCCGAGTCCGGGATCCGGTCGTGCCCGGGTCCACGGCCCTGCGGCTGACCTTCCGTGGGCGCACCTGCGTCGGCTTGGGGCCCGCGCGCTCCGGAGCGGCGCGCCCGCTGTCGGACGAGCCCCTGCCCTGGCTCGTCCTGCACAGCACCAGCCGCGAAGCCCTGGAGCTGGGGCTGGAGCGGCGCCTGGGCGAAGGGCGCCCCCGTGCCATCGCGGTCCGCACCGAGCAGGGCGACGCCGACGATCTCTGCGGCGCCGTGGCCGCCCGCCTGTGCAGCGGGGGCGCGGCCGTGGTGGACGCCTTCTTCGCCACCCAGCCGGCCGAGCAGGCCCTGACGCGCGAGCTGCTCGGCCGCACCGCCGGCGCCCACGCCGAGCGCGTGCTGCTGGTGCGGGACCCCATCTACCTGCGGGATCTGTCGGTCGGGCAGCCCCTGGCCCTGGAGTGGATCGCGCCCGAGGTGCAGCTCAGGCGCGAGAGCATCGTGCTCGACGAGCGGGTCACCCGGCGGCTGCAGGCCCGGGGTGTCTCCATGGCCGCGGCCTGCGGCGTGCCGGATTCCGACATCGCCTCCCCGAAGCGGGCCGAGGCCCGCTGGGATGATCTCGTGGTCTCCTCGGTGGTGCAGAGCCAGCTCGAGCAGGTCCGGCTCCACGCGCGCTTCCGCCTGGCGCGCCACCCCTCCCTGGAGGACATCCCGGGCCGGGCGCGGGGCTACCGCCTGCTGCTCTCGGGCCTGCCCGGCACGGGGAAGTCCCTGGCGGCAGAGGCCCTGGCCAACTCCCTCGGGCGGCCGCTGGTCAAGCTCGACCTCTCCTCGGTGCTCTCCAAGTGGCTGGGTGAGACCGAGAAGCTGCTCGGCCAGGTCTTCGACGTAGCCGAGGCCTCCGACGCCGTGCTCCTGCTCGACGAGGCCGAGGCCCTCTTCCGGCAGCGCGACTCGGGCTCCGGCGGCGGCAGCGCGCTGTCCACCGGCGTGGCCTACCTGCTCACGCGCCTCGACCGCTTCGAGGGCCTGCTGGTGGCCACCACCAACCGCAGCCGGGACATCGACGAGGCCTTCTTCAGGCGCTTCGACGACTACCTGGTGCTCCCCATCCCCGACGCCGTCACCCGACGCCGCCTGTGGTCCATGATGCTCACGCCGCTGGCGCCCCTCGACCAGGTGGACCTCGATCTGATGGCGGAGCGCTTTCCCATCTCCGGTGGCTTGATTCGCGGCGCGAGCGTGCGCGCGGTGGCCTGGGCCCAGGGCCTCGGTCGGCCGCTCGACACGCCTGTTCTGCTCGGCAGCCTCGCCAAGGAGCTGGAGAAGAGCGACCGCGCGGCCTCCGAGGTGATGGTGGAGCCCTTCGAGTCCCAGGTGCGTGCCCTCCTCGAGGGCGCCCCCTTCCTCTCCCCCTCCAACCCCAAGTAGCAGCATGGCCCGTCTCATCCAGTGTTTCGAGCCGGAGGCCAGGCCCGGCGCCATCTCCATGGAGCTGGAGCCAGGGGACGCCTTCTGCGTATTCATGCTCGACGACGCCCTGGAGGAGGGCGCCGGAGGCCTGCGCAGCACCATCCTGCGGCGGGCCGGCGAGGCCCCGCCTCCCAAGTCCGTCTTCCTGATGGAGCTCGTGGCCTCGGCCGTGGGTGATCGCTGGAGCCTGCGGGTCCGGCGCGTCAACCGCGAGATGTCCATCGAGACGCAGCGCGCCGAGGCCCGCGTCCGCGTGACGCGTGGCAACGAGCTGCACGACGAGGCGCGCTTCGAGGTGGCGCTGGTGGGGCTGCGCACCGTCGTCTTCACCCTGCGCTTCGCCGAGCTCAAGCGACAGGGTGGGGAGGCCGCCGTGGGCGGCGCAGGATCACGCTCCTCCCGTGCCATGGCGGGCGCCGTGGGCAGCTTCTGGCTGGTGCCCACCGCCATGGCTATCCTGTCCGCCCCCAAAGCCCGGGTGATGAACACCCTGGTGAAGTGGGGCAAGAAAGCCGGCATCTCGCCTGGGATGCTGCTGTTGGCCATCGGCGTGCTGATCCCGCTGGTGGTCACCCTGGTGTGGGGCTACCTGCAGTCCCGCGCCGCGACCCAGGCCAAGCTGGAGGCGGCCGAGGCCGGCGAGAAGCTGGGCACGGCCGAGGCCGCCCTCGACGCCGCGCTGCAGGCCGAGGCCGCTTGTGTGGCCCAGCGCAAGGACGTGGTGGCCGCCCTCAAGGACCTGGAGGCCAAGCGGGCGCTGCAGGCCGAGATCGCACTGGCGACCCCCCTGGCCCAGACACTGGCCGTGGAGCTGGGCGGGGCGCGCATGGGCGACGAGAGCCTGGTGGCCCTGGACGTGGCCTGGCTCAAGGGGCTGCGCGAGCAGGTGGTCTTCGACCTCGAGAAGCTCGACGGCACGCCCGAGGACGCCACGCGCTGCCTGGCCCAGGCCTCCGCGCTCGGCCAGGACCTGCCCTCATTCATCCTGCTGTGGCACCCGGACCCCACCCTCGTCTGCCCCCTGGGCTACGAGCTGATCGACGAGGGCGTGGACCGCATGGGCTCCTGGGGTCTGTCCGCGCGCGCCTCGTCCGCGTTCGGGCCCAAGGCCCCCGGGCACGCCGCCGGCGGCATGGGCGCCGAGCTGCGCATGAACGATCGCTGGGCTTCCCACACCCTGGCGGATGGCGTGCGCGGCATCCTCACCACCATCCTGACCGCCGAGACCGCCAACCGTCCCCCCGTGGCTCCCTCCCAGGCGCACTTGTGGGCCCTGGCCCTCTGGGACGCCTACAACCGGCTGCCCGTCCCCGCGGACGGCGCCCTCGACAAGAGCGCCGAGGACTGCGTGGACGGCCTGATGAAGGGCCTGCTGGACAGCGATCTGCCCACGGTCCCTGGCCAGCCAATCCTGCCGGACATCACCCTCGTGGCCCTGGGCGAGATCTCGCCCCCCGCCAAGCCCACGGCTGGCTGCCCCTGGCCCGCCGAGGCGCTCCCCACCGGCGCCAAGGCCGCCCTGCGGGCCGTCGCCCACCAGGCCGATCTCGAGGGCGCCCCCTCCAAGTGAACCCTGCTTCGTGCTTCCTCCGCACCCGCGCGCTCGCGGGCCCTACGATCCAGGAGACAGCGACCATGCCCCCCAGGACCCGAAACGTCGACACCGCCGTAGCCTCGGCGGTCCGTGGCAAGATCGAGGAGAAGAACCAGACTCAGGGTGCCCGGCCCGACCACCTGGAGGACCCGCTGCAGGACCCGCTGCAGACGGCTCAGCCCCCCAGCGAGGCCGAGGCCGAGACCGCCGCCGAGGAGGTCGTCGCCCAAGCCTCTCCCGAGGCGCTGGCCGAGGCCATGGTCCAGGCGCAGCCGCCCGAGGAGGTGGTGGAGGAGGTGGTCGCCAACTCCCCCGACGAGGCCATGGCCCAGGCCATGACCGAAACCCAGCAGCCCGAGGAGGCCGTGGAGGAGGCGGTGGAGCAGATGACCCCCGAGGAGCTGGTGGAGCAGGCCCCCGTCCAGGACGCCATCTCGCAGGCCACCCAGTCGGAGGGCAGCACCCAGGAGCAGGCGCCCACCAGACGGCGGCGGCGCGAGGACTCCTGATCAGGGCAGGATCGAGACCATCCCCACGGCGCTGCGGGTGAGCTGCTCGCCGCCCTGCTCGTAGGCGACAGACCCCTTGCAGAGGGACATCCCCTCTCGCACCACGCTGGCGGGGCAGCGCAGCGCGACCGTCAGCATGGCCTCGTCGCCTGCGGCCAGGGTGAGGTCGGGCGCCACCTGGCCGGTACACACGGGCTCCTCGTCGAGGCTGAGCAGGGTGAACTCCGCGGCGCGCAGCCGGGCGGGCTCCGAGCCATGGTTGGTGACCTTGATGGGCGAGCTGACCGCCATCCAGGCCGGATCCTCGGTGTGGGTGTAGTGGTTGCCCGCGAAGGCGATCTCGATCTTCTGTGACATGGTGCTCCTTTCCTGGCGGCGCTCAGCCCTCGTTGGCCCAGCGCGTCGCCATCCCCAGCTTGATCGGCCCGTGGGCCTGCTTGACGTTCAGCGCGTACCAGCTCTCGGTGGCCGAAAATGGCCCTTCTTCGAGCAGGAGCGCGCCCAGGTGGAAGATGGTCTCGTAGGCCTGGGCGGCCTTGGGCAACAGGGAAGCATCCAGGCGGGCCTCGATCTCCACCTCCCGCGGCTCGAAGGACCCGCCGAAGACGGGGCCGCGGGCATCTGGATCGAGGTGGAAGAGGGCCTCGCGGTCAACCCTGGCCCAGGCCTGCTGGCTGAGGGTGAGCTCGACCCGCAGGGCCACCAGGTGCTCACCTTCGCTGACAGCTCGCACGCTGACCGCGCTGATGGGGATGGGCTCGCCCTCTGGAGCGCGCAGGGACAGATCGGGGACGCGGCAGGACTCGACGGTGGGCACGGGGGTTCTCCTGGCGGCGGGCTGACCCGGCTAATCCATGCTGCCGAGCTTGAGCTTGAAGAGGTTCTGGATGTTCTCGACCAGGACGTAGACCAGGGACTTGGAGTCCTCGCCGACCTCGAAGGTCGTGAGCTTGTCGAGCTTGATCTCTACCTTGTGCTGGCCTTCGTCGTTCCAGCCGACCCCCACGCTGACCTTCCAGCCCAGCTTGACGCCCGGGAAGTCCTTGTTGAGGGCCTTGATGGCTTTGTCTGTGCCGGACTCCAGCGCGAACTTTCCGCCAGAGATCCCGGCCAGGGTGTCCACCGCGGCGGCCTGCGCGCGGCCCTTGTGGAAGTCCTTCTCGCCGATGACGCCGCGGACCTTGCCGGCCAGGTCGCTCAGCATGTGGGCGGTCACGAGCTGCTGGGACATCTCGGAGGCGTTGAGCTTCACGTCCGCCGCCACCTGGATGGTGGAGTCCTTCCAGGCCTGAGCCTTGAGGCTCTCGCCCGCGAAGTTCGCCGTGAGGGAACCCACGAAGGTGAACTTGCCCAGGGTGAACGAGATCTCCACCGTGGTCTTGCTGACGCGTTGGCTCGCGAGCGCCTTGAGGCCCTTGTCCTTCGTGCCTTTCTTTTTTGTCAGCTTGGTGCCGGTGCTGGCGCCGGCCTTGGCGTCCACCGAGGCGCTGCCGGACTTGGTGCCGATGCCGGCCGAGATCTCGGCGCCGATCCCGGTCTCGACGTAGTCGTTCCCGTCGTCGCGCATGGCGTCGACGGTCTTCATGATGCCATCTTTGTTGAAGAGGTAGTCGGCGGCCTTCTCGCTGACGGAGTGCACCTTGCTGTAGATGGCCAGGGCCATCAGGTCGAAGCAGGCCTTGCCGTCCTTGCCCTGGGCCTCCATGTAGCCGTAGATCTTGGCCTGCAGGTAGGCCTTGGCGATCCACAGGTCGGCCTCGGCCGTGACGGTGCCGCCGATCTGGAACCTGAGGCGCGTGTGGTCACCGTCGCTCCGCTCGGCCTCGATCACGAACTCGAAGCCGACCTTGACCCCCGTGGCCACCGGGATGTTGACGTTGAGCTGCAGCTTGGCCTGCTCGCCCGCCAACGGCACGAGGCTGTCCACGATGGCGCCGGCCTTGGCGGTGAAGCCGCCGTCGAGCTTCTTGGCCGTGCCGAGATCCTGCTTGAGGGTCTTGACGTTGCCCTCGGTCTTTGTCTTCTCCTGCTGCTCCTTGGTGGTCAGGCCGTCCTCGAGCTGCAGCGCCTTGCCCTGCAGCGCGGTACTCCCGCCGCCGCCGGCGGTGGGGCCGAGCAGGTCGGCCGCGGGCTCGCCCGCCACCACGCGGTCGGCCACCGCGTCGGCCTGGCGCTCGTAGCGATCGCCGGCCTGGCCCAGCCCGCCCTTGAGCTGCACCCCTGCCCGCTGCTGGACCACGTGGGCGGCCTCGTGGGCGGCGGTGTGCAGATCCGTGGAGCCGGCGCCGAAGGCGACATCCTCGCCCGTGGCGAAGGCCCGCGAGCCGATGGCCGCGTTGGCCCCCTGTGCCGCCTTGCCCGTGTGGGCGCGCACGCCAGACAGGTCGTGCCCGCCGAAGGACGCCTGGATCTTGTCGAGGTGGGGCAGGGCGCTGCCGCCGCCCTTCACCCCGCCGGCCGCCACCGCATGCACGTCGGAGGACGATCCCCGCCCGCCCGGCCCGTCGCCACTCGAGGGCTGCATCGGGGGCGCCATGGCCACTGAGGACGAAGCCTGGATGGGGTGGGTGGAGAGGGGGTCCTCCAGGCTGTCGGCGAGGGGATCCCTGAGGGAGGCGTCCGCCGGCGCGTCATCCGGGGTGAGCTGCACCTTGGGCGCCGTCTGGGCGGCCTGGGGGGTGGTCGAGGCATCGGCGTTCATACGTCCTCCCGAGCGGGGGATCGGTCG
Organism: Pseudomonadota bacterium; assembly: GCA_043814015.1. GTDB lineage: Bacteria > Myxococcota_A > UBA796 > UBA796 > JAFGLY01 > JBDRKM01. Next base: position 11,655 of record JBDRKM010000343.1, read on the forward strand.
TGGGAGCCTGCGAAGCCGCCGCCCCCCGCCGCCTGTCGCGCCCCCCGAGGGCGGCGCCATGGGCCTCGACAGACGGACTCCAAAGACCGCTGAAGCGTAGCTGTAGCGCGGCGCGGAGGCAACAGCGTGTTCGGCCGTTGAGACGCCGCGTGACGTGGCCGGGGTGAAGGCGGGCGGGCGTGGGCGGCGGGGCAGGGGAGGGCTGGCGACTCGTCGCGCTTTCCTACCTCAGCACCACCCGCACCTCCTGTGACACCGCCCCCAGCGCTGGCACCTCAGCCTGGAACACATGTTCCCCCGGGATCATGGGCCAGCGCACGCCGTAGGGCGCGTCCACCAGGGCGAAGGGCTGGCCGTCCACGCGCCAGAGCACCTGCTCCACCGGCGGATCCACCACCACGGTGAGGGCGAGGGTGGACAGCTCGGGCGGGGTCTCGGGGTCGGGTACGATGCGCAGGCCCTCCTGGGGGGCGGTGATGCGCAGGACGGGGCGCGCGGGGTCGGAGAGGGCCAGGGGATCGGCGAGGGCGGCCTCCGGCGGGGGGCGGGGCAGGCCCTGGCGCTCGGCCCAGGTGGCGTACTCCGGGGGCAGGTCCACGAAGTGCCGCAGGACCACCTCGCCCGCTGGGGTGCTGATGGTGGCGATGCTGCCGTCGCGGCGATCCACGGCCAGGGTCTTGTGCACCGCGCAGGGGGTGAGGGGTTCGGTGCCCGGGGCGAAGTACTCGGTGACGGTGTGATCGCAGTCGGGCCCCGCGGCCTGGCCCGACAGGGGGCAGAGGTGCACCGGCACCCAGCCCTCGGGCGGCGGGAAGGAGAGGTCGGAGAGGCCGTCCAGCTCCCCTGCGTGAAGCGTGTCCATGACCTGCTGTACCAGGCTGGCTCCGCCGCCGAAGCCCGACACCTCGCGCATGGGGCGCCAGTCCGGGTGGCCCACCCAGGCGCCCACCACGTAGCGATCCGAGAACGCCACCGCCCAGGCGTCGCGCCAGTCCTCCGAGGTGCCGGTCTTGACCGCCACCGGGAAGGGGTACTCGGAGAAGCCCATGCGCGGGAAGGAGGGCAGGCGGGCCAGCGGGTCGGAGAGCCAGAGGGCCACGGTGCGGGAGGCCGCGGGCGAGAGCACCCGGCTGCGGGCCGGTGTGTCGCGCTCGGGCAGCCACACCACATCCTGGAGGACGCCGTCGTCGGCCAGCGCGGCGTAGGCCGTGGTGAGGGCCAGGAGCGTCACGGGAGCGTTCCCGAGGGCGAGCCCCAGGCCGTAGTGGGAGGCCGGGTGCGCGCCGTCGTTCAACCCCAGCTGGCCCAGGAGGGCGTAGCCCTCATCGAGCCCGAGGGTCTCCAGCAGGCGCACGGCCGGGACGTTGCGGGAGTTGGCCAGGGCGCGGCGCGGCAGCAGGGGGCCGAGGAAGCGCTCGTCCGCGTTGCCGATGCCGTCGGGGCCGCGCTGCAGGTCGTCCAGCAGGGTGTCGGGGCGCAGCAGGCCGCGGTCCAGGGCGAGGGCGTAGAGGAAGGGCTTGAGGGTGGAGCCGGGGTAGCGGGGCACGCGGGTGTAGTCGATGGCTCCGGCGAAGCGCGGGTCATCCCAGCCCGTGGAGCCCACGGCCGCGAGCACGTCGCGGCGCTGGCGGTCGAGCACCACCACGGCCCCGTTGCCCGCCCCGGCCGGCTCCAGGCTGGCGACGTGGTCGGCCACGAAGCCCTGGATGCGCTCCTGCAGGGCGAGGTCCAGGCTGCAGCGCACCACGGGTTCCTGCGTCAGGCGCTCCCAGCGGGCCGGATCCGCGCGCAGCTGCGCCTCCAGCCCCAGGATGGGGTGCATGGCCGCGGCCGGGCGCAGCCCGTGGTCGGGCACCCGCAGGGCCTCCAGATCGAGCATCCCCTGGGCGAAGTCGTCGTCGTCGATCACGCCGCCGGCGTGCAATTCCCCCAGGATGCGCCCCGCGCGCGCCACGGCCCGCTGCCGGCCGGAGGCGCGGAAGGGGTTGGTGCGTGACGGCGCCTGGGGCAGGGCCGCCAGGAAGGCCACCTCGGCCCAGGAGAGGTCGACCACGGGCTTGTCCAGGTAGTGGCGCGCCGCGTACTCGATGCCGTGGATGCGGTTGCCGTACGGCACCAGCCGCAGGTAGTGCGCCATGATGGCCTGGCGGCCGTAGCGCTGGGTGAGCACCAGCGCGGTCAGCGCCTCCTCCACCTTCTTGCCCAGGGTGCGGGGGCCCGGGTCCTGCATGCGGGCCACCTGCATGGCCAGGGTGGAGGCGCCCGAGACCACCTCGCCGCTCCGGACGTTCTGCACCAGGGCGCGCGCGACCCCCTTCGGGTCCACCCCCGGATGATCCCAGAAGCGCTTGTCCTCGATGGCCACGGTGGCCGCGGCCACCCGCCAGGGGATCTCACCGACCGCCCAGTAGCCCAGCTCCTGCTCGGGATCCTGGGAGAGCTCGGCCAGGAAGGTGCCGTGGCGATCCTCGAGCAGCAGGGTGGGGGGAGGGGCGTGCAGCGTGGCGCGATCCGCGACCCGGCCGGCTTCGGAGATGAGGATGATGAGGGTGGCGAAGAGGAGAGTTCGGAACACCACTCCATTTGGAATTTCACGCAAAGACGCAAAGACGCCACCATGTCGAGGCAGGCTGAGACGGCGGGGTTCTCCTGTCACCTGGGCTCCGGCATGCCGTTCGCGATCCGGGAGATCCCGTCCTTGAGCAGTGGGGCGCTGAAGTTGATGAGAAGTCCCAACCGTTTGTCCGCCAGACGGAGGTAGGTCAGGGTCTGCTTCTTGTGGACCAGCGCGGTCTTCTCCACAGACTTGATCTCGACGATCACCTTGTTGTTCACGAGCAGGTCCAGGCGGAATCCATCCTCCAGCGTGATCCCCCGGTAGCGCACGGGGACAGAGACCTGGCGCGAGACGTCCAGCCCACGGGATGCGAGCTCGTACGCCAGCGTGACTTCATAGACCGACTCCAGCAGGCCCGACCCCAAGGCTCGATGCACGGTGTAGGCAGCATCCACGACCTCTTGTGCAATCCGGTTCTCGTCCCATCCGGCCGTGGCCCACCGGCGCTGCTCTTCTGCGCTCGGGTCGTACCCCCGCGCGGCAGTCATGACACCCTCCCGTAGCCCGTTGGCCATCTGACCTGTTCGACATCACGCTTTTCCAGGACGCATCTCCACCGCCCCGGCGACCCGAGCACGGAGCGGCAGCCCCTCTCATCCTCCGGAACCCAAGACGCCCCAGCTCGCCCCGACGCCCCCCGCAAGCCCCAACATCTTTGCGTCTTTGCGTCTTTGCGTGAGAATTTTCCCCTCGAGTACCTCCGCCCCGAGGACACGAAGCCGCGCCACGCCAGGGCCGCTCCCGACAGCTCCGGCGCAGCGCGGACGTCGCACACGTTCACTCCCGCTCCACCACGATCCTGGCGCCTGGCGTGTTCCCTCGCACGCTGGCGTCGTACATCTGCTCGGCCCGTGCGGCCGGCTGCACGTACCGCCCCGGGGTGAAGGCCCGCACGCGGAAACGGAAGTCGTAGGTGCCCTTGGGGAGATGGTCGTAGAAGAACGCCACCTCGTCGTCGGCGTAGTCCGCGTAGCTGGGCGCCAGCGTGGGCCTGGCCGAGGGGGTGGCCTCGGGCGGGGCGGTGGCCAGGGTGGGGTTCATGGGCTCCATGCCCGCGGCCATGGGGACCACGATGGCCACGTGGTAGCGGTCCTCGGGGTTGACCACCTGGACGTGGTCCTCCACCACCTCGCCCACGGCGAAGGTGAAGGATTTTCCTGCTTTCTCGATCGGCAGCTTCTCGCTCGGGGTGCCGCCCGCGAGCACGCGCTCCAGCACCCGCTGCACCACGAAGCCCTGGGCCTTGGCTTCTTCCTGGCTGCCGTCGGGGGCGGGCAGGTAGAAGGCGTCGGCGCGCACGAGGATGGGCTCGGGCTCGCCGCCCTTCTGGGAGGCGTGGGTCACGGCGAGGGCGCCGGTGCCGGCCACGGACCAGAAGGCCATGGGCTCGGTGGGGCCGAGCTGGGCCTGCCTGGGCACGCCGTCCTCGCTGAGGGAGACCGTGTGCTGCGGGGCCTTGGGCTGCGGCTGGGCCAGGCGCTCGGACAGCGCCAGCATGGCCGCGGCGTTGGCGTTGGTGTCGCCCCAGCCGTCGGTGCGGCCCAGCGTGGCCAGCGCGCCGTAGAGCAGGGCCAGCTTGGGGCTCTCGGGAGCGACCCGGGCCAGGGCGCGGGCCATGGTGGCGATGGTGCGGGTCTCACCCGAGAGGATGAGCCCACCGCCGGGGCCGTGGGGAATCTGCTGCAGGCCGCCGTAGATCTCCCTGCCCTGGTATAGGCGCACCAGGGTGGACTCGGCCACCTTCTCCACCAGCGCCTTGCTGGTGGGGGAGTCGGCCTGGCCCGCGCGCGCGCCGGCCAGCAGCACCTCGGCCATGCCCTCGGCGTCCAGGTAGTTGGACTTGCGGCCGAGCTCGGCGAAGTAGCCGCGGTCGAACTGCCCGGCGCCGGCCAGGGCTTCGAGGGCCCAGGCCCGCTCGTGCCAGGACCAGCCCGAGAGCAGGTGCGTATCGTCGGAGCGCAGGGCCTGCTGCAGGCCGCGCACCAGCGCGTCGAACACGCGGTCGTCCACGCGGTAGCCGGCCTCGCGGGCTTCCACCAGGAACTCCAGGGTCCAGGCGGAGAGCCAGACGCTGAAGGTCCCGCCGGGCCAGAAGGACACCAGGCCGCTCGAGCCCTGGACGTCCGTGATCCAGGCCAGGGTCTCGGCCACGGCGGCGTCGACCTCCTTGGGGTCGCGCTCCAGGTGGATCTGGCTGCGCAGCTTGCCGATGGCCAGGTAGGCCCGGGCCTGGGACACGCGCTGCTCGGTGCAGCCGTAGGGGTACCGCAGCAAGAAGTCCATGCCCGAGGCCACGTGCACCAGGCCGGGCTCGCGCGCGGCGAGCACGGTGCGGCGCAGGGTGCCGGCGCGTGGGGACTCCGCCAGGGCCGGGATCTCCACCTGCTCGCCGCCGGCCAGCAGCTGCAGCTGGCGCTGGGCCACGGGGAAGCGGTCCGGCCGCAGGGGCAGGCTCACCTGGAAGGCGTCGCTGGCGCCGTCGCTGCTGCGGGACAGACCCACGGTGAGGGTGACCTCGCGGCGGGTGGGCAGGCCGCTTTGGTCGTAGCCAGGGCTCTGCACGGCCACGGGGAAGCCGACGTGGGTGGCGTTCACCGGGTCGAGCGCCACCGCGGCGCGGGATTTGCCCTTGAGATCCAGGCCTTCGACCTTGATCTCGGCATGGCCTGCGCCGCCCTCGCCCTCGACCACCCGGCCGATGGCGGCGGCCTCGAACTGATCGCCGGGGCGCACGAAGCGGGGCAGATCGGGCTGCACGATGACCGGCAGGCGCACGGCGATCTGGCCCTTGGCGTAGCCGAAGCGGTCGGGGCCAGCCGCCACCTTGGCGCGGATCTTGAAATTGGTGAGGTTGTCGGGCAGCTTCACTCTGACGGTGAGCTTGCCGGTGGCGGGGACCACCAGGGCGGGCTCGTAGTAGGGCACGGGCTGGAAGTCCTTGCGGACCGTGGCCTTGTCCAGCGGGCCCCCGTTGTCTTCATCGCCCCCGTCGCCGCCGGGCATCTCGGAGAAGGGGAGCCGGCCGAGCACCAGGTTGCGGGTGTCCAGCACGTTCAGGCGCGAGCGCACCGGGGTGATGAAGTCGGGGAGGGGATCGAGGCGCTGCTCGTGGCCCAGGGACAGCACGGCCTGGTCCACCAGCCACAGGGTCAGCTCGCCGCCCAGCGGCTTGCCCTCGGGGTCCTTCAGGGTGATCGTGACGTCCACGGTCTCGCCCGGGCGGGCCTTCTCGGGGTTCTGGAGGGCCACCTCCACCTGATTGCCCACCGGCTCCACCGCGAGCCAGGCGGTGGCGGCCACGGTGGCGGGCTTGCCGAGGTCGAGGTCCACGGCCCGCGGCGGGGCGCGGTCGTCGTCGAGGCGGCCGCGCATCAGCACGGCGTGGATGGGGACCCGCGGGGTCCAGGTCTTGTCGATGGGGACGCGGTAGGTGGCGGTGCCGCCGCGCACATCGACCCAGTCGTAGCGGTTGCCGTCGGGCGCCTCGACGATGACGAGGGCGCGGGCCTTCTGGTAGGGGCTCTGGAACACCAGCGCGGCGCTCTCGCCGGGCCGATAGCGATCCTTGTCGGCGGTGAGCGAGAAGGTCTTCGTGGCGGGCCGGGCCCAGGTCACGGCCTCCTCGCCGCCCGCGTACAGATCCACCGAGACCACCTGGACGCGCCCGAGGCGGTCGTGGGCCTCGATCTCCACCACGTAGACGCCGGCGCGCATGATCGGCAGCTCCACGCGGGTGGTGTCGCTGCCGGTGGTGACGACCTGCTCGGAGACGGGCTCATCCACCACGTCCGTGACGTAGCGGGCCACGCCGTCAGAGAAGTCGCCGGCCTGCAGGCGCGAGTGCCAGGCGCGGTGGGCCAGGCGCACGGTGACCTCCTGACCGGGCAGGAGCGTGTCGTCCGGACCCACAGCGATGAGCCCGACCGGGATGCTCTCGGCGTGCTCCAGGAAGCGGGGCACGGAAAGCCCCAGCACGAAGGCCGGCAAGGCCACGATCTGGCGGGTGGCCGTGACGGTCTGGTCGTCGTCGCCGGTGACCGTGGCCTCCACCACGTAGGTGCGCGGGTGGGCGGTGGGCTCCACCGTGGGATCCAGCGACAGGCTGGCGTGCCCGGTGGCGTCGGTGACCGTCGCGCGATCGAGGGCGGGGGTGGTCTCGAAACGGCGGCCGTGGCCGTAGCGCCCATCGGAGGAGAACAGGAATCCCTCACGAGCTTTGGGCTGGTAGGCGTAGGGATACTGGCTCACGCGCCAGCGCACGGGGCGCCCCGCGACCTGGCCGCCGGCGTAGTAGGTGGCGTCGAGCTTGACGGCGAACTCGCGGTCGAGCGGGGTGGTGTCGGGGCCGGCCAGATCCACCTCGAAGCGCGGCAGGCGGTAGGCCTCCATCTTCCAGGTGACGCTGCAGCGGGCGTGGAAGCCCGTGTCGCCGTCCTCGGGGGAGCTGGTGGTCCAGGTGGCGGTGTAGGCGCCGCTGGGCAGATCCTCGGCTGCGAACTTGTGGTAGAAGCCGCCGGTGGCGGACGAGTCGGCGTGCGCGGTCCAGGAGAGGTCGCCTGGCCCCTGGACCTCGAGCAGGCCGCGATCCTGGATGGGGCTCAGGCGGCCCTCGGTGCGGCGCCGCGCCCAGCCCTTGATGTGCACGGGCTCCTCGGGGCGGTACACCGGACGCTCCGTGAAGATGTGGCAGAGATCTTCCACCGGGGCCTGGCGGCCGCCCAGGGACTCGAAGCCCCACTGCAGCCAGGTGCTGTGCAGGCCGCCCCACAGGTTGTCGTGGTAGCGCTCGGGCGGGTCGTCGGCGTTCATGACCAGGACATCGCCCTCGCGCTCCACCACGATGCGGCGCGCGCGGCGGCGGAGCTGCGGATCCGAGCCCGGGGCCTCCCAGCGGAAGGTGCCGTCGGCCCCGGTGCTGCCCTCGGCCAGGGTGGCCCAGTGCTCCTCGAAGCGGGTGTTCTCCACGCCCTCGATCCGCACCCTGGCGCCCGCGAGGCCGCGCCCGCTGGACAGGGAGCTGACCAGGAAGAGCACCGTGGAGTCCTTCTCCACGGTGGTCAGGGCGAGATCGGTGACCTGCAGGCGCATCCAGGCCCGGCTGGAGGCGCCGTCGAGGCTGCGCACGCCCACCAGGTAGGTGCCGGGCTGGCCCCGGCCGGAGACCCAGGCCAGCTCTTCGCCGAGATCGAGCCCGAAGCGCGCGGCGTTGCCGCCGGCGGCGAGGGGGAGCTCCACCACGGTGGAGCGGGCGGGGGTGCCGAGCGCGTCGATCTGGGCGGCGAGCTGCCAGGCGTTGATGGTGCCGGAGGCGGAGGTGAAGGGCTGGGGCTCCTCGCCCGGGCCGGGGGGGCGGTCGTCCTCCTCGACGGTGACGGGGCCGGCCGGGAAGGGCCAGAAGGAGCGATCGAGGGGATCGATCCGGTAGATGCGGAGGTCGGCGCGGGCCTGGCCGCGGCCCTCCAGCGGGATGGTCTGGGGGCCCTGGCGCTCGAGGATGCCCTGGCCGGCCGACATGCGCAGGTAGGGAGGCTGATGGGGGAAGATCAGCCAGACGCTGCTCTCACCGCGCAGCTCCAGCGGGCGGCGCTGCTGATCCGCCAGGGCGGTGGGCACCACGCTGACCTTGTAGGGGACATCGCGCTCGAATGCGGCCTTCACGATCAGGCGGGAGCCGGAGACGGTGTACTCCAGGCCCTCCACCGCCGGATCGAAGCGCACCAGGCTGCGGCCCTGCACCGGGCCGAGGTCCGCCGGGCGGGCGGTGAAGTCGACCCAGACCTCGGCGCGGGAGGCGTCGCAGCGGATGGCCTGCTCGGGGGCGAAGGCGCCGCCATCGGGGCTGACGGGGTAGCGCGTCCGGGAGCAGCCCAGCCCCGCGACCCGGAAGGGCTCGGCCGTGGCGAAGGAGAAGGAGGAGAAGGAGGCTTCTTCTTCTTGCACGAGGGCCAGCTGGAAGCGGACGGTGGCGCGGGTGCCCAGCGGGATGGGGTCGTCCAGGGTGAGGACGTAGGTGGCCGGATCGGAGGGGCCCTGGCGTTCCAGCGCCTTGATCTCGAAGTCGCCGCGGCGGATCAGGCGGTCCGGGGGGCCGCCCGCGCCGGGCAGGGCGCGCAGCTCGACGGTGAGCATGCGGGCCAGGGCGCCGATCTCCATGGGCTCGGCGAAGGTCAGGGTGATGGCCTCGACCGGATCCAGCCCCTCGGCGCCCGAGGAGGGCACGGAGGAGAGGGGCGGTGACATGAGGGTGGCCAGCTCGGCGCGGGCGCCGCCGGCCTTCCAGGTGAAGGTGGCCAGGGCGGGCCAGGGCTCGGCCGGCTTGAACTGCAGGGTGCGCGCGTCGAGCCAGGTCCAGGCGCCGGGCTGCTCCGGGCTCATGCGGGCGTGGCGCTCGGGGTGGTCCTCGGGGCCGCCGCCGGCGGGGCCTTCATCCGCCGCGTAGAAGATGGTGACCGGGTCCCAACGCCGCAGGAAGACATCGGGCACGACCACGGTGCCGCCGCCCGCGCCCACGGGGCGGGTGGCGAGCATGCCGCGCAGGGAGGCCGGATCCGCCAGGGCCACGGTGCCCAGCGCGATGACGGCCAGGCCGATGATGGACGCCAGCCACAGGGCGGCGCGTCGCAGGGTGGTGCGCGGCATGTTCACTCCTCCTCGTAGCCGTAGTCGTCGTCGGTCCCGAGCTCGTCGTAGCCGCCGTAGCCGCCGTCGCCGTACTCGCCGTCGCCGTAGTCTTCGCCGTAGTCCTCGTCGTAGTCGCCCTCTTCGTCGTACCCGCCGTCGTCCTGGGAGGAGCCCGGCGCCGGGAGGCTCGTGGGGACCGGGGTCCAGTCCACGCCGCCGGTGCGGGCGATGCGCGCGTAGGCCTCGCGCACGGCCTCCGGGGGGCCGGCGTCGGGCAAGGCGATCCCCACCACCACGGGCTGGGCGCGTACCGGAGCGGCGCCCGGATCGAGGGAGAGGGACAGCATCCAGGTGCCGGCCTCGAGCTCGGGGAGCTGGGCCAGGCCCTCGCCCAGGACGCGGCCGGTGGGATCCAGCAGGCGCAGGCGCGGGGTGTCGGCGTCGGCGCGCACCCCCAGCCCCACGGGACCCGCGGTGGCGACCTTGAAGGCGAAGAAGCGCGCGTCGCCGGGGGCCAGCAGCAGCTCAGGGCCCAGGCCCTCGCCCAGGGGGGCGATGGGGGTGGTGGTCAGCTCGAGGGAGCCCGACAGCTCGCCGCCGCCCAGCGGGCGCAGCAGCAGCTCGGTGGCGCCGCCGGGCAGCAGCACATCCACCGCGTCGGCCACGGGGTGCGCCTCGACCCGCAGCGGGCCCTGGCCGTGCCGTACGCCCACCACCAGGCCGAGGGGGGCGCGCAGGTGCAGGGCCAGCGGGGTACCGGGCTCCACCAGCAGGCGCGCGGAGGGGCCGTGCAGCGGGACCTCGGCGGGGGCGGTGAGGTCCACCAGCCAGGGGGAGGCCGCCGGGCCCCACAGCCCCTGGCCCTCGCGGCCGGGGGCGTCGATCCAAGCCAGCACCAGGCCTGGGCTGTGCTCCAGCTCGAGGCGCCCGCCCTGGGCGGGCAGGGACAGATCGCGGCCGCGCCACACGCGGCCCTCCGCGTCCACCACGACGGCATCGCGCACGGCGCCCCGCAGGTGGAGGACCTGGCCGGGGGCGGTGGCGGGCGGCAGGGCCAGCGCGATGCTGCCACGCCCGAGCAGGCGCCGCTCCCAGGGCTGGCCCTCCACCAGGGCGGGCTCGGGGGTGGCGCCGGGGATGAGATCGGTGGCGACCCGGCCCGTGGACCCGGTGGGGTTGAGCACCAGCAGGCGGCGCGCCTGGCCGGCCCAGGCCAGCTCGCGGGGGGAGCCCTGGGCCCACCAGGTGCCGAGCACCCCCTCGGCGCCCTCGATCACCGCCACGAGGCCGGTGGAGAGGGTGACGCGCAGGCCGACCTGCCGCTGGGGGAGCAGCCAGGCGCGCGCGGCGCGGGCGGGCAGCTCGGAGTCGAGGTGTCCGGGGGCGGCGCCCTCGGGCAGGGGTTCGGGGAAGCGCCAGGCCGCGAAGCGCACCTCGCCGGAGCCGGTGGCGGCCGGATCGGCGTTCCAGGCCAGGGCGGCGGCGCGGCGAGCATCCAGCGCGACCGCCACGGCGGCCCGTTCGCCCACCGCCATGCCGCCGGCCGGGATGGGGCGGGCCTTGCGGTCGGAGGCGTCCAGCACGCGCACACCGGGCTGCCCGGCGACGGCGCGGGCCTCCACCAGGACGGGCCCGGCCAGGCCGGCGCCGAGGTCGGCGAGCGCCACATCGCCCAGGCCGAAGCGGACCGGCGCGGTGGGCTCGCCGGCGATGTCCAGCAGCACGCGCCTGGCGCTGACGCTCACCTGGCGGCTCGTGCCCTGGGGCGCGACCACCAGCCACAGCGCGTCCCCTTGCGCGGGCACCAGCCCGCCCTGCACGAGGGCGCAGCCCTGGCCGGCGCGGGGGCACCAGGCGGCGGGGTCTCCGCCTACCTCCAGGAGACCCGCGCCGTCGAGCTCCACGGCCAGGGCGCTGGCCGGCTCCTGGCGCGGGACGTTGAAGACCAGGCTCTTCTCCACGCGGGCCTCGGCCACCCGGTGGGGGCGCAGGAGGTCGGCGGAGAGCTGCACCGCGTTGCCGCGGCGGTCGAGCGACCACAGCCGCGCGCGCCAGGCCTCGGCGCCGCCCAGCCGCGCCAGGGCCAAGGGGGCCCGGCCGGCGTCGGAGGCCACGGCCTGCCAGGTGCCGCCCTGGCGGGCCTCGATGGCCAGGCCGATGGACTCGGCCGAAGCGGCCCGCAGGCTCAGCACACCCTCCTCATCGGTGCCCGCCAGCGGGATCAGCAGCACATCGCCGGCGGGGGAGAGATCCCGCGCACCGCCCAGCGCCAGGGCCTCGACGCTGCGCTCGCTGGGCGCGCCCACCCGCACGGTGGTGTGGGCCCAGTCGCTGCCGACCGGGCTCAGGCGCAGGGTGTAGCGCCCTGGCGGGAGGGGGGCCGCGATGAGGAAGTTCCAGTCCTCGGGGCGGTCGTCGGAGGAGGCCACCACGCGGCCGGAGGCATCCAGCAGGCGCGCGCGGACATCGCGATCACCCTCGCTGGCGATCTCCAGCAGGCCTGGCGCGCCCACGGCCACCGTCAGGCTGCTGGGGGCGTTCACGCTGCGGCGGCTGCCGACCACCAGCTGGCGGCTCTTGGCGAGCACGGTGTAGGGCAGGCCGTGATCGCGCCGCGCGGCGCGGGCCTGCAGCTCGTAGCGGCCAGCCTCCACCCGCCCGGAGAAGCCCATGCCGGGCACGACGCGCGCGACGACCTCGCCGAGGTGCTCGCCGTCCAGCGGGTAGAGATCCCCGGCCACCTCGTCGCCGAGGGAGAGATCGAGGTCCACCGCCGCGGGCAGCTCGAAGCGCCAGCGGTCGGGGGCGCGCTCGCCGCCGTCCTGGGGCTCGGTCCAGGTGTGCTCCACGGGGCGATCGAGGGGCAGGGCGTGGGGACCGTGGCCGGCGTAGCGAAGGGGCTGCTCCACGGGGGCCACGGAGGTGACCCGGCGGGTGTCCACCGCGGTGGGCAGCAGCACCAGGCGGTAGTCGCCGGCGCGCAGGTGACGGCGGGCGGGGAGGCTGCCGCCGGGGCGCTCCACGGGCCAGCCCTCGCCATCCTCGAGGCGGCAGGCGAAGCCGCGCTGCTCGCCGATGGCGGACAGATCCCAGTCGCCCTCCTCGGGCACCCGGAAGCGGTAGGCGATGCCGTCGCCCGCGGGGACCTCGGCCCGCGCGGCCACCCCGGGGGCCAGGGTGCCGCCGTCCTCCATGGCGGTGCGCACCAGGCGCAGCCCGCCGTGCCCGCGGCTCATGCCGTGGACCTGGGCCGTGATCTGGTACTCGCCGCTGCCCAGGTAGGCCTGGATGCGGAAGTTGCGCCCCGCGCCGTTCTCGGAGGCGGCGTACAGGGAGAGCTCGGTGCGGGTGCGCAGGCGGCCCTCGGTGGCCAGCAGGCCCGTGCTCTCCAGCACGTACAGGGCGGGCTGCTCCACCCGCAGCCGGAAGGTGGCCTTGCCGCCGCGATCCAGATCGAAGGACACGGGCTCTTTGGCGGTGAGGAGCGGGAAGTCCGGGATGGAGGCCAGGGTCTCCATGTCGATGGGTTGCAGGGGGCGGTGGCGCTGCAGGCGGGTGGGCTCGAACCAGAGGGTGGCGGCGGTGGCGCCGGCGCCAGGGTTGCGCACCTGGACCTTGGCCAGCCCCTGGCCGATCTCGGGCTGCTGCATCCAGCCCTGGCCCTTGACGGCCACATCGAGCAAGCCGCCCTGGTCGTCCTCGATGCGCAGGGTGCCGTGCTCGGGGATGCGCACCTGGAGATCGAGGACCTCACCGGGGGCCAGGCTCAGGGGCAGCGGCAAGCTCATGTCCAGCGGCAGGCTGCGCTGCACCATCCCCAGGGCCACGCCGGGGACGCGGTTGGTGTAGAGGGTGTAGTCCCAGCCCGGGTCCACCGTGAGGCCCGGGAAGCGCGGGCCCCCCAGGGTGGCCAGGGCCGGGCGCGCGCGCTCCATGCCCACCGCGCCCATCACGGAGTCCAGCAGGCCGTGGGGGCGGATGGTGAGGGCGGCCACGCCGCGGCGCTGGGGCGCCATGCTCAGGACGTAGTAGCCGGGATCCAGCTCCCACTTGCTGGCGCCGCGCTGGGGCAGGGGCGCCTGGTAGCCCTCGGGCAGATCCACGAAGAAGGGCTCCACCCGGATGGTGGCCTCGGGATCGTCGAGCGCCACCGCCCAGGTGCCGGCCTCCTGCACGTGCAGGAAGAGGGTGGCGGGCTCCAGGAGGTTGAAGCGCCGCTGGAAGGCGTGGCCCTCCACCAGCTCGATGGCCTGGGCGTCCACCAGCTGCAGCTCGCCGGTGGTGTTGCTGCGGCGCAGGAGCAGCGCCGTGGTCTCGAGGTTGTCGGCGGCGGCGCCGGAGGTGAGGGTGGAGAGCCAGATGGGGCCCGCGCTGAGCACCGGCTCCTCGCTGCGCGCGGTGGGGAAATGCTGGAGCACGTAGCGCTGCCCGGCCGCGCCGCTGACCGTGACCAACTGGGTGCCGTCGTGGCGGCTGGCCATCACCTGGGTGGCGGGCGGCACGCTCTCCTCCACGATGGCGCCGGAGTAGCCGCCGGTGCGGAAGGGCTGCTGCTCATCGAGCGTCAGCACGCCGAGGGTGGCGGGGCGCGCCTCGGGCAGCTCGAGGCGGAACAGATCGGCCTGGCCGGGGACGAGGAAGCGATCCTCGCCGAACGGGCTCAGGGTGGCGGCCTGGCGGCCGGCGACACCCAGGGTGGGGGTGCCGGAGCGCAGGTAGAGGGGGTGGGATTCGCCGCCCGCGGCCCAGGGCTGGCCCGGGCCACCGTAGGCCGTGAGCAGGTACAGCCCGGCGTCCAGCTCAGCCGTGAGCTGGCAGCGCAGCAGGGGCTGGCCCTCCACGGGCTCGATCACGCGGACGGCGGGGGAATCCTCCACCAGCCAGGTGCCGTCGCGCCACAGGCGGAGATCGGCCAGGCTGCGGCCGGCGGCCTCCAGCACGACGCGCCCGGGCGCGGGCAGCTCGATCCACCAGGAGCGCTGCTGGAAGTCGGCGAGGCTCTCTTCGACCAGGCGCAGCTCGGGCAGCCGGGGCGCCAGGCCGGTGTTCAGCTCTTCGAAGGCGTGGGCCTCCAGCGCGACCTCGCCGGTGCCTTGCTCGTGGGACAGGGCCACCACCTGGTAGCGCCCCTCGTCGAGGAACAGATCGACCCGTCCGTTCTCGCGCCCAGGCACGCCCGCCACGGCCCCCGGCCCGGCCATGGCGTCCACCAGCTGCAGCGCGGTGCCCTGCTGGGAGCGGGCCAGGACGGCGTAGCGCCCGAAGCGGGGGACCGCGACCGTGGTCGCCTGGCGCCCCACGGCCGGCAGGCCGGACCGCGCCAGGGAGGGCGCGGGAGTGGCTGCGGCCACGGGCGGCAGGAGCCCCGCCAGGCCCAGCAGCAGGGCCAGCAACAGCGCACGGGCGGGGAGGGGGCAGCGGGAAGCGGGGGCGTCGAGCATGGGGGCTCCGTGGGCGGACGGCGGATCGCTCCCTAGCAGGTTGCAAGGGTGGTGCCAGGCGGATCGGGACGGTTCTTGACCGCATTCGGGCGCGCTCACGAGGTTGGCCGGAGCCCGGGGCGCCGCGCGCAGCAACCGATCGTAGATCCATGGCTTCTGCGCGTAGCCTGGCGCTCTCGCGTGGCCCCCACGCGGATTTCACCAGCCGCGCCATTGCTCCCGGGCGTCGCCTCTGGTAGAAGGGGTCAACCCTTCCCCACCACGAACGACACGTTCAAGACAGGAGAACGAGATGAGCGCACTCAGCCAGATGGGCATTCCGCAGGAGCTCCAGGACCGGGCCAAGCTGATGTGGATCATCAGCGCGATCTTCGGCCTGTGGGGCTGGGTCTTCGGCGCCTTCATCGGCAAGGTCGAGGGCCAGGACGAGAACGAGTGGTTCCAGTGGCAGCTCAAGCAGAACCTCTTCTCCGGGCTGATCTCCTGGGTGGGCTCCGGCGCCTGTGGCATCGGCTACGTCGTCGGGCTGTACCTCGGCGTGATGGGCTTCCTGGCCATCGGCAAGGGCGAAGACTACTGCGCCGCCATGATCGGCAACGCCGCGCGCCCCAAGTAGCCGCGCAAGCGTAGCCTCGAAGAACATCCACCCTGGAGCCGTGCAGGCTCCGGGGTGTGGTGCGTCCGGCCACCGCGCTCCTGTCGCGGCGCGATCCCCAGTGCGGCGGTGACACTTTCATTGCGGACGGTGTCTTCGGGTTATCTGGGCGGGCGCTTCCGTCCGGACGCACAACCCAACGAGGAGACCCCATGCGCAATACCCTGACTGCGGCCGCCACCCTGATCCTGCTCTCCGCCTGCGGCGGCGAGGATCTCGCAGGTGAGGTCGCCGGCACCTTCATCGGCGCCATCGCCACCAGCACCGGCGTCGCCCAGACCAACTACCCGGTCGAGGTGACCGCCATGGACCTCGACACCATCGAGATCTCCGGCGCCGACTTCGACACCATCACGGTGGATCTGATGGACGTGGGCGGCCTCATCACCCAGGCGGGCGACACGGCCACCACCCTGAGCTACGAAGCCGACCACCTGGACTTCGCCTATGTCGATGGCACCATCACGGTGGACTTCTCCGGGGATCGCGAGGGCACCGAGGGCGACACGGACACCGACGCCGACACGGACACCGACACCGACACCGACGCCGACTCGGATGTCTCGTCCATGGTGGTGGGCGGCTACACCGGCGTCATCGCCGGCCCCGTGAACAGCGCCAACTACACCGTCACCCTGACGGCCGCCGGCCCGGACGCGGTGGAGGTCGCGGGCGAGCCCGGCGACTTCGACGCCTTCGAGGTGCCGCTGGCGCTGAACGGCAGCAACGTGGAGGCGGCCGGCACCTGGGCAGATGGTGACTTCGTGTACTCCGACGGCTCGCTGTCCCTGTACTATGCGCCGCTGTACCTGTCGTTCACGGGTGATCACGACTGATCTCGGCCACCGTCGGATGAGCGCGGCCCTGCCTCCAGGCGGGGCCGTCGTGTGTCCAGGAGCCGAGCGCCCCCTGCAGAAACCTCCCCGTGTGCGAAGCGGCGCACCCCGCCACCACCTCCGGCGGCCCCTCCGTCACCACGCGCCCGCCCCCGGATCCGCCCTCGGGGCCCAGGTCGATGACCCAGTCGGCGGCCTTGATCACGTCGAGGTCGTGCTCCACCACCAGCACGGTGTCGCCGCCGGCCACCAGGCGGTCGAGCATGGCCACCAGGCGGCGCACGTCCTCGAAGTGCAGGCCCGTGGTGGGCTCGTCCAGCAGGTAGAGGGCGCGGCCATCGCTGGGGCGGGCCAGCTCCGCCGCCAGCTTGATGCGCTGGGCCTCGCCGCCGGAGAGGGTGTTGGCGGGCTGACCGAGCGACAGGTAGCCGAGGCCCACATCCGAGAGGGTCTGCAGGATGCGGGCGAGCTTGGGGTGGGCCGCGAACAGGGCCAGGGCCGAATCCACGGACATGGCGAGCACCTGGGCGATGTCGTGGCCGCGGTAGCGCACGGCCAGGGTGCTCTCGTCGAAGCGCCGGCCGCCGCAGACCTCGCAGGGCACGAACACGTCGGCCAGAAAGTGCATCTCGATGCGGCGGTAGCCGTCACCCGTGCAGGCCTCGCAGCGGCCGCCCTTCTTGTTGAAGGAGAAGCGCTCGGCGCCGTAGCCGCGCACGCGCGCCTCCTTGGTCTTGGCGAAGAGGCCACGGATGAGATCCCAGGCCTTGGTGTAGGTGGCCGGGTTGCTGCGCGGGCTGCGGCCGATGGGGGCCTGGTCCACGTCGATGACCTTGGAGAGGTGCTGCAGGCCCTCGATGCGGTCGTGGGCCCCAACGGGACGGCTCGCCCCGTGCAGGCGGTTGTGCAGGGCTGGGGAGAGGACATGCTCCACCAGGGAGGACTTGCCAGCCCCAGAGACCCCGGTGACCGCCACCAGCAGCCCGAGCGGGATGTCCACGGTGAGCTCGCACAGGTTGTTTTCGCGGACCCCCACCAGGCGCAGGCGGCGCTGTCCGGGCGCGCGCCGCGCGGCGGGGACCGGGACCTGGCGCAGGCCCGCGAGGTACTGCCCGGTGAGCGACCCGGGGCAGGCCATGAGCTCGGCCGGGGTGCCGGAGCACACGATGCGCCCGCCCTGCTGTCCGGCGCCAGGCCCGAAGTCGAAGACGTGGTCGGCCGCCAGGATGGTCTCCCGCTCGTGCTCCACCACCACCACGGTGTTGCCGGCGTCGCGCAGGCGCTGCAGGGTGGCCACGAGGCGGGCGTTGTCCCGCGGGTGCAGCCCGATGGAGGGCTCGTCCAGCACGTAGGTCACGCCGGTGAGCTCGCCGCCGAGCTGGGAGGCCAGGCGGATGCGTTGGCTCTCGCCGCCCGAGAGCGTGGCGCCGCCGCGGTCCAGCGAGAGGTAGCCGAGCCCCACCTCCTGCAGGAAGCGCAGGCGCTGGCCGATCCCGGCGATCAGCTCCTGGGCGATGGCGGCGCGCGCGCCTGGGAGATCGAGCCCCTCGACGGCGCCGCGGGCCTCCGCCACCGTCATGGCGGTGAGCGCCGGCAGGGTGTGGGGCCCGACCCGCACCGCGGCGGACTCGGGCCGCAGGCGCCCCCCACCGCAGGCCTCGCAGCGCGCATCGCCCATGAAGGACATGTAGAAGCGGCGTTGACCCTCTGATTTGGTCTCGGACAGGCGGCGCATCAGGGTGGGCAGCACGCCCTCCCAGTCCAGGGTGACCCGGCCCTCGATGCGCTCGCTCTGCCAGGCCACCTGGAAGCTCCCGGCGCCTGTGCCGTGGAGGATCAGGCGCTGGATGTCCTCCGGCAGCGCGCGCCATGGGGTCTCGAGGTCGAAGCCGTGCTGGCGGCCGAGGGCCTCGAACATCCTGGAGTTCCAGCTCTTCGGGTTGGCCAGGACCTTGGCCCAGGGGGCGATGGCCCCGCCCCGCAGGCTAAGGGCGGGATCGGGCACCACCAGGGCGGGGTCGAGCGCGTGGCGGCGGCCCAGCCCCTGGCAGGCCGGGCACATGCCCAGCGGGCTGTTGAAGGAGAAGGACTGCGGGGACAGCTCGGGGAAGGAGAGCCCGCAGGTGGGGCAGGCCAACCGCTCGGAGAAGAGCCGCTCGTCGCCACCCTCGACGGCGGCGATGAGCACGCCCTGGCCCAGCTTGAGGGTGGTCTCCACGGAGTCCGCGAGGCGCTCGCCGAGGCCCTCGCGCATGCGCAGGCGGTCCACCACCACGTCCACGTCGTGGGGCCGGCGGGCATCCAGCGGCCCCAGCTCCTCCAGCAGGACCAGACGCCCGTCCACGCGCAGGCGGCTGAAGCCGGCCTTCCTCACCTCGTCCAGCAGGGCCTCCTGCCCTCCCTTGCGCTGGCGGAACAGCGGCGCCAGCAGGGAGAACTTCGTGCCGCCGGTCAGCGAGAGCAGGGCCCGCGTGATCTCGGCCGCCGACTGCCGGCCCACGGGCTGGCCGCAACCCGTGCAGTGCTGGATACCGGCGCGGGCGAAGAGCACGCGCAGGTGGTCGTGGACCTCGGTCTGGGTGGCCAGGGTGGAGCGGGGGCTCTTGCCGGCCGCCTGCTGGGAGACCGCGATGGTGGGGGTGAGCCCCTGGATGCTGTCGTAGTGGGGCTTGTCGAGCTGCCCAAGGAACTGGCGCGCGTAGGCCGACAGCGACTCCACGTAGCGGCGCTGGCCCTCGGCGAAGAGCGTGTCGAAGGCCAGGGACGACTTCCCGGAGCCGGAGACGCCGGTGAAGAGCACCAGGCGGTTGCGGGGGACATCGAGATCGACGCCCTGGAGGTTGTGCTCCCGCGCGCCGCGGATCCGGATGGCGTCCGCGCTCACGACCCGGCCCGGCGGGAGGCGTCCAGCGCTGCCACGCCGGCGGTGTTGGCTTCGATGGTGGCGCAGAGGGCGTCGATGGGCAGATCGTTGGGGTCGGTGCCGAAGGGGTCCTCGATCTCCACGCCGATCTCTTCGATGCCGATGAGACCGAACGCGATCAGGCCGGCGGTGGGGATGGCCACCCAGCCGAGCTTCTCCACCAGGACCCAGGGGAGGGCCAGCAGGTAGATGGTGAGCAGCTGCCGGATGTGGACCACGTAGCCAAACGGCATCGGGGTCCTGAGGATGCGCTCGCAGGCGCCCTGGGCGTCGGTCAGGCTGGCGATGTAGCCCTCCAGGGTGCGCGCGATCTCCTGGGAGACGCGGCCCTCCGAGGCCAGGGCCTGGACCCGTTCGGCGAGCAGGAAGGCGATGGTCAGGGGCGGGTTGTCCGAGGACCGGGCGGCCTCGAGGTCGGCGGCAGGCAGCAACGGGGCCAGCTCGGCCAGCTCCTTCTCTCCGCGCAGGTGCTGCTTGAGGGCGCGCGCGTAGGCCGCCACCAGCCGCGCCAGGTCGGGCGCGGGCCCGGCGAAGGCCGCGGCGCAGCGCACCAGGCTGCGGGCGTGGTTGACGATGGCGCCCCACTGCTTGCGCCCCTCCCAGAAGCGGTCGTAGGAGGCGTTGTTGCGGAACACCAGCAGCAGGCCGAGCGCCACGCCGATCAGGGTGTGGGGGGTGGGGTCGAGCTTGAGGGTGTAGATGCCGATCTCCCGCAGGGCGACGACGCCCACGGCGAGCAGCGTGATGCCGAGGGCCATGGGCAGGACCCGCGGGAGCACGGTGCCCCGCCAGGCCAGGAGGGTGGAAGTCCAGCTGCGCGACGCGTAGGAGATCATGGCGGGTTCCTCGGGGGGGCGGGGTGATCTCCTAGCACAGGTCGGGCCCGGACGGGGGTGCCGCCGGGCCCTCGCTTGGCGGGTGGACGGCTACTTCGCGCCGTGCTTCTTGTCCCAGGCGGCCTCGAACTCCACCACGGTCTGCTCGAAGAGGTCGAGCATCGCGGTGATGGGCGCCGGGGTGGTGAGGTCCACGCCGGCGTTCGCCAGGATGGTCAGGGGCGGCTGGGAGGAGCCCGCGGACAGGAAGGCGTCCTTGAAGCGCTGGGCGTTGGCGGCACCCTGCTTCTTGTCCAGGATCTGCTGGGCGATGGCGATGCCCGAGGTGAGGCCCGTGGCGTAGGTGAAGACGTAGAAGTCGTAGTAGAAGTGGGGGATGAAGGCCCACTCGCTGGCGTCGTGCGCGCCCATCTGGAAGTCCGGCCCGTAGTATTTCTGGATGAGGTCGCCGTAGGTCTTGTTGAGGAAGTCGGCGGTCAGCGGGTTGCCCTGCTCGGCGTGCTCGTGGATGGCCAGCTCGAACTCGGCGAACATGGTCTGGCGGAAGATGGTGAGCCGGATGTTCTCGAGCCGCTGGTTCAGCAGCATCAGCTTGGTGTCCACGTCCTTCTTGGGGGTGGTGGCCAGCAGGTACGAGAGCAGCAGCTCTTCGTTGGTGGTGCTGGCGATCTCGGCGTTGAAGGTGGAGTAATCGGCGTACAGGAAGGGCTGCGCCCGGTTGCTGTAGTAGGAATGCATCGCGTGGCCGTACTCGTGGGCCACCGTGAACACCGACTCGAGATCGTTGTTGTGGTTCAGCATCACGTAGGGGTGCACGGCGTACGCGCTGCCCGACATGTAGGCGCCGGAATCCTTCTTGGCGCTGGGGTAGACGTCC